>MFOC01000001.1 GCA_001782235.1 Candidatus Levybacteria bacterium RIFCSPHIGHO2_02_FULL_40_18
AAAATCCTCGCGGCATTTGGGGGTGCCGCGAAAAACCCGCCCTCAAAATCCACGATTTCTCTCTTTGTGAACGTTCACAAATAGTTTAGGGTCGAATCCAAAAAAGGGTTGACCCGTTCGACAAGCTCAGGGTCTTCGTCGTAAAACTCCTTGACCCCGATTGAATCGGGGTTGACAAATCAATCTGTTCTGTGATAGCCTAGTGGTAGATATGGCCGCCGGCCCTAAGAAAGGTCTCTGACCCGGAGGGCCTCTGGCCCGGAGGGTGGTGATAAAATTTGCAGTTTGAGAGTGTAAACCAAGTTTTAACAGTTACACTTAATAATACATTAACCTCAGTTGCCCAATTCATCCCGCGTTTTCTAACAGGTCTCATTGTTTTGCTCATAGGCTTAATTATTGCTTCATTTGTCAAGCAGGTGTTGGTTCAGCTTTTTAAATTTGTAAAGCTTGAACAATTGCTTGAAAGATACGGCGTGCCTGAGACTCGGGGAAGAGAGGGTGTTTCATGGACAGGATTCTTGGCTGAACTTGCACGTTGGTTTGTTATTATTTTGTTTCTTGTACCAACGGCAGATATTTGGGGGTTGGGTCAATTTGTTGTCATCCTTAATAATCTCTTGGCTTATCTACCAAGCGTTCTGGTTTCGGTATTGTTGCTTTTGGTTGGATTTGTTGTAGGAAGATTGGTTCACGACCTGCTTTTGGCATCAGTGCAAGGAGTCTCGGGAGAATCGGCAAGGACAATTGCGGTGGTTGGACAATATTCGGTAATAATTTTTGCCGTATTAATAGCCCTAAATCAATTGGGAATCGCAAGCGATTTAATAAGAATATTGTTTGCGGGGGTTGTGGCATCAGTTGCGCTTGCCGCAGGTCTTGCATTTGGTCTTGGAGGCCGCGACGCCGCCAAAGAAATCCTGACCAAGCTCCTTAAAAGATTGTGAGCCTAGAGATATTATTATTTCGAGTGGGGATCTCCCGAATATCTTTGTAAATATTTGAGGAGAAGTAAAAACCATGCATCGACATAACCTTCTAGGAAGGTGGAGGTGTGGATACGGTCAGACCCAAGTCTCTTTTCAATTTCCAGCATAGCTGCATTGATGTTAGGAGATAGCTTAGGTAATATGTCTACGACAGCATCGTAAAAATTAGCAGGTTTCTGCATTCCTGCAATATTAAAGGCTTCTCTTAAAATAGGGTTGTCCCAATCGCTGTCATCTAACCGGTCTATTACGTGAACCACTTTTTCAATATCTGTCTCTTCAATTTCATCCAACTCAAGACCTAACCTACCTATCAGTTTCGTTGTAAATATTGCGGTAGTAAGATAAACTATTGCCCCTCTTTCAAAAGTCCTACCCGACATGCTGTATGCTTTTGTAGCAAACATAAAATACCGAAGAGATGACGTACCCTCAGCTTCTAATTCCGCGAGAGTATATTGCTCTTTATCCCTTATATTCCTCCATTCCTTGAGGGTACCAGGAATTCCAGATGTGTTTATATCAAATGGACGTACGTATCCTCCTTCTTTGTTTTCTACCATGCGAAGAATTATATTAAGAAACGGGGAAAATGTCAAACTATAGGTTTATTGTGACCCATGTTAGTCAGAATTGGAACCAGCTTCTAATTCTTAATCCTAACCATGGGATAGGTATCGCCTACAATTACCACTAAGGATTGGAAACTATTTTGTTTGCATCTCTAATGATTTTACTAAAGTGGATGTTTTTGCAAGAAGCTGCAGTGCTAATGCTCTATCTGGTTGGATTCCATAAAAAAGAGAAAGTCTATACCTGTTGCTTTCTACATTAGACCATCTATTTTGGTTAAGTTCATAGAACCTCCACGTAACCATATTCGCAAACGCGTTTCCTGCCATTACTATCATTGGACCACTTTCTAGAGGGCTTAATCCTAAAAATTGAGGAAATGGGAAACCAAATCCTGTTGCGGTTGTTAATCCATCAATTATAATCATAGCTACACCATCGTTAGTACGCAATCCAGACATTAAATTTTTAGTCCCTATAGTCGAAACTTCCTGTTTCATCGCTTGATTCAGGAAATGTGACCAAGATTCAAGTGACCTTATCCCTTTGTTTTTCCATCTCTTATCGTTGTTCATTCGGAAAATAACTTCGTTAATATTTACATCAATTGTTGCGCCTATCCAGTCTGCGGCGTGAATCGGTCCGTACCACGAAGGACCAAAGCTTGAATCTTGGGGGGATACTATGTTCCTCGAAATTTTACTTGACCCATAAGCAGATCCTTGCGAATCGTATCCTGCAGTCTGTGGAATTTCAGTTGATGTATCACCCTTCGTATTGCTAATTATTCTTAAATGCTCTATTCCTCCCAACCTGCACAGACTATGAATAGCCTTTAAATTTACTCCTATTTGATTTTGGTCAATGTAAGGTGGTAAATTTAATTCAAATTTTACCAAAGGAGAAGAAGCCTGTGGTAAGGGTGTATATCTGGATTCTACTTTGGACATGCAAGGAATTATAACAGAATTTGAGGCCAGAATAAACAATAAGATTGTGACGCCTACGGGATTCGAACCCGTGATTACAGGGATGAAAGCCCTGTGTCCTGGACCGCTAGACGAAGGCGCCGTGCTCAAATTATATTAAAATGGCGCTCAAACATCAAGGAATCCTATCTGTTTCTATTTGTTTTGAGGTGTTCGCGGGCAATTAAGAAAGAGGTTGTAAGCACTATTCCTGCGCCAACTATTTGTACCGGACTTAGAGTTTCGCCAAAAAAGAAAAAGGCAAAAGGTGCTCCGACAAGAGGTCCTACCGCTCGTAACGATGATACTATCCACTCTTTTACGCTTTTTAGAGATGCAAACCAGAGGGTCAAGCTGACAGAAGTTAAAAGCACTGCCTGAAGTATTAAATATAACCAACCTTCTGAAAATCTGAACACATGACTTCCTGAAAATATAAAAAAGACAGGCAAAAAGAAAATACCCGCTACTAAAAGACCGAGCATATTTGAAATTTGAGGGCCAATGGTTTTAACTAGTCTTGAAGCCGGAAAATAAGAATAGGAATAAAATCCCATCGCAAGAATTATTGCAAAGTCTCCGATTTGAGGTGCGCCGACTCCTGTAAATATTCCTCCGGTTGAGAGCAAAATTGCTCCGAAGATATGGATAGCAAGTAGTAATAAATGTGCCGGCTTTACCTTTTCTTTATTTATTAACCAATGCCAAAAAAGTACAAAATAAGGTTCGGCCTTTGTAAAAAAGATAGCCTTAATTGCTTCCGTCTGACTTAGCCCTAAAACCAGTATGATATCGGCGATTATGTATCGAGTCGAAATAAGAGAGAATAGTTCCTTTTTATTATCCTTAATTTTATCAAAGTCTAATTTCTCTTTTTTTAAACCTAAAAAAGCTAAAAGCGTCAGGAATCCAAACAAAGCATTAAAAAATAGAAATGTTGGAACATCCAAAAGTTTAATTGCACGAGTTTTGAATATTGTTAATACCGAGGATAAAATTGGAGATGCAATCGCAAAAAAAAGATGTTTCATTTTGCTATTTCGAGGAGTTTTGAAAGGACGATTGGAAGTTCTGTTACTCCATCACCGTCGGTAAAATGTCCATAACCGTTTAGGATAATCGATTCAGCTCCAAGTTTCTCTTCGTAAATTTTACTGTGCTCAATAGGTACCCAAGGATCGTCCTCCGAATGAATAATCACGAATTTGTTCGCTTTCGTTTTGATCTTGTTCCAATCAGTTGGACTGGCAAAGAATGAGCTCAGCTCGCCTTTATATCCTTCATATTCAAGATCGTGCCCAAATCCGGCGACAAATATTACCCCGCCAATTTTTTGATCTTCGTCGAGTGATTCGAGAAATCTTAATATCGCTATACAACCAAGACTATGACCAACAAGATAGGTATTTTCATCAGGATCGACAATCGCTTCTTTCAGTTTTGATAGCCATTTGTCAAGATTCGGAGTATCAGGGTTTGGCATGGAGGGCACAATAACTTCGAACCCTTTTTGTTCGAGTTTTTCTTTAAGCCAGGGAAACCAGCTTCCAGTCGGAGAACCCTCCCACCCATGAATAATAAAAACTCTTTTTCACGTTGTCAAATTATAGCATTTCGACTCCGAATTAATCGGACTTGAGAACTTTGAGCTTGAGTTTGCCTTTGGGGGTTTGGATTTCGACTATGTCCCCTTCTTTTTTGCCAAGGAGCGAACTGCCAATTGGAGAGTTTGCAGAAATTTTATTTTGTGAAGGGTCTGCTTCAAAATCGCCCACAATTTGGTATTCGATTTGTTGCCCATTTTGTTCAACCAGGACTTTTTTGGAAGGCACAACTTGCGCAAGTTTAATTTGGTTCGAAAGTCTCCTTAATTGGATATCGATTGATCTGAGTCTTGCTTTTGCGGCGTGATAAAGACTATTTTCCGATAGATCTCCTAACTCTCTCGCTCTTGAGAGTTCTTTGACTGCTTCCGGCCGGCCAACTTTGAGTTTTTCGTATTCAATTTTAAGTTGATCGAATCCCTCTTTAGTAAATTTAATTCTCCTCATTTGGTAAACCCCGCATCCACGACTTTATGGTCATGGTATTGTGGTGCGGGGTAAACGATATAAAGATTCTGCCGCTTTTTTCCACTGCGCATCCGATATTTGGTCGACTTTATCTTTCCTGACAAATAAACAAGAAGGATTTTCAAGATTATACAATTGAACGTATTTGTTTTTTACAAAATCGGGTAAGCGATACAATTCTCCAATGTCCGATTTTTTAGGACATGATCCAAACTCCTTATAAAACGTAGGCGGGTTTATCTTGAACATTTCAATCCTTGCGTCAGCATACTTTTTAAAGTGTGGCATTGCAGATGTATACCAAGAGTATTTATATGAAGAAGGAATTTTAGCTTGCCAGTAGATAAGATCGTCAGAGCCGTCAAGAAAAAGAGTATCGCCCGGACCGGATAATTTGCGGGCAACCTCTCCAATTTGCATCACTTCGCCATAGTTTGTCAGAAGCTCTTTGTGTTGGTCAAATGGTTCATGGGCAAAATATGAACGCGAGGAGACAAAGGATAAAAGGGCGAAAGAAAGTATTAAAATTGAAGCGTAGAATAGTTTTTTTTGAATGAAATTCCAAAAGACTAGCATAGATGTTATGAAGACAAAGAGTGCAAACCAAACCAGCAGATGGAAAGCCTCATAAAACATTGAGCCCGGCAAAACGACTCTAATATTTGCAAGCCCCAAAACTATCAATATCGCAATTATTGTTCGATAAACTCTTTTTTTAAACAATACGAACAAGTTAGCCAGAAATACAATATCTATTAAAATCAGGAGATTCCGAAGTATGTTTGAATTTCCGTAAAAGAATACATAGACAGGGTAGAACAATGCTTGAGTAAAACGGTTACCAAGCATATCAGCCTTAACATCTGAAGGTAAAACAGCTGTATAGTTCACAGTTACAACATTAAAGAAGTACTCGGACAGGTTAAAGGATAGTAGTGTAATTATAGAAAGCGTGGCGAACAACAGGATGGGAATAATTCGAATTTTCCTTAACTTGTTTTCAAAAAAGATAATTGCAAATAATACTAGAGCTAGGGGTACGTACGGCTCTCGCATGAAGATGACGAACCAGGCAGCGATAGATACTAGATAATAGTCAATAGTTAATAGCGTTTGGCTGTTGGCTGTTGGCTTTTGGCTGGAAATTTTCAGAAGTGCGAGGCCGGTGAGGTAGGCTAGGGGATAGACGATTATTCCTTCAGCCAGAAATCTATCTCCGAATAGGTAAAACTTGGCTGGTTCGTAAAGCAAAATAAATAGGAAGGCTGGAAGTCTGAATCGCCAAATGAGAATTGCGTTCATGATTAGAGAAAATACGAGGACGAATTGTCTATGTCGCAAGATTAATTCGAACACATTCTGTGGATGGGTAACCGCCTGGATGAAATAGCTTATAAACCCAGCAAAGGGCTGGTGGTTGAAAAAGAATTCTGAAAACATAGCTTTTCCTTGAAGTAAAAAATATCCACCCATAAAATTATTGCAGTCGTCAAAGCACCCAAAGGCATTCACGCGCGGAATATAAATTTTGTAAAGGATTGCGTAGATCGGGATTAAAAGAAGTAGGGGGATAATAATATTAAGATTCGATCGAACAAACTTCAGGATTTTTTCAACGTGCATCCCTTAATTGTCAGTTGTCAGTAGTTAGTTGTCAATTGTTATTTTACGGTAACGGATTTTGCAAGGTTTCGAGGTTTATCAGGATCCTTATTGCCACGTGCGAGCGAAAGATAATATCCAAGTAGGTGCGAGACAGTTACTTGGGGGAGTAACGTTGCTTCCTCAATATCGTCTGTTTCAAGAAAATCGTCAAAGGTCTCGCTGTTTTTGGGTCCTACTCCTATAATGTATCCTCCTCGAGCTTTTATTTCTTGTGCATTTGAGAGGATGTCGTAGTAAGTTTCGTCATTTGAAGCAAATACGATACAAGGAGTACCTTTTTCAATAAGTGCTATGACGCCATGCTTGAGTTCTCCACCAGGAAATGCCTCTGCATGTATATACGTTGCTTCCTTGACTTTTAAAGTTGCCTCAAGCGCTGCTGTGTATGACAATCCTCTTCCAATAATATAAATATGCTCGCTCTTTGAAAGTTTTCGGGCCAAGAATTTTATTTTTGCAACATAAACATCGGATAAAATTTGCGCTACGTTTTTTGACGCCTTTTTAAGTAAAGTTCTTCCCTTATCTTGTTTTCCTGCGAGAGTATATGCTGTTAGAATTAAAACTGCGAGCATTGCAATAAAACTTTTTGTAGCAACAACCGCCTTTTCAGGTCCTGATTCAAGCAGTATTTTAAAATCCGAGATTCTGTAGAGGGTTGAACCCAACACGTTTACTATTCCTGCGATATACGCCCCTTTTTGGGTCTTTACGCGCATTATGGGTTCTATTACATCTATTGATTCGCCGCTCTGAGATATTGGAATAACTAGGGTTTTGTTGGTTATAAAATCCTCTATATATTTAAATTCTGATCCAATGGCAAAATTTACGTGTTTTTTTGCAATCTTTGAAAATAAATATGTTGCCCCAATTGCAGAGTAAGATGCCGAACCACATGCTATAAGGAATGTTCCAAAAGCCTTGTCAATCAATTCGGCCAGTTTTTTTATATTAGCAACACCATTTAGGGCAATGTTTTCGATTACTCTTGGTTCTTCGTGAATCTCCTTTATGAAAAAGTGCTTGTATTTCCCTTTCTCCGTTTCTTCAAATTTCCAAGATAAGGTTGTAAGTTTGGGTTTAACATCTATCCCTTTTGGGAGCTTCAAAAGCTTGAGGTTTTTGCCAAGAATAGCCATGTGATTATCTTCAAGGAATAGCACTCTATTCGTATGCTTGAGAATTCCTGCAGCGTCAGAAGCTGCAAAAATTCCGTCTTTTCCTATGCCTATAACAAGAGGGGAGCCATTCTTTACGGCGATAATTTCAGATGAGGCTGAATTCATAATTAGCATAGCGTTCATCCCTTTGAGTATACTGAATGAATCTCGAACAGCGGTTGCAAAACCACTTCTCTTTAAGTTATCTTCGATTAAATGGGCCATTATTTCTGTGTCTGTTTCGGAACTAAATTTATGTCCTTTTCTGATTAATTCTTCCTTAAGCTCTGCATAGTTTTCAATTATTCCATTATGAAGAACTGCGATTTGTTTTGTGCAGTCAAGATGTGGGTGTGCGTTTTCAACGGTGACTCCTCCGTGAGTAGCCCAACGTGTATGGCCTATCCCAATATTACTTTTGGTAAGGTTGGTTATTGCCCCACCTATTTTCCCAACATGTTTATCTACATCTATTTTCCCACCATGTTTTATTGCTATGCCCCAAGAATCGTAACCGCGGTATTCAAGGCGTTTTAGCCCTTCAAGGACAATATTGGCAGCATCCTGTTTGTTTCCGATGTATGCGAAAATTCCGCACATAAGAAGAATATTATACCACTGGGATCGTGGACCAGTCGATAGTATCAAGGGTGTGATAAAATATAGACCCTTTGATCTTATGAAAATTATCGTTTCTATTGTCTTGGTCTTTACGTTTTTTATTTTAGCCCGACAATCTGATGCGATCTATGATTCTTCAACTCGATCTAATAACATCTCTGGAATTCACATATTGTTTACATACGAAATTCCAAAAGCTGCAGAGCTTGTAAATTCCTCGGGGGGAGATTGGGGATATGTAACCATTCCGATTCAGTATGGGGATCGAGATCTTGAAAAATGGCAGAAATTCATGGATGAGTCTCGGCGCCACCATGTCATTCCGATAATTCGCGTAGCCACCGAGCCTTTTTACAAAAACACGAGCGTATGGAGAAAACCAAATGATTTTGATATTGTAGATTTCGCAAACTTTTTAAATTCTGTTTCCTGGCCGACAAAAAACCGCTATGTTCTTTTATTTAATGAAGTAAATCGATTTGATGAATGGGGAGGAGAGCCACCCGCACCATCAGAATACGCAGATTTTGTATCCTATGCAGTAGACGCGTTCAAAGCTCGGAATCAGGATTTTTTCATAATTGCAGGCGGCCTTGATAATGCTTCTCCAAATGACGGCGAAAAATACCTTGATAATTTAGTTTACCTCCGAAGAATGCATGAACATAATCCCGATGTTTTTAAAAAAATCGATGGGTTCTCAAGCCATTCATATCCCAATCCGAACTTTTCGCAGGCTCCTTCGCAAGGCAAAATTGAAGGAACATCAACTTATAAATTTGAAGTAGATCTAGTTGAAAGATTATCGGGTAGAGCTTTGCCCGTATTTATAACAGAAACCGGCTGGAACGCTGATGTTCTTTCTGACGGTGTGGTTTCGGAATATTTCAAAATTGCTATGAATAATTGGAAGCAGGATGTACGTGTAGTAGCTGTTACACCTTTTATCCTTGAATCCAATGGCGGCCCGTTTGATAAGTTTACATTTCTTAAAAACGGAAAATTTACAAATTATGGACTCTCATACCAACAGTTGCCAAAAACTAAGGGCGATCCTGTTATAAATCCTTCGAAAATTATCGCAACCAATGTTGCTAAGCCGAAAGCAATGCCCAGAGTCAACTTTATTGCGGCGAGTTTTCTCCCGGAGCTCTCATTTGATTCAAAAATCCTAAAAAATTATTTCAAAATGATTTTAGGAATAAAATAATTAGTATAAAGAACCGGTGTCAAGCTAATCCACCCTCCAGGTGTACACAACTGGATACTCAATACTCGATACTGTATACTCGTAGGATGAAGTGGCAGAGGGATGGTAAAATTCAGAAAGAACTTCGCAAATTAGTTCGTCATTTGTCTTTCGACCATGTAAGGCCTACTCAAGTACACGCATTCAGAACTTATGGGTCAAAGGCTCGGGCATATGCAAGGATTTGGGCTTTCCCAAAAATCTTCCAAGAGGTCCTCAATGTTCAGCCGGCATACGTAATCGAGGTTTTGTCCGAAAAGTTCGATAAGCTCTCGGAAGATAATAAGACAAAAGTCTTAATTCATGAACTATTGCACATACCTAAAAATTTTTCAGGAAGCCTTCTGCCACACAGAGGACGAGGTAGAAGATTGGATAAAGAAGTCGAACGGTTATATAAAATGTACAAAACGTGATAGTTTATAAGGTTTATAAAGTTTTTAAAGTTCATAAAATTACCTTATGAACCTTACAAACCTTAAGAACTTTACGAACTGACGTATGATTTACATAATTTCAGGCGAGGATGTTGTTTCGTCAAGAAATAAGCTAAGCGAACTACTTTCGGGAAAAGAAAATATTGTTCGTTTGGACGGAAAAAAGGCTACGATTGCGGAGCTTGACGAGGCACTTTTAGGAGGAAGTTTGTTTTCTGATTCAAAGGTGGTTGTTTTGGAGTACTTCTCGAAACTAAAGCCGGAGGTAAGGGTTTGGGAGATTCTGAACCAAGTTCAGAATGACAAAAGTACGGACGTGATTCTTTGGGATGATATTGACCTTAGCAAAAAGAAATTTCCAAAAAAAGTTCAGATTTTTAACTTTCTATTCCCAAAGTTCTACTACGCATTTTTGGATAGTTTTGAACCAAATTCGAAAAAGACCTTAGAACTACTTACGGAAGTTCTAAAAACTTTTGAACCGGAGCAGGTTTTGTATGGACTTGTTCGGAGAGTTCGGCAACTTTTGATTATAAAGTCTAATAACTATTCGGAGTTTTCGGAATTTAAGCGAGTGCAATCATGGCAAATTTCAAAACTAAAAAAACAGGCTAATCTTTGGTCTGAAAATCAATTAAAAAAGGCATTTCTTGAACTTGCCAAACTTGATGAAAAAATGAAAACCAGCAATCTTCCCTTGCCGTTAGCATCTCACCTTGACATTCTACTCCTCTCCGAATTAAACTAATTCCTAACATCATGATCCCTTCGCATATTTTTAAAGGCTATGATATCCGTGGCCTTTACCCAGAGGAACTGAATGAGGAGAATATTAAAACTATAGTTTCGGCAATTTATAAATTCTTCAAAAAGGGGAAGCCCAAAAACGATAAGCTGACTTTAGTTGTCGGCACCGATATGAGAGTTTCATCACCGTCACTTACAAAAGCGGCTATAGATACGCTTGTTTCACTCGGAGCAAATATAGTAGACATTGGTGTTGTTTCAACGCCCACATTCTATTTTGCTGTTTCGCACTACGGGTATGAATGCGGAATGCAGATTACGGCTTCTCATAATCCTCCGCAATGGAACGGGGTGAAATTTGTGAAAAAAGGTAATCGAGGATTGGTTAAGATAGGAAAACCTACGGGAATGGATGACGTTAAAAAGATGGTTCTTGAGAATGACTTGCCAAAACCGGCACCCGGTGGTTCGATAGTAAAAAAAAGCGGAATACTCAAAGACGAGGTCGAGAATTCTTTAAAAATTATTGGCAGTCCCAATATAGGAACGTTCAAAATAGTCGCGGATCCGGCGAATGCCATGGGGTCTCAATATATCGAAGCGCTATTCAAGCGTGTTCCTCAAGAATTAATTAGAATGAACTGGGAGCTTGATGGCACGTTTCCCGCACATCAACCTGATCCTCTTCAAACTGAAACATTGGTGGATTTACAAAAAAGAGTAATTTCCGAGAACGCAGATCTGGGTCTTGCTCCAGATGGAGACGGAGATAGATTATTTTTTATTGATGAAAAAGGCAACATCGTTCCTCCAGCTATTATTACATCAATTGTTGCGAGCGAACTTCTTGCCAATCATCCGAGAGACACGATCTATGTTGATATTAGATACTTGTTTACCCCAAAGAAGATAATTGAGGAGGCCGGTGGAAAAGTAGAGATTACCCGGGTGGGACATGCTTACATAACGGAAGCCATGAACAAAACCGGAGGTATTTTTGCAGGAGAATCATCTGCCCACTACTTCTTCCGTGAAACAGGAAATGCAGAATCGCAAATGCCTGTAATTCTTATGATTCTTAAGGTCCTAACACGTGAAGGCAAGCCGTTTTCAGAAATCATCGAACAGTACAGAAAAAGTTATGAATCGGGCGAATTTAATTTTAAAATAACAAACGCAGCTGAAATTCTTGATGCTCTTTCCCAAAAGTATAAAGATGGAGAACTTAAAACAATGGATGGCGTTGCTATTTCATATCCAGATTGGCGTTTTTCAGTCAGAACTTCAAACACAGAACCCCTGCTTCGTCTTAATGTCGAAGCATATGAATTGAACGTAATGGAAGCAAAAAGAGACGAAATAAAAGCACTTATTGAGTCATTAGCTAAATAATCGTGGTATATTTAATAAATGGCTGATTCTGTTGACAAGTCGAATTTGAGGCAAGTAATACTTGAGACGCCAGGGCAGTTTGAGGTTGGTCTCTCTCTTGCCAAAGATGTTAAGGTCGAAGGGGAATTTGAGAACGTGACTATTTCCGGAATGGGAGGTTCGGCACTTCCTGCAAACCTGCTCCGAACCTATTGCAATAGCCTTTTTAAAACTCACCCGAATTATAAACCTTTCGAAATCTATATTAATCGATATTATTCGCTTCCACCCGAAAGCCATGGGTCAACCACATTAAACTTTATTGCTTCTTATTCGGGGAACACGGAGGAAACAATAAGTTCTCTTGAGGAGGCGCAATCGGCAGGATTGAAATTCGTCGGTTTCTCAAGCGGAGGTAGAGTTGAAGAGCTTTGCAAGCAATATGGAGTGCCTCACATAAAGCTTCCCATGCCAAACCCAAATTTTCAGCCGAGAATGGGGACAGGATATTTTTTTGCCTCCATGTTTCAATTATTGATTAATCAAGGACTGATTCCTGATACAACTTCTGAATTACTGGCTCTTGCTGGAAAGCTTAATGAACACATGGAGCATCACGAAAATCAAGGGAAAGAATTAGCGAGCAAAATCCGTGGGAAAACGCCGGTAATTTATTCATCGCCAAAATATAAGCCAGTTGCTATGATTTGGAAAATAAAAATAAATGAAAATGCAAAAACTCCTGCTTTTTGGAATTTTTTTCCTGAACTTGATCACAATGAAATGGTTGGATTCACAAACCCTCAGGGAAAATTCTTTATAATAATGCTTAAAGATTCAGAGGATGACCCTCGAAATCTTAAAAGATTTGATGCGACTTCGAAACTTTTGCGAGAAAAGGGCGTTGAGTCTGAGATTGTTGAAATGCATGGAAATAATGTGTTTTCCAAAATGTTTTCGTCTCTTAATCTTGCTGATTGGACATCCTACTATTTAGCGCTTGAGTACGGTCAAGACCCCACCCCTGTAGATATGGTAGAAAAGCTCAAGAAGATTCTTGCTTCATAATTCTTGCATTCTTCGTTATTTTTCCTGTACGATTAAATTATGGTAAGGCCGAGTGATCTGGTCGTGTCTTTATTTGATGTGGATCGAGATGATACTCTCTTAGTCGGAGGGAAGGCTGCCAATCTTGGAGAGATGCTCGAACAAAAATTTCCAGTACCGGAGGGCTTTGCAATCACAGCGGCTTCTTATTTTGAATTCCTCAAAGAGAATAAATTAAACGAAAAAATAAAACACTTGCTTTCGACAGTAAATTATGAAAGAGATGAGTCTTTGAATCAAATTTCTTCCCATATTCAAAAGCTCATTAAAAACGGCAAAATATCGGAAAAGCTTATGAGTGAGATATTCGAGGCATATAAAAAGATAGGCTCTCCCTATGTTGCCATAAGGTCCTCTGCGACCTCCGAAGACTCAAAAGCTGCATCCTTTGCCGGGCAAAATGAAACCTTCCTGAATGTTAAGGGAGAGGCTTCGCTTGCGGATAAAATAAGGCAGGCTTGGAGTTCACTTTTTGAACCACGCTCAATTTTCTACAGACATGAGAAAAGAATAAGCCACCTTAAAACCGGAATTGCTCTAGTCGTTCAAAAAATGATCGAATCGGACGTTTCAGGTGTTATGTTCACCCAAGATCCAGTAACAGGTGACAAATCAAAAGTCGTAATAGAAGCCATTTTCGGACTGGGAGAATATATCGTTCAGGGAAAAGTAACTCCCGATCATTATGAGATAGATAAAAAGTCACTTAGTACCGTCGAAAAGGCTAAAAATCCACAGGATGTAATGCTTAAAAAGGTAAAAGAAGATAATCGGGAAATAAAAGTTCCTTCCCGTTTTCGGAACCGGCAAAAATTGAGCGACCACGAAATCATCACTCTGACAAAACTTGGCATAGCCATAGAGAAACATTATTACTTTCCTCAGGACATTGAGTGGGCAAACGAAAAAGATCGAATATACATTGTGCAAACCCGCCCAATCACCACACTTCGCCCCGCCCCGCCATTCGGCAGGGCCCGCTCAGAGCAAACCACTAGAATTGCATCAGGCAATCTACATCCTATTCTGATTGGTGATCCTGCAAGCCCAGGAATAGGAACAGGAAAAGTTCGAAAACTTGCAAATGCTAAAGAATCCAATAGATTAGAGAAGGGGGAAGTTCTAGTGGCGCACGTTACAAGTCCTGACTATGTTCCTGCCATGAAAAGGGCTTCTGCAATTATCACTGAAAAGGGAGGACGCACATCCCACGCTGCAATTGTTGCGCGTGAGTTTGGAATTCCGGCAATCGTTGGCGCACTGCAGGCCTTTGCAAAACTTACCGATCAAAATGTAGTATCCGTAAACGGCGCGAGCGGAGAAGTTTTTAGTGGTGCACGTTATTTCCCACCAAACGCATCGGAAGGCAAGTTTTCCGAAGCTAAAACCAAAACCAAAATATACGTGAATTTAGCAGAGCCCGAACTTGCGCCAAAGTTGGCAGAAAGAAATATTGACGGAGTGGGACTTTTGCGAGCGGAATTCATGATTGCTCAAATCGGAACGCATCCTAAAAAGCTTATTCATGATGGAAAGAGCGGTTTATTCGTTGAGAAATTATCAGAGGGGGTTGGCAAAATTTGTGAAGCTTTTTATCCAAGACCTGTATTTTACAGAACTACAGATTTTAAGACTAATGAATATAGGAATCTTGCTGGAGGAAAACAGTTCGAGGAGTATGAAGAAAATCCAATGATAGGCTACAGAGGAGCTTTTAGATATACTCGAGAGCCGCGTGTTTTTGAACTTGAACTCCGCGCGATAAAAAAAGTTCGGGAAAAGGCTAAGCTTAACAACCTGAATTTAATGATTCCTTTTGTTAGAACTACAAATGAACTTCTAGGGATTAAAAAAATAATTAATGCACATGGATTGAAAAGAAGCCCAACATTCAAGATCTATATGATGTGTGAGGTGCCTTCAAACGTAATATTGATTGACGATTTTATTGGTGTTGGAATTGACGGTGTGTCAATAGGCTCTAATGATTTGACGATGCTAATCTTAGGAGTTGATCGCGATAACGAGGAGGTTGCGAAAGTTTTTGATGAAAGAGACAAGGCTGTTTTATGGGCAATCGAAAAAGTTATTTCTGCCTGCCGAAGAGCAGGCATAGACTCATCGATATGCGGGCAGGCTCCTTCCGTGTTTCCAAGTTTTGTTGAAGAACTTGTTTCTTTTGGTATAAACAGCATTTCCGTATCACAAGACGCAGTAGAAGACACTAGGAGAATCGTACATTTTGCAGAGGTCAAAAAAGGATAAATTATATGCCGAAAATTAAAGCCGTAAAAGCGCGGGAAATTCTTGACTCGCGAGGTAATCCCACAATTGAAACTATGATAACGCTTTCGAATGAAATGTCGGCAGTGTCATCGGTCCCGTCCGGTGTATCAAAGGGGAGTTTTGAGGCGGTTGAACTTCGCGATCAAGATCAGGGCAGGTTTAAGGGCATGGGAGTTCTTTCGGCAGTAAAAAATGTAAACGAATTGATAGGCCCAAAACTTGTTGGCATGGACGTTTTAGACCAAAAAAAAATAGACAGCTCTATGATGGAAATTGACGGGACGCAAAACAAAGCAAAACTTGGCGCAAACTCAATGTTATCAGTATCATGTGCCGCGGTAAAACTTGGAGCAACAGCTTCCTCCCTTCCCCTATTTTTATATCTCAAGCAGTTTGTCCAATCAAACTCCGGTAAGAAGCTTCCTATTCCAATGTTTAATTTACTAGAGGGTGGGAAACATGCAGGTGCTAGTCTTAATTTTCAAGAGTTTCTTCTAATTCCTGCTTCGTCTAAATCGTACCCCGAATCTTTAAGAATCGGCTCAGAAGCCTATCAGTCCCTAAAGCAAATCCTATTTGATCGGAGCGAGAGTACGCTTTTGGCAGATGAGGGCGGTTTCTCGCCAAATTTGGCGACAAACCAGTCGGGCTTAAAGACCATTCGCGAAGCAATAGAACACGCAGGTTTTTCATATGCATACGACGCGTTTATAGGCCTCGATGTCGCAGCCAACTCTTTTCTTGATGGAAATGTTTACAAGATAAGCGACAGATCGGTCGCTTATGACTCACAGGATCTTGGGGAGTTTTATAAAGTGCTTGTTACAGATTATTCATTAATCTATATTGAAGATCCTTTTTCCGAGAATGACTTGAAAGGATGGAAGAAAATAGCATCTGATCTTTCCTCTAAAGTTCTTATTGTGGGCGACGATTTGACTGTAACCAATCCCTACAGATTGCAACAGGCTCTCGAAAATAATGTTGTGGGCGGAATAATTATCAAGCCGAATCAAATAGGTACAGTTACCGAGGCGATTGCTGTCTCAGAAATAGCGAAGTTTAAAGGGCTTAAAATAGTAGTGTCTCATAGAGGAGGAGAGACAATGGATGATTTTATTGCCGATTTTGCTGTTGGAATAGGTGCTGACTATGTTAAGTTTGGCGCCCCGGCCCGGGAAAGAGTAGTAAAATACAACAGGCTTCTCGAGATAGAAGAGGAGCTTAAAAGGATTTAGCTTTCTATAATGGTTAATTTATGCTAATATCACTTCTGTTATATGGCAAAACAAGAAGGTAGGAGTCATTATGATGCTTGGATTCGAGCAGATTCAGGAACTGCTACGAGGAGAGCTGATGAATTGCTACCCCCTCGGTTTGCAAGGTACATCAAGGAGGAAATTGCAGGCCACAGCGCGGACGAAATTGCAGTTCTTTATGGCCTAAAACCCGCAACGGTCAGAGACGAGAGCTTGCGGGCGAGAAAATTATTCACGGAACAATTAGGATTGACCATTCCCGGGAATATAAGGCGCCTGCGTGTAGAAGAAGCCAAAAACCTGATTCAACAAGTCCGGCTAGGTGATAGATCAGCAGCTATTAGACTTGTTGCACTTTGGCCTGGAACAGTGGGAAGTTTTATAAGGAATATGGACGAAGGAAAAAAAGAAGATTTTATATTAAAAGTTGTAGAAAGAGTCCAGAACAGTGGGGCAAAGATTAGGTGGGAGGGACTATCAAAATTAAATCGATGGCTAAAAATATCCATGCGTGGTGTTGCTGTCGATTTATACAACAGTGAACAAATACCAGGTAGTTTTGAGGCTGATGTTTTTGATTGGATGGATAAACATCCGGATGTAGCTCGAGGATTCATTGATGAGTTATCGAGTTGGCAAAGAGAGGTCATTGTTCTTGTAAGATCGGGGTTGAGCTATGAAGAGATACAGTTGAGATATCCCTCCAAAAGCCATAGTTCTATTAGAAAAACCTTCTATAAAGCTAGGCGCTCCCTTGAAGAAAAAATAGACTCTATGAGCGGAAGTTCTGATACTACTTTTGTTGAAACTGCAATGTAGGGATTACCATAGGCGCGCCTTCTCCTCGCGTTCATGCAATATGGCTTAGAGCGGTGGCCAAATTTAATGCAAACGGTGGCAACCTTGATATTGCTTAGTTAGAATAAAATTACAAATTCGCCCTTTGGCTTTACTTTTTCAAAGTGCTCGATTGATTCAGAGATTTTTCCCCTCCGGATTTCTTCGTGGATTTTTGTTAGCTCTCGGGCAACGACTATCTCTATGTCGCCGAATACTTCTTGAATGTTTTTTAAAGTTTTAATCAGTCTGTGTGGAGATTCGAAAAGAACAATTGTCGAATCGCTATTCTTTAACTTGACCAGCTTGGCTCTCATTTTTGCTTCAGACTTTGGCAAAAACCCATTAAAAGTTACTTTATTTATTGGAAGACCGGAGACAGATAATGCGGCAATGAATGCCGACGCGCCGGGGATAGGGATAATTCGAACCCCTCTTCTTATACATTCTCGAACCAATTTAAACCCGGGATCCGATATCAATGGTGTTCCGGCTTCTGAAATTAGTGCCACGTCATTTGTTTCGACCAGTTTAAGGATCGAAGGAATCTCGTTCTCCTCCTCTTCTTCTATCATGGATATAATTTTTTGTTCGTTAATTCTTTTTCTCTTAAACTCTTTTTCAAGAAAATCGAGAAGAATTCCTGCTTTCGAGGCTGATTCTGCGATTATTACATTTGATCCTAGCAAAATATTTGCCGCTCGGAGCGTAATATCTTGCAAATTCCCAATCGGCGTTGCTACAATGTAAAGATTGTTCATGCTCGAATTTCTTGCGCATTATATTATACAACTGATCGAGACAACAGGCTACTTTGGGATATTTATCCTAATGGCTCTTGAGTCTGCGCTTATTCCGATTCCTTCAGAAATAACCATGCCATTTTCGGGATTTCTTGTTTCGGAAGGAAAACTTTCATTCGTCCTGGTCGTATTAACCGGTACATTTGCAAATCTTGTGGGGTCCCTTGCCGCTTATTATCTTGGGTATATATTAGAAGAAACTGTCTTGCTGAATTTAATACGCAGGTATGGGAAGTTTATTCTTCTCTCTGAGCATGAATTCCATCGCGCCGAAATGTGGTTTAGAAAATATGGCGATAAGATAATATTTATTTCACGCCTTTTACCTGGAATCAGAACTGTAATTTCGCTTCCCGCCGGCATGTTTGAGATGGATATTAAAAAGTTCGTGATCTACACAACGATCGGTTGCTTAATCTGGTCAATATTTTTAACATATGTAGGATTTGTGATGGGGGAAAACTGGAACGCGCTTGAACCAATTTACCGAAAATTTGAATTTCTAATTGCGGGAGTAGTGATTCTAGTGATTCTTTTATATATTGAGAAACACTTAAACCTGCGCAGAAAGTTTTTAAAAGGCAAAGGAAATTAACTCGAGGAATTTCCGAATTTTCTGACAAGAGAGACAACAATTCCCTGAATTTGAAGTTCGCTAGGGTAAATAGGGTCCATTTGACTGTTTGCCGGTTTAAGAACTACACGATCATCTTCTTTGTAAAATCTTTTAAGCGTTGCGAGCTTGTCATCCACAAGAGCAACCACAATATCTCCGTTATTAGCGGTTGCGCTTTTTTCAATAACAACGTAATCTCCGTCCAGAATTCCATCATCGATCATAGAATTACCTTTGACCTGAAGAACATAGGATGTTTTTTTGCCTGAAAGCATTGTTGAGGCAACAGGGAACGATGCATCAGGATCCGTATGGGGTTCAAGGGGTTGCCCAGCCGCAATATAACCCATGAGGGGAAGCATCATGGTTGGGCCAATCGCTTTTGGCGTCGAGCCCATAAGAAGACCAATATTGTCCCTTTTCAAAACCTTAAGAGTTCTATTGTTGCCATCGACTTTTTGAATGTAGCCTTTGTCAACCATTGATCGGATTAATGCGTGAATTGTTGAAACGGAGTTTCGACCCATTGCATCAGCCATCTCTCGAAGAGTCGGTGAATATCCATGTTGTTCCTGAAACTGAACAATGTAATTTAGTAATTCCCTTTCTCGGCGATAAAGTACAGCAGTCATAGGTTAGTATTAAGTATGAAAAACACTAGAACTATATTATTAATTTACACGAAAATAAGTCGAAATGTCAACTAGCGTAAAGGATATCAATCGCTATCATCTGTTATCAGTTTTCAGTTGTCGGTTGTCAGAATCAAGTTTACCAGTAGTCTGTTCGCCTGTTAAAAAACCGATTGACCGAAGACTGAAAGACTGGAATCCGAAAACAGAAAACCGAGAACCGATAACCGCACTGTGGTACAATTATAGATTCCATGAAATTCGAATTGGTTTCAAAATTTAAGCCTACGGGGGATCAGCCGGAGGCGATTGAAAAATTAACGGATTTTCTTCGCAAAGGCGAAAAAAATGCCGTCCTTTTGGGGGTTACCGGAAGTGGTAAGACATTTACTATTTCAAATGTAATTCAAAACCTTAATATTCCTACACTGGTGATGACACACAATAAAACACTTGCCGCGCAACTTTATCAAGAATTTCGTGATTTTTTTCCCAAGAATGCTGTGTCATATTTTGTTTCCTATTATGACTATTATCAGCCTGAAGCGTATATGCCGACAACGGATACATATATCGCAAAAGAGACAGAGATAAATGAAGAGATCGATAAATTAAGACTTGCTGCAACAACCAATATTTTAACTCGTCAAGATACAATAGTTGTTGCTTCGGTTTCGGCAATCTACAACCTAGGGTCTCCAAAAGAGTATGGTAAATTTGCCATGGAATTGGCCCAGGGAGTTAAATTATCTCGAGGAGCACTACTTGACAGGCTTCTTGATCTTCAGTACGCAAGAAACGATTATGCATTTAAAAGAAGCACTTTTAGAGTTCGAGGAGACGCAATCGAGGTTTACCCAAGTTATGAAGAGCAAATCGTGAGGATTGCGTTAACGGGGGATACTATCGATAAAATACAGCTAATTGATCCTCTGAATGGAAATATTATAGAAGAAAAAAAATGGACCATGATTTATCCTGCTAAACACTACATCACAGATAGATCTTCTTACGAGAATGTATTCGAACAAATTCGACGAGATCTTAAAGTTCGCGTCAAAGAACTTAAAGATATGAACAAGCTTCTTGAGGCAGAAAGACTTACTAAAAGAACAGAATACGACATTAAAATGATAAGGGAGATTGGATATGTTAATGGGATCGAGAATTATTCCCGTTATTTTGACGGCAGAAAACCGGGGGAGCCACCTTTCACGCTTTTAGATTATTTTGAAGAATCAGGAAAGCCATGGCTATTGTTAATTGATGAATCCCATATGACGAATCCTCAGATTCGTGGAATGTTCCATGGGGACCGATCCCGAAAAGAACTTCTTGTTGAATATGGATTTCGTCTCCCCTCAGCATTCGACAACCGTCCTCTGACTTTTGACGAATTCCGTGCCCGTGTCCATCAAACAGTCTTTATGTCTGCAACTCCCAGCGAATGGGAACTTGAGAATTCAGGGAAAAATAATGTTGCCGAACAACTTGTTCGTCCAACAGGAATACCTGATCCGCAGGTACAGATTCGCCAAACAGAAGGGCAGATAGATAGCCTAATCTCAGAGATTAGAACTGTGGTTGCAAAAAAAGAAAGAGTGCTTGTAACAACCTTGACAAAAAGAATGGCGGAGGATTTGTCGTTCTATCTTCAGGAGAAAGGAATTAAGGTCAATTATTTACATTCGGAGATTGATACTCTGGCAAGACAAGATATCCTGGATGAGCTTCGGGAAGGGAAGTATGATGTGATAGTCGGTATTAACCTGCTTCGAGAAGGACTTGATTTGCCTGAGGTTTCACTTGTTGTAATCATGGATGCTGACAAAGAAGGATTCTTGCGCTCAAAAACTTCCCTGATTCAAATTATGGGGAGAGCTGCCCGTCGAGTAGATTCAAAAGTCATTTTATATGCGGACGACGAGACTGGCTCAATGAAATCTGCGATTCATGAAGTTGAGAGGCGTCGAAAAAGACAACTTGCATACAACAAAAAGCATGGAATAACCCCTCGGTCTATCGAAAAAGAAATTCGTGCAAAACTGATTCGAAAAGAAGAAACAATAGAAGATATAAAACCACTTCTTGAAAAAGAGGTTTTATTGCCCGACGAAAGAGATAAGGTAATTAAGAGGCTTAGAAAAGAAATGATAGAAGCAGCAAAGCTTTTAGATTTTGAAACCGCAGCCCTATTGAGAGACAAAATCCGCTATCTTAAATCGGGCTTATGATATAATTATTCTATATGATGAGGGGACCAGAGGGATATGTAGGAGATGTCCGACAGATAGGCGACACATATTTGAAACAGCTAGCTCGTCTAGTTAGCCTTAGGCATGAGTATCGAGAAGGCCTCAATCCACTTGGAGTGCAGTTACTGAACAGGGCAATTATGACTAGAGTTTCCGAACTTCGTGATTTAGCCCGCCACGATGAGGTAGTCATGATTATAAATTCTCCCCAGCGCAAATCCGTTTAATCTAGGTATCGTAGGGCATAAATACTCCCAATGTTGAACATTTGTCGCAGTTTGGGTTATAATGTTTGGTTTCGAATATGTTAGATAAAATTATAATTAATGGCGCTCGCGAGCATAATTTAAAAGATATTGATCTTGAAATACCTAAGTATAAATTGGTAGTGTTTACCGGGTTGTCTGGGTCAGGGAAATCTTCTTTAGCCTTTGATACTATTTACGCCGAAGGGCAAAGGCGATACGTTGAGTCTCTTTCGTCATATGCTCGGCAGTTTTTGGGGATAATGAAAAAGCCCGACGTAGATTTTATCGAAGGTCTTTCGCCAAGCATCTCGATTGATCAAAAAAGCACTTCCCATAATCCCCGATCAACTGTTGGAACAGTAACAGAAGTTTACGACTATCTTCGATTGTTATTTGCTCGAATTGGACATCCACATTGTCCAAATGACGGAACAGAAATATCTCGAACTACCAAAGAAAAAATAGTTGAAGATATCATCCAAAAGTTTGCATCGGCTGCACCAACTCGAATCATGATTCTTGCGCCAATTGTAAAAGGAAGGAAAGGTGAATACGTAGATTTATTCCGCGATCTTAAAAAAAGAGGATATCAGCGCGTTAGAATTGACGGACAAATTTTTGGATTAGATGAAGACCTTGTTTTAATAAAGACAAATAAACACACAATTGAAGCAGTTGTGGATCGTTTGACCCTCGACCCCGGCCTCACCAAGCAAAGACTAATAGATTCTGTTGAGCAGGCGTTAAATCTTGCGAATCGAGAACTAACAATTGCGGAAATTAAAGATAAAGGTTTCTCAATTCCTGACAAGCCAAAAAATATGGAAGACACATTCTATTCTGAGAAATTTGCATGTCCTCTCTGCGGAACTTCAATGCTTGAGATCGAACCAAGATTATTTTCATTCAATTCCCCTTATGGTGCATGTCCTGACTGTAATGGTTTAGGCGTTATTCAGTCAATAGACGAAGATCGCGTTTTGAATCCTTATCTCTCAATTCTTGAGGGGGGAATCCTAGCTTTCCCGGATATCGATTCGGACACTTGGTTTGGAAGAACCGTTCAAAAGGCTTTTGAAAACAATAACATCCCTTTAAACGTAGAAGTACGAAGGCTCATGCCGGAACAAAAAAGACTAATTCTTAACGGAACAAGTGACCAAATTTACGAAGTAAAAGGAACAAATAGATTTGGCGAGCGGACAAAAATTTACGAAACATATCCGGGCGTAACTGCCTACCTTCTTCAAAAATACAATGAGTCTGGGTCGGAACTTGTCAAGCGAGAGATTGAAAAATTTATGACAACTTTAGATTGCGATTCTTGCCATGGAGCGAGGCTTAAAAAAGAAGCACTTTCTGTTACTATAAGTGGGATCTCGATTGTTGAACTTTCAGATTTGTCAATTGAAAAGTCGTATGATTTTATTGCGAAACTTTTTGATTCATTGAACGAACGAGAAAAACAGATAGCAAGAATAATCTTGCGTGAGATACAAACCAGAATGAAATTCTTAATCGATGTTGGACTTTCTTACCTTACATTATCAAGAAATGCCCAAACACTTGCCGGGGGAGAAGCACAAAGAATTCGATTAGCATCGCAAATCGGCAGCGGTCTCTCGGGAGTACTTTACGTCCTTGACGAACCCTCAATCGGCCTCCACCCACGTGACAATTCGAAACTTATTAATACACTTAAAAAACTTCGAGACCTTGGAAATTCTGTCATCGTTGTTGAGCATGATCGAGAAATGATGAATTCATGCGATTATATTTTTGACATTGGACCAGGCGCAGGAGAATCGGGAGGGAAAATAGTGGCAGAGGGCACACCGAGAGAAATTATGAAAAACAAAGCTTCTTTAACCGGCGAGTATCTTTCAAAAAAGAAAGAGATAATAAATAGAAGACGCGGTTTTGATGTCAAAAAAATCGAAAATTTTCTTGAGCTTAATGGAATTTCCGCCCATAATTTGAAAAACATAAACGTCAAACTTCCGCAAGGTGCATTTATATGTGTTACCGGCGTCTCGGGAAGCGGAAAATCTACCTTAATTAATGACGTTTTGTATCATGTAATAGCGCTTCGGAAAAACCCATTCCATAAAGAAAAGCCCGGTGAGTTTCGCGAAGTCTTAGGGGATGAAAACTTGAAACGTGTATTCTTAATAGATCAATCACCGATTGGCAGAACCCCTCGATCAAACCCCGCAACATACACAGGAGCATTTACCTATATTCGGGAAATCTTTTCAAATACTCGGGAAGCGCGAATGAGGGGATATGGTCCTGGACGTTTTTCATTCAATGTAAGAGGGGGCCGGTGTGAGACGTGCGAAGGAGAGGGTCAAATAAAAATTGAAATGCAGTTTTTGCCTGATGTTTATGTCACCTGCGAGACTTGCAACGGGTCAAGATATACGGAATCAACGCTTGAAATCGGTTTCGAAGGAAAAAATATTTCGGAAGTCTTAAGCATGAGCGTCGATGAAGCTTTGGATTTCTTTTCTTTTCATGAGGGATTGTTCGGAAAACTTGTGACGCTAAAAGAGGTTGGCCTCTCTTATATAAAGCTTGGACAGTCGGCAACAACATTATCGGGAGGAGAAGCACAAAGAATAAAATTAGCAACGGAGCTCTCAAAAAAAGGCGGCGGCGGTAGTTTGTATTTGTTAGACGAACCGACAACCGGATTACACTTCGCTGATCTTGAAAAACTCATATCAGTACTTCGAAAATTGGTTGAGAAAGGCAATACTGTTATCGTAATCGAACACAATCTTGATGTAATTAAGAATGCCGATTGGATTATAGATCTTGGTCCTGAAGGCGGCGACGCCGGCGGAGAAATTGTCGCCGAAGGTACTCCTGAAGAAATCACAAAAAATCCCAAATCCTACACTGGGCAATACCTGGCCAAAGAACTTTAGTTCATTGGAATTTCCAATTTTCCCGCCGATAGTTTTCGGTCGGGATCCCGCACGAATGGAATTCGTCGGGACAAATTACCAATTTCCAATTATTTGTTAATATTAAAACATGCTGCGAAAAATCTTTCTGTTTTTAGTTTTAAGTTTTATGTTTTTAGTCGTGCCGAAGGCACACGCGGATGAAAATTTTGATATTTCTACGAACGCGACATACAAGGTTTCAGAAAATGGTTTGGCTCATGTTACACAAAGAGTTCAAATTCGAAACAAAACAGAATTCATATATACGCCATCCTACGCAATTACAACTGGCATGGGAGACCTCATAAACCTTAGAACGTATAATAATTTGGGAGAATTACCAAATAAAGTAACAGAGACAAAAGACGGAGGCAAAAATATTGAAATAAATTTTTCGGATAAGACTGTCGGGCTTGGTCGAATAAACGAATTTACGATAAGTTTTGACACTAATTTAATTGCTCGCAGGAAAGGCTCTATTTGGGAAGTAAACGTTCCGGGACTATCTGATCCTTCATCTTTTGTGCAATATAATATAACTCTTGAAACACCGGCTTCTTTTGGCCCGCCAACCATAGCGAAACCTTATAGATACCTTAGTGACCAAGGTCCTTACAGCTTCACGAAGAATGAGATAGGGAAGTCGGGGATTTTAATATTATTTGGTAAATCTCAGTACTATTTCATAAAGCTTGTTTATCATATACAAAACTCAAGCGTCGTTCCAGTTAAAACTGAGATCGCGCTGCCGCCTGAGACTTCTTATCAAGACATTCGAATAGAAAAAATAGTTCCCGAGCCTGAAGATACATATCAAGACGAGGACGGGAACTGGCTAGCAGTTTACTCTCTTGCTCCGCGAGAAAAGAAAACAATTAATGCGCAGGTCTTTGCTCACGTTTTTGCAATGCCTATTTTTGACCTTGCAGAGCCTCGCGGTAGCATTTCTTCTGCAAAGTATTGGGAGGTTAACGATCCTGAAATTAAAAAAATCGCACAAAAATTAGAAACGCCAGGTAAAATCTACGATTATGTCGTATCTACACTCTCTTATAACTATGACAAGGTCGAGTCAAAAAATGTAAGATTGGGTGCATCGGGCGCTCTTAAGAATCCGGATTTTGCCGTATGTCTTGAATTCACGGATTTATTTGTGGCACTTGCTAGGGCCGCCGGTATTCCTGCAAGGTCTGTTGAAGGCTATGCATATACGCAGGATTCAAAACTAAGGCCCTTGTCTCTCGTTCGTGATGTTCTCCATTCATGGCCCGAGTACTACGATCAAGAAAGAAAAGCATGGATTATGGTTGATCCCACGTGGACAGATACAACCGGTGGCATGGACTACTTCAATTCGTTTGACTTAGATCACATTGCCTTTGTTGTAAAAGGTAATGATAGTATGTATCCGGTCCCTGCCGGCGGTTATAAATTGAGCGAGGACACAAAAGATGTCAATGTGGCGTTTTCGGACGAATCTTCATTTCGCAATATAGTGAAAACTCAAGTATTAAGCGACTTCCCGGACTACGTATTTCCACTAGTTTCTGTTTCCGGCCAAATTATCGTTGAAAATCAGGGGAATATGGCAGTAAAGAATAGGAAACTTTATGTTAAAAGCGACCTTACGCCTTCCTATCAGGAATTTTATATTGATTCTATCCCACCATATGGAAAAAAGGCTTTATATATCACGTTTAACAAATCACCGTTTTTGACAAATAAATCCCATAATATTACAATACTCTTTGAGGGAAATTCGACTACTGAAAAAGTTCTCGTTGGATTCATTCCGGATTACTATTTAATTCTAATCGGAGGTGTAATAATTCTTGGATCAGGAGCAGTTAGCGTCATTGCCTACAAAACCTGGAGTTTATATTTTCAAAAACGAAAAAAACAGGCCAATTTACGTGGGAAAGGCCCGCGATCTTAAAAAAAGAATCTCTTCTTATTTCTCAAACAAAGCGCTTGACTCTAAAACTCTGAAGCTTACATCAGAGGCAAAATTTATTGAACATATAATTGTAGCTTCCGAGATTGAAGCTTTTTTGCTTGAATCAAGCCTAATTAAGAAATACAAACCTATCTACAATGTTCGGTTGATTGATGACAAAACATTTCCACACCTTGAAATAAACCCCGGCCTCGCCAAGCGAAGCGGGACGGGTAAGAAGCCTGTACCATATGTTGTTTTAACGCGAAAACTAGAAAACAAAAATGCTATCTATCTGGGCCCATATACAAGCGCTACTGATCTAAAGATAGTTTTGCGCTTGTTACGCCGAATTTTCCCATACCAATCTGTCAAAAAGCACCCAAACAGGAGGTGCCTTTATAGCCACATAGGTCTTTGTCCGTGCATACCCATATTCCCTGAAAAACTGCCGGAGTATAGAAAGAATATAAGAAATTTAGTTTCCTTTTTAAAAGGGGACAAAGATAAAGTTATTCATGATCTTGAAAGAGAGCAGAAGAATTACGTTAGACATGAAGAGTTTGAAAAAGCCGGTGAAATCCAAAGAAAAATCGAGAAGATCGGTTATATCACAAGTGAAACATATAATCCTTTTAAATATGAGGAGAAGCCGGATTTTTATTTCGAAAGAATTAAAGCAGAGATAGATTCTCTCAAAGAGATTTTAACTAAATATGGAATTGCAGTCAACGCTCTTCATAGAATCGAATGTTATGATATCTCAAATATTTCTGGAAAAAATCCGACCGGATCTATGGTGGTATTTATAGACGGGGATTCTATTAAAAATGAATATAGAAAGTTTAGAATAAGATTTAAGAAAACTCCCGACGATTTTGAAATGATGCGGGAGGTGCTTCGACGCAGGATCAAACGAAGCGATTGGGAAATACCTAATCTAATAGTAATTGATGGCGGTCGCGGACAAGTCTCGGCTGTCCTTCAAGTGTTTACCGAAGAAAAAATCAATATTCCCGTAATCGGACTTGCAAAGCGGAAGGAAACACTAATTATTCCAATTCGGATAAATCACGGAGTTGACTTTCTTGAGGTAAAACTTCCAAAATCGACTCCCGGTGTTAACTTACTTCGCCGAATCCGTGACGAAGCCCACAGATTTGCAATTGCCTACCATCGACTACTTCGCAAAAAAGCCCTCAATATTTGAAAACTGGGACATCTTTTTGTTAGGATAAGTTAATGAAGGCAGTTTTAAGGCTTATTGTTATAAATGCACTCTCTCTATTTTTAGTTTCCCTGTTTTTGCCTGGACTTACGGTCTCGGGCGGTTTTACAGGATTTTTAATTAGCGGATTACTCTTGACAATAGCTTCAACCATACTTGACCCTATTATCAAAATTCTTACTCTTCCGTTTAATCTCCTAACGCTTGGTTTTCTTTCTTTCTTAACTACGCTTTCGGCTCTTTTTTTAATGAGTTTGTTTTATAAAAACATTAGTGTCTCTGCGTTCACGTTTGAGGGGCTAAATTTCATGGGGATAGTAATCCAAGAAATTCAGTTTTCAGACCTTTTGTCTTTCATCGTTATTTCTGCTACAATATACATTCTTGGAAGAATTCTTGACTCTCTCTTCGCCAAATAATTAAGGACTATGATAATTACGGTTGTCGAAATGTTAATTGGAATCTTATTGATAGTATCCATTATTCTGCAACAAAGAGGAACGCAGGCAGGCGTTGTCTTTGGCGGGAGTAGTCAAACTTATAGAAGCAAAAAGGGAATCGAGAAGGTTCTCTTTTATTCAACTATAACCCTCGCAGGTTTGTTTGCCGGCTTTTCTATTCTGGGAGCACTCATTTAGCCATATTGTTATGCAGTTTATCAGGAGAAGATACTACTTCTGGCTAATAAAAGCGTACTTTAAAAAATGGAGCAAGACGATCATATCGTCGATAATACTCGGAGCTATATTTTTTTTCGTTATAGTTTTTACCTTTAATTTTTATCTATTCCCACGACTTCAAAAAAAAGTTCAGAAGATAGGATACGCTGGGGCATATACGCTTCAAGCCGTTCCAAGAGAAATTCTCGGAGACGTATCTTATGGACTAACAGAAATTGCCTCCGACCATGCTATAAAACCGGGCGCGGCGTACAAATGGCAGGTGAAAGATGATGGGAAGGAATATTTGCTCTACATCAAAAAAGGACAATATTTTCACGATAACAAGGAATTAAACGCCAAAAACTTGTCCGTTGCGTTTAAAGACGTAGAAAAAAAAATTATTGATGATTATACTGTTTCGTTTAAGCTTAAGAAAGCTTATGCGCCATTCTTTTCTTCCCTATCAGTCCCAATAATAACAAGTACACTCGCCGGATTGGGCGAATACAAAATAGCAAATGCGGATTTAAATGCCGATTTTATACGATCATTAACTTTGATTAAAAGAAAAGATGGGAGCGCAAAAAAGATAATCCATTTCTATCCAAATGAACAAGCATTAAGAACCGCGTACGCTCTTGGGGAAATCGACGTTGCTTACGGACTTAAAACAACCACAATAAAAGGCAGAGACTTTAACACATTTGCTAATACGCAAATTAAAAAGAGCACTAATTATAACAAGCTAGTCACTGCATTTTACAATAATTCCGATAAGATATTGTCCAACAAAAAAGTTCGTCAGGCATTAAACTATGCAATACCTCCCGAATTTACAGAAGGGGAACGTGCATTCTCCCCTATTCCTCCTATATCTTTATACTTCTCCAAAACTCCAAATTACGGAATAGTAGATGCTGCCATTGCAAAAGAATTACTTTCGCAAGAAAAGGATGTAGTAGATGCCGTTTTCGAAATATCTGTGCTTGAAGGCTATGAAGGTGTTGCAAATTCCATCAAACGTTCTTGGGAAAAAATTGGAATAAAATCAAAAATCAAGGTTGTTAATAGCCTGCCTCAAGTATTTCAAATTTTAGTATATCCGATGAATCTTCCACAAGACCCTGATCAATATACGCTTTGGCATTCGGGCGAAGTTAATAACATCACTAAGTATAGAAATTTACGCATAGACAAGATCCTTGAAGATGGCAGGCTTAATCACGATAGCGCAAGGAGAGCTGAAATATATCAAGATTTTCAAAAATATCTCATTGATGATGTCCCGGCTTCCTTCCTTTACTTTCCCTACGAATATAAGCTTTCACGAAAATGAGGGTCAGTACGCTGACTGAATTCTTCCCGCAACGCTTCTTTTGGCAAACGCAATAAAGTCACCGGTTCTATAAAGTTCTATATAGAAAGAGTTATTTTGTATATTGTTTGCCAACTCACGTTGCTCTGATAGCGACGGCTGCGCATAGGGATCGTTTAAAAGAAAAACTACAACATCCGCTTCATTTACTCCATAAGGGACCGTATATATTTTTTCTCTGTGAGATAAATGCGCACCCAGATTGTTTGTTGATGCAACGGACAGATCTTGTGGAATATTTTCCAAGAATCTTTTTATCTGGTCTCTTTCCTGAAGGTATCTATCGTATATTTCCAAAGAAGGATTTTTTGATCCCGGCAGCACTCCATACCGGTAAGTACTCGCGATGGAAAATACGATAAGAAAATATAAGACAATTTTTGGAGTAAGAAACTTGAATTTGAGGTTTAAAATTTGTTTCAAGCCGAATATCGCAGCAATATACATAAATGGAATTATCGTAGCCGAATAATGAAATGTTAATGTTCTAAAATTCTCATTTTTGGATAGCAAGTTTATTGCAAGGTCAGGAGCTGCAAAAAACAAAATAAGAGGTGACAGAATTGATAAGAATCCTACAGGTAAAAACAGTTTATAAAGATATAGAAAATTTGATTGCGTTATTAAATTTGCTGCGGTCTTTAGTGGGTTAACTACAAGGTTAATAAGAATTTCGAATGGCGAGTCTCCAAATTCTGCAAAATATTCTGCTGCAAAATGCTGTCCTCCCCGAGCCCAAGGAATCAATTTTGCAACCAGGATGTAAAAAGCAGAAAGTCCTCCAAATGTCAAAAATAGCCATTTCTTATTTTTTCCCGCTTCGCGGGAAGTTTTAAGGAACAAGTAGATCCCAAATATCGATGCGATCAGGTATAGATTTTCCTTAGTTAATACTGAAAGAAATAAAAATAGAAAAAAGTACCTATAATTTTTAATAAGTGTGAAGTAAAATGCAGCCAACAAAAATGTTGTCGAGAGCACTACCGCATGGAAGTCGAAAAGATTTTGCTTTTGAACGAAAGGGTTAAGTAAAAAAGAAATACCCAGGACAGTCGAAATGGTATTATTTCTTAAAATATGACTCGCTATTAGATACACAAAATAGGCCCCCAAGCCTAAAACGACGGTTTGAATGAATAATAATGTTCTGGGATCTTCCCAAATAAGATAGAAGGGCGCAAGTAAAATAAGTATAAAATCGGAGTGAATTGCAAGGCGAGAAATAGTGTTTATGCCATCTGGATTTGTAAGCTGAAAAATTCTCCCGTTGAGAGTGTTCCAGACTGTCTGATCCATATTACCGAGGTCAAAACGGCCCGTAAAAAAATTGGCGTGTCTCTCAAATGAGTAATAAGTGAAGTAGACTACATAGGAAATAATAGACGCCCACAAAATTAAAACATGATTTTCTATCTTGCGTTTTATTCTTATAAATCGGCGAACAAAATATGACAAGGCCAAGAATAATACTTCGGAAACAACAAGAATTACTCGAGTAAATAGCGCAATAGATGCCGCAATTGAAATTGGCATTAACATAGAAAGCCCAAAAGTAGTTACGCCTTCACGCACTCCAATCCCCATTGGCACGACCAGCACTAAGTATCCTGCAAGCCACGAGAGTACAAAAAAAGAGGAAACCTCTAGAATTTTTGAAGGGTCAATATAAATAATTGCTGTTGCAACCAAGTAGTTCCCAAGACCATAGAATACCCACGCTAAAAGCATAAGAATAAATGGAGTTTCAAAAAATCTAAGAGGATGGACCCTTTTGCGTAGGGTAACGCCGGATATAACAATTATAATTGTTATAAGAATTATAAATATTATAATCGGAAATTCTGGGAAAAAGTAAAAAACGGCAGGGGTGGAAATCAGAGCGCTTGTTGCAACAAAAAGAATGCTTTCATACAGAATCAGTTTTACAGTTGACCTTGCCGGAACTTTTAATAAATTAAAATTATGGATTCGTGTTAAAAATGACAAAATACTTCCGGGTATATACCTTTTTATCTCGGCATTTGCAAGAAGAAACGTTGATTCAGCTGTTCCCACAATATAACCGTCATTCGCAAGAAGTTCCCTCCAGGCTAAAGATCTAAAAAAGAAAAACAATATAAGGAAAAAAAACCCAAGCAGGAAGGGCAAGATGCTGAAACTTGAAACTTGCGAAAATATCTCACTTTTGCCTGAGTAAATAAATCTTGTTATAAAAAGCAATGAGATAATTGTAAGCGGAGCTCCGAGAAAAAATTTTAAAAATCCCTTAAGTCTTTGAGGAAATTCCTTCTCTTGAATCATATTTGATTGAAAATTCATCGCCCTTTTTAGAGTTAGCGTTTACTATTAAATCGGCTAACAAACCGGTAAATAATGTTTGAATTCCCGCTATAACCAATAGTACTCCAAAAAGCAAAAGTGGTCTATCGCCAATTTTTTGATCCAAAAATATCCTTAGATATGAAAGGTATAAGAGAATCGCAAATCCAGCACCAAAAATCGCTCCTCCGATTTTCCCGAAGAAATGTAGAGGCCGGCGGTTATATTTCATTATAAAGTAAATTGTAAGAAGATCCGGAATGTCTGTAAAAATCTTTGAAAACTTATATTTTGACTCCCCATACTTACGGGGATGGTGCAGAACCTCTTTTTCGGATACGGAAAAGCCGAGCTCCGCGGCAATCACAGGAATGAATCTATGCATGCCTCCATATATTTTTAGATCCTTCGCGGCTTCCGATCTGTAAATTTTCAAACCGCTATTCAAATCATTAAGTCTTATCCCAAACAAAGTTGGTACTACAACCTTATTAAAAATCTTTGACGACAAGATTTTTAAAAATCCGTCCTGTCGATTTTTTCTCCAACCGGTCACCAGATCAAATTTCCCATGCTCAAGCGTTCGATAGAGGTTCTTAATGTTTGACGGGTCGTCCTGAAGATCCGCATCTAACGTAACAATGTATTTGCCATTTGCCTCACGAAAGCCAAGAGTCAACGCGGCAGACTTCCCAAGGTTCTTTCTGAAAGATAAAAACCTGATTTTTTTGCTTTCCGAGACCATTCTTTTTAAAACATCAAGGGTTTTGTCCGTTGACCCATCATCAACAAAAATGACCTCGTAAGTTTTTTTAATGCTCGAAAAAGCCTTCTCAATATTCCGCACAAGTTCGCGAAGGCTTTCCTCTTCATTAAACACAGGAACTACAATAGAAAAATCCAATTGCATACCGGGATAAGCACTATTATAGCAATCTAAGCTCCCTTAATAAAGGAACGCTCAAGTTCTCCAATCATATTTTCTCTTACTAAAGGGTCTAATTTAACCGACCGAACGGTAACGGAATGCGTAGAATGTGCCATAAGCCTTCTCGCCCCGTCTCGAACATCATGCCTCCGTGAATAAAAAATTTCATATTCGGAATCGATTAACAGTGATTCGCCGTCTCTCAAAAGTACCTGATGCAGAAACCAATTTCCTGAAGAGAAATTTGGATTTAGATCACGCAGTTCTCCTCTTTTGTTCCTTATTAATAAAGTTCTATTGGATTCACTTTGAAACACCAGTCTGACTATTCTTTTCCCTCTATGATAGGTGCCTCTTGTAAAAAGCACAATTTCTTCACCAATTACGACTGCGTTTTGTTTTCTATACAAAATGAATGGTATAGAAAACGGCATCTCTGGCGGGAGTCTTGTTTCTTTTTCTTCCATAAACCATGATTATAATAAACATAATAACCTAAATCAATATTATAGGGCTGCCTTGTTATACCCTTTTAGCTTTGATAAAATATTGTGATAGATTGTGTATGCCTTCGTAGCTCAACGGATAGAGTGCTGGTCTTCGGAACCAGTGATGAGAGTTCGATTCTCTCCGAAGGCGCCACGGGCGACTAGCTCAATTGGTAGAGCAGAGGCCTCTTAAGCCTCAGGTTCAGGGTTCGATCCCCTGGTCGCTCACAAATCTTGTATTTCTCTTCTTTGCCAGCGGTCGGCGAGGTAGCCGTTGGGGCGAGTTAGGAGTTTTGGCCCGTCCACTAAATAGCCGTTTCGGATGGTGTGATGACCAAAGCGATCATTAATTTGGTCTACGAGCTTGGTAATTATTTCTTTTTTGGGACTTTCGAACATTGATGGGGTAGAGTATTGTTCGTCTATTAAATTTCCCACCCAAACACTAACTTGCCGAACATATTCAAGGTTCCATTTTTTATAAAATCGCAAACATATCTCAAATATTTCTTTGCCCGAACTTGTATATCGCGGAATTGTTTTTCTTTCGCCTTCTGATCGATTTCCATGTAAAAATAACCCGATCGTTCTTCCTTTCATTTTGAGACGGCGAAGCTTAATTGCGATTTCTTCACAAAGTTCGTAAATAGTCTTGAGGATTTTGTCTTTATCATATTCATTATGGGGTAGACAGTAGTTTCTTCCCACTGATTTTGTCTCGATTTCTTCTGTGTAGAAAACCACCGGCGAATCATCTATGCCCATAGATATTGCCTTAAGATGCTGCGAGGCAACGTTACCGAATTCTTTTTTCAAGAGATGCATGGGATATTCTTGCAGGTCGCGAAAATTAAATATTCCAAGCAGATTCAGTCTTCTTTTGTATCTTTCGCCAATTCCCATGATATCTGTCAACCTAACCTGAGATAAGATTTTATTCTTATTCGAATTATCAATTATTGCGAATCCATCAGGTTTATTAAGGTTTGTTGCGAGCTTTGCCAAAAGTTTATTGTAAGAAAGTCCCATGGAAACAGTAATAGTTGACCCGATTTCATTTTGTAACTGTCTTTTAAAATCCTGAACAATATTCTGAATGGCTTCGATACGCCTCCTCTCTCCACCCCTGTCTGCGCTGTCGCTTGCAGGCGGGCTCCCTCGCTTCGCTCGGTCCGCCCCTCGGGGGTGGGTAGCGTGATAGAGATGCAAAACCGGCGTCAAATCAATAAACACCTCATCCAGCGAAAATAGCTCGACGATTGGTGAATAGCGATTTGCGATCTGCAATAACTTTTTTGTTATTTCAATATACCTTTCAAAATCTGCTTTTACAAACTCTATCTCAGGACAAATCCTTTTTGCCTCCCAAGTAGTATTGGGACTTTTAATGCCTGCGGCTTTTGCTTCGCGTGAAGCCGCAATAACACAATTTCTACCGTTCTCAGCCGTTATTCCGATTGGCTTCCCCCGAAGATTAGGATTAAAATGTTGCTCGCAGGAAGCAAAGAAAGAATCGAAATCAACGTGTAATATACTACGCATAATTAGAAAATAGTTAGTAGATAATAGAGAATAGTAATGGATAATGGAAAATAGAAAATAGTTTTTAAAATACTAATTTCCAAATCTCTAATTTCCGAACTATTTTCCAATTTCTAATAACCAATTTCCAGAACTTGAACTAGTTTAGTCGAAAAATAACCGAAAATAAAGAGAATAAAAACCGAACATACAACATCAAAAAGCGTCAAATAGTTAAAATGACTAAAATAGCTGAATAGTTAGAATAGTTTTAAGCTATACAGCCATTCAACTATTTAACTATTTTTCGCTACTTGACCTTTTTATTTATATTGTTCTATCATGGAAGAAGGAAGCTTTATCAATGTAAATGAATAAAAAAACCGCATTGGTTTTGGGAGCGGTAGTTGCCGCATTAATTGGCGTTATAGCACTAACTCTATATTTAATTCAGAGCCAACAAGATGTCAGATCGCGAGCAAGCGAGGAACAAACGCCTGTTACTGTCCAAGAAACTACCTGCCCAACCCCGTCTCAAGTTCAAAATGTCCTTGTTGAATTTCCCAACTGCGTAGGAGATGCGTGTAACTTCACGCAAGCAAGCTGTTCATGGGGCAGCGTTGCCGGAGCAACGCAGTACCAAGTAAAAATTTCGCAGGTCGAATCGGGAGAGGTGGTAAGGGATGATAAGGTAGAGGCGGCAACAACAAGGATAGAGTTCTCAATTGTACAAAATAAAACTTATAAATGCGACATTTCTGCAATCAATTCTTGTGGTGTATCAGGGGCCGCAGGATCCCATTCCCTTCTTTGCGCAGTTGATGCACTTGTTGAGACCCCTACCCCTCAACCGCTAACCCCAACTCCAACTATTGCAAAAGCTGATTGCGGATTTTCATGCACAAGTACCGCAGATTGTAAATCAGGGCTAATCTGCGCGCAAGGCACAAGTGGACAGGGGTACTGTGCGATACCTGCATATGAAAGCACGTGTGAAGCAAATCCATCAATCTCATCCTGCTGCACAGCGCCAACAGCCCCCGCTCAAGCGTCCGGTACTCCGGTACCCACGATTCCACCGACCGGGGATATAGGGAGCGCGGCTACTGTTGGAGCCGGAGCGTTGTTGTTATTGCTTTTTGGAGCAGCATTATTTATTCTATAACTTATAAAATAGATGGACAATAATACAACACAACAAATCGCAAAACAGACCGAAATAGATGCCGGCAATTTGCCACAAGCAAGTAGTGGCGGTTTTGGATCGCTAATTCACGGGAAAAAAAGACTAATTATCCTGGCTGTCTTAGTTCTATTTGTACTATCGGCGCTCGCATTTTATTTCTTCAAAGGTCAAAACAAGTACTCACAAAGCAGATCCTTATACGCGGCTAGCGAAGCACAAATAGCTTACGAGTCAGGTGACTTAGACACTGCGAAAAAAATTATCGAGGACGTGCTCAAAAACAGTGAAGATGATCCCTCCCTTAACATTGCGAAAGTGAATTTAATTTCGATTGAAGGAAATTCTACAGGTACGGAGCAAGAATCATTTCAAAAATCCATGCCGTACATTGAGAAGGCTCTGGCAAACGGCGGGAATGAAAATCCAAATATTTTGAGTTCCGTAGGATATGCATATGAAACAGCCGGAGAATATGAGAAGGCACTCGAGTACTATACAAGAGCAACGGAAATAAATCCTAAATTCGCTGAAATATGGTTTCACAAGGGGCATGCGCTTGAATTTCTAGGGAGAGCGGAAGAAGCACAATCTGCATACGACAAAGCATACGAAATCAACCCGATGTATCCATTACTTCTACTCAGAAGGGGAAGTATATTTATGGCAAGCGGCAATTTTGAAGCCGCAATTGCCGAATTTGAACGACTCCTTCAGACAAACGCGACCAATGAGATAAAGGCAAAGGCTTTGGCATCTCTTTCAAGTATTAAAAAAAGCCAACTTGACATTCCCGGCGCTTTGGAGCTTTCAAAACAGGCTATTGAACTTAGTCCGAACGATTCAAGAACTGTCGGAATTCACGGGTACAACCTTGCTATAAGCGGCCAGCGCAGCGAAGGTATAGAGCACCTCAAAAAAGCAATTGAGCTAAACCCGAGAATTTCATGGAATTATGACGTGATCGGAGAAATTTACAGAGCCAACAAGCAGTATAGCGAGGCCATACAGTTTCAGAAAGGAGCAATTTCAAAAGCAGAAAATGACAATACGATTCTTGACATGAAAGACAGGCTTGAGGCAAAAGGTTTTTACACTTATAATCTTGCTAAAACGTACGCGATGTCCGGTCTGAGCGTTGACATTGTTCCCCTCCTTGCGGATGCTGTTTCACTGAGCCCTAAAGCGAAAGATTTTCTTATATTAGATAACAATAGGCTGGAGATTTATAACAACTACGAAAACGACAGCAGGTTTACGGCTTTAATTCAATGAGATTATTCAAAAACATTATTAAAACGTCACTAATACTGGTCTTTTTTAGCGTGCTGTTTTTGTTGTTTCCGAAAGGCTCATTTGCTCAAATTAGCCAGGAATATTATGATCAATTATTGGCGGAAGGGTGGACGGTAGTAGGAACCAATCCCGACGGGTCTGTGGTTCTTGATAATCCCAACATTGAGTGTACGAATGGAACTTCAACAATTTATCCGCCGGGGTCGTCGCCAGGAGATAACAGCGCAGGATATGCTTGCGACTGTGCAGGAGACGGATATATTTGGTGTTGTGATGTAGCCGGTAATTGTGGAAATACCGGTAATCTTTGTACTGATCGTAGTGATCCAACCTCAACACCTACGCCTACCGTAAAGCCTACCGCAACCCGAATCCCGACTCCAAAACCAACTACGCCAACACCTACACCTACAAAAAAGCCTACGCCAACACCTATACCTACAAAGATTCCGAACGCCTGCGGGGTTACCTGCACAAGGGATGCTGACTGTACAGGTAGCCAATACAGTAGTTCAAACCAA
>MFOC01000002.1:0-176835 GCA_001782235.1 Candidatus Levybacteria bacterium RIFCSPHIGHO2_02_FULL_40_18
CGCGGCACCCCCAAATGCCGCGAGGATTTTGAAGCTATTTTTATACTCAACAGACAGGCGGCGGAAAAGAATAGAGAAAAACGCAAAAATTTTGTAAAGTCAAACTGCCAATGAAATATATAGCATATTGTAGAAAATCAACGGATGAAAAAGACAAACAAGTCTTGTCAATTGAAGCTCAGATTGCCGAATTAAAAGAATTTGCAAGGCGTGAGAATTTAGAACTTGTTGACTTCATAACAGAAGCTAAAACTGCAAAGTCCCCAGGACGTGAACAATTTAAACTTATATTGGAAAGAATTGAAAAAGGTGAGGCTCAAGGTATAGTTTCATGGCACCCCGACCGCTTGGCCCGTAATTCAATTGACGGTGGCAAAATCATCTATTTACTAGACACGGGAAAACTCCTTGATTTAAAGTTCCCCTCTTTCTGGTTTGAAAACACTCCACAGGGAAAATTCATGCTTTCAATCGCCTTTGGACAATCCAAATACTACGTTGACAACTTAAGTGAGAATGTAAAGCGTGGGAATCGCCAGAAACTTCGTCGAGGGGAATTACCCGGTAAAGCGCCTTACGGGTATATTAACAACAGACAGACAAGAAGTATTGACATAGATCCCGAAACTTCAAGGACTATAAGACGAGCTTTTGAGTTTTTTGCAGAAGGAGGCCATTCTTTTACAGAGGTCTCACTATTTATGGCAAAATTTGCCCTGACACGCGCAAATGGACGCCCTTTGCACCTTAATCAGATAAGAAGGACATTTACCAATAAGTTCTACGTTGGAATCATAAAATACGCGGGTGAATATTACGTAGGTACTCACAAGACTTTTATTTCAAAAGAGTTGTTTGCACGGGTAGCAAGGGAAATTTCAAGAATTGAAAAGCCAAGACAGAAGGGTCATAACTTTGCTTTAACTGGAATTGCCCGTTGTGGTGAGTGCCAAGCAGCGATAACTGCCGAGCAACACATTAAGAAATACCAAAATGGCACGTCTCAAACCTTTATTTATTACCGTTGTACCAAAAAACCTAATCCTTGCACTCAAAAGTATGTTCCGGAGGAAAATTTCGCAGAACAACTCAAAAAGATTGTTTGGGATTGCGCCCTTCATAAGGATTATGAGGAGATCTTTGAAAAATGGGCAGAGGTAGAGCTTGAAAAAGAAAGAACTAACTCGGAAGAAATTCTAAATCTTGCAGAGGAAAAGTTAGCCCAGTCAGATGAGAAACTGAATAAGCTGCTGGACGCATATTTGGAGGGGGTTATCGATAGTGATATTTACAAGACGAAGAAGAATGAATTGTTCGAAGAAAAGTTAAAGATTCAGGAGGAAATTTCAAAAATTAAACGGATGGGTTCGAGTTGGCTCGAACCTATGAGAGAAATCATGCAAAGCTCGATAGCATGCTTTAAAACCGCGCGCGCGAAAAATAATTATGATGAATTAAAATTCATCTCAAAAACAGTCGGCTCGAACTATTCTTTACTTGACCGCCGCCTGTCTGTTGAGTATAAAAATAGCTTCAAAATCCTCGCGGCATTTGGGGGTGCCGCAAAAAATCCGCCCTCAAAATCCACGATTTCTCTCTTTGTGAGCCGCCAGGGACTCGAACCCTGAACCCAGAGCTTAAAAGGCTCTTGCTCTGCCAATTGAGCTAGCGGCCCGTATGAATATATTTTATCAAAAAATGGAGCTTACTTCCTTGCTTGTTTTGTGGATCTTGCTTGCTTTGTGGATTTCCTTGCCCTTTTGGATTTTTTGGGAGCAACGGATTGACCCTTGATAAGACTCCTCACTTGTTCGATTACCTCAATTTTTGTTATTGTTGGAAGAGCAGTTGGAAAAATTTTGTCCACATCTACTCCTTCAAGGTTTTGGCGAACCGTGATTGTCTGGTTAGTTCCAATTCCTCGAACCTTAAGAAGTTTTCCCGCGAACGGAACATTTCTTTCGCGCTTTCCTTCCGTTAATCTCTGGAAAACGCGAATCTTTTGTCCTTCCCGCAGTTGTGGCAATTCGATCATAAAGGAGTATTATAGCAAAGATATCACGGGTATCACAAGTACCACGGATATCAAAGGGTTAGAAAATAGTTATTAGAAAATAGAAATTAGTAATAGAAAATGGAGGATAGAAAATAGTTGAATATAATTTGGTCCAATTTCCAATGTCTAATTTCCATTACTATTTTCTAATCTCCCATAACCAATATCTTATTTATCGGAAGCGGCTTTCAGGAATTCTATGAAAAATGGATGCGGCTTTAGTGGTTTACTCTTATATTCCGGATGTCCTTGAGTTCCAAGATAAAATGGATGGATATCTTTTGGAAGCTCAATAATTTCCACAAGATTCTCCTTTACCGACCGCGCGCTTATAATCAGTCCTTTTGATTCAAAGTCTTTTGCAAATTTGTTATTAAATTCGTATCTATGTCTATGTCTTTCAGAAGTCAAACCTGAACTTTTGTTAATATTGCCAAACTTTTTATAAAAATCAAATGTGCGCGTTCCTTTTTTAACAATCGCGTCCCACGATCCAAGCCTCATTGTGCCGCCATATGCGCGCCTTGCAAGCATTTCTTTTTGTGCAGGAATTATATGGATCACGGGATAGTGTGTTTTTGGTGCGTTTTCTGTGGAGCTTGCACCTTCCCATCCCAAAATATCTCGAGCAAATCCAACGACCGCAAGCTGCATACCATAGCAAAGCCCAAGATACGGAATCATATGCTCGCGAGCATATGATGCCGCTTGAATCATGCCCTCTGCTCCGCGAGGACCCCAACCGATAGGTACTATAATGCCATCAGGTTTGCCTATTAACTTATCTACTCCCTCGCGCTCAACCTTTTCTGCATCGATCCAGCGGGTTTTAAGCTCGAGATTGTTAAACCATGAAGCGTGTTCCAGGGCATCAAAGAGCGCCGCATATGAGTCTCTAATTTGGTAGTCACCTGTTCCAAAATATTTTCCGACAATTGCAATCTCAATGCTTTTGGGCTTTTTCGATTTTATTTCCTTAATAAGGTTTTCCCAATCGGAAAGCGCGGGTTTTCGAACAGGGAGTCCCAACCTTTCTTGGATTTTACTGTCTAATGTTTGCTGGTGAAGAATTAGGGGAACCTCATAAACAGTCTTGACATCAGGATTTGAAATAATTGCATCTCCGCTCATGTTACAAAACAGCGCGAATCTGTCCCGTCTTCTCTGATCAAGATATTTTTCTGACCGCGCGATTATAAAGTCCGGTTGAATTCCCATTGAATTAAGGGTTCGAACAGAAAGCTGAGTTGGTTTGGTTTTTGGTTCTCCCAAATGCGGCGGTGTTGGAACATAGGACACATGAATGTGGATTACGTCTCCGGGATTTTTGAGAGTTAAAATCCTTGAAGCTTCATAATAGAAGACGTTTTGATATTCACCGGCAGTACCTCCAAGTTCAACTAGCACTATATCTGCATCTTTTTTCTCGCCCAAGCGGACGATTCTTGATATTATTTCATCTGTTATATGCGGAATTGCTTCGACATCTTCACCGTTGTATTCGAATCTCCTCTCTCGCTCAATTACCGCCTGATAAATTCCCCCCATTGTTACAAAATTGTCGCGCCCCATGTCTTCCCCCAGAAACTTTTCGTATGATCCAACATCCATGTCCGCTTCCGTACCATCCTCACATAAAAATGGGTCGCCGTGTTCAATTGGGTTGATAGTTCCAGCGTCCAAGTTTAGATAATTTTCGAATTTAATCGGAGCTACTTTGTAACCTGAAAGTTTTAATAGAAGCGCAATCGATGCTGAGGTTATCCCTTTTCCGATGCCTGAAATGACTCCTCCGGAGACAAAAATGTATTTGGTTCTTTTTTTATTCGAATTTAGACGGGGCACGATTTATATTATCAAAAAGGTCCAAACGAGTCAACAAGAAGATTACTCAACGGGGGAAAGAAGAAAAAAGTGAGCAAAAACAAGCTGACCTTTAAAGGATATTGTTTCAATACCTACCTTAACAGGGATTTCTCTGAAATTTATTCCTGTAAGTTCATAGCGGTATTGCCAATAACCGTCTGGTTTAGGGAGACAATAACGATCAAGGCGTGTCGCATCTTTTAATTCAGACAGTTTCCCCTTGAGATAGTCGGTTACCATTTTTTTACTTATGCGAAGCCTTCGTAATTCTTCTTGAGAAATAGTTCCCCCTGCATACAACCTAGTAAAAATCTCCCCGTCCCGCGTTCTGACTAATTCTTGTCCTCCACCAAGACGGTCTGCGGCCCATTCATCATGATAAGTGCCCTCTTCAAGCTCAACATGGGAAGTTTCCACTTTAAAACCACCCCGATCAACCCCTTTTCGTACCGACCCGCCGGCATATCCAATAGCTAATCCACCGCTAAGTAACCTTTGCGCTTCTCTCATGTTCGGAATTATAGCATATGTGAGCGGGGTACGAGAATCGAACTCGCTTCTCTACCTTGGGAAGGTAGCATACTACCGGTGTACTAACCCCGCACAGCTAGCGGGATTATTTTATCTTTTCCAAATCTCAAACGCAATTAACAACAGGCGCGAACCAAGTACACCTGGAGGGTGGATTAGCTTGACACCTACTCTTCTATAACTCTATGAGCTCTTCTAGCGGGGTAGCTTGAGTTGGTTTCCCTGATGTATTAGGTCCGGATTTGTAAGACTATTTGCCTTAGCAACATCTACCCATTTATATCCGTCGCCATACGCACGAACCGCAATATCCCAGAGATTATCATCTTCAACAACCTTATAAGTGTTTCCTGTTATCTTCGTTCCCGCAGTTAGCTCTCCTTTTGGTTCTGCCACAGCGATTTCAGGAAGATTCAGCTTCATGCCTTTTTCAATTACGTCGGGATTCGTGATATTATTTGCTTTTGCGATCTCAGTCCATTTGTATCCGTCCTTATATTCCCTCTCCGCAATCGTCCACAAGTTGTCTCCTTCTTTTACTTCATAGACTCTTTCTGCTGTTGTTTCTCCTGCCTCAGGTGTTATCCCTACCTGTCTTTGTTGAATCGCGCGAATTCCGAAAAACAGAATTAGAAATATAATTACTACGGTCAGGGCGCCATAAATTAAACTTGCGTAAGATTTTGGAGCAGGAAGATTAAGTCCAGTTATTCCTTTTGCCATTCTTTTCTCCTTTCCAGGCAGGGGTAAAAAATGTGTGACAAAAATATATATGAATTCTTTGGGGTTTGTCAATACTCAAATGCGGGCGGGCCACGTTAAACGTGGCGGGAGCGACGGGACTCGAACCCGCGGCCTTCTCCGTGACAGGGAGACGCTCTAACCAAACTGAGCTACGCCCCCACAAATGCGACATGTAATTATCCCAGATTATTGAACTTGAGTCAATCGTCTGATAATATCAAACTATGACAAATCAGGATATTGCAATGATTCTTCGAAATGCTGCCGCAGCATATACCATAATTGATGAAAAAAAACATCTTTTTCAGATTGTTGCATATCAAAAAGCATACGACAGCCTCATTCATCTTCCAATTGAAGTTGAGGATGCGTTGAGCGAAGGACAAAAGATACCGGGAATAGGCCCGTCAATTGAGAGCCATATTAAAGATCTCATCAAAACAGGGAGGTCAAAGCATTTTGATAGCATATTAAAACACGTGCCGGCAAGCGTTTTCCCCTTACTTGATGTTACTACTATCGGGCCTAAGAAGGCATATAAACTTGTAACTGCGCTGAAACTCAAGGATCCCGAAACCGTAATCGACGATTTGATAAAGGCCTGTCAGGGTAACAAAATTGCAACTATAGCAACTTTCGGAGCAAAATCACAAGAAGATATCTTAAGAGCTCTTGAAGAATATAAACTTGGAAAGACAAAGCTAAACAGGATGGCTCTTCCTTATGCATTTGAGCTTGCCAAAAAAGTTGAGGAGTATCTAAAAAAAGGTCCCGACGTGATAAAGGTTTTTCCACTTGGAAGTCTTCGGCGAATGCGGGACACTGTCGGCGATATTGATTTTGCCATTGCAACTAATACCCCAGAGAAAGTAATTGATTATTTTGTTAAATACCCCGGAATTGAAAGAGTAATAGAAAAAGGGCCAACATCCTCATCTATGTTGGTCTCGGGGGGAAGGCAAGTTGATCTTCTTGTTCAGGACGAAAACAGTTTTGGAGCGCTTCTCCAGCACTTTACGGGTTCAAAATACCACAACGTTGCCCTTCGAGAGTACGCTCTAAAAAAGGGGTATTCATTGTCTGAAAAAGGGGCAAAACTTCTAAAGGAAAGGGGTCAGCCAATGAAAGCCTTCAGAACCGAGGAGGAGTTTTATAAATTTTTGGGCATGGACTGGGTTCCACCTGAGATGAGAGAGAACAGGGGAGAAGTCGAAGCTGCTCTAAAACATAATTTGCCAAAACTTATCGAATTAAAAGATGTCAAGGGCGATCTTCATATACACTCAAGTTTTCCGATTGAGCCGAGTCACGACATGGGAAATGATTCTATGGAAGATATGTTAAAACGAGCCGCTGAACTTGGATATGAATATCTTGGATTTTCAGAGCATAACCCCAGCACCTCAAATCACACAAAAAGTCAAGTCTATTCAATACTGGCAAGACGAAAAGATAAAATCGAACAAATTCGCAAGAGTATAAAAAATGTTCATGTAATTAATTTACTCGAAGTTGATATATTACCCTATGGTGACCTAGCAATTGATGATAAAGCTTTCGAATATATTGATGCTGCAATTGTGTCAATCCATAGCGTGTTCAAGACTCCTAAGAAAGAAATGACCACGCGTGTGTTAAACGGACTTTCACATCCTAAGGCGCGTATTTTTGCACATCCAAGCGGGAGGCTTATAAACCAAAGGGAAGGATATGAGTTAGACTATGATAGGATTTTTGAATATTGTATTAAAAATAACAAGGCGATTGAAATAAACGCCTGGCCCACCCGGCTTGATCTAACCGACCAGTTGGTTTTTGAGGCAAGAAAACTAGGTGTGAAATTCGTCATTAATACTGATGCGCATGCTACATTTCAAATGGATAATATGTTTTATGGTGTTTCTGTCGCTCGCCGCGGATGGTGCGAGCCAAAAGATATATTAAATACTTTACCCTACGAAGAATTCTATAAATGGCTCACCAGTTAATAGGGTACCACGTGTACCACAAAAGTTGACTTTCAGTCAGCTTTTGTGGGAGAATATTAATATGAATCTAACTTTGGTTATTGGAATTATCGTTCTTCTAGTAATAATTTACCTCTGGTTTACCTATAATTCTCTCGTAGTCTTGCGCGAAAGAATCAAAGAAGCGCTTTCTCAAATTGATGTTCAATTAAAAAGACGAGCAGATCTTATTCCTAACTTGATCGAAACTGTTAAAGGTTATGCAAAGCATGAAAAAGAAGTGTTCGAAAAAGTAACCCAAGCACGAGCAAATATGCTAAAAGCGCAAACGCCACAGCAAAAAGCAGAAGCAGACAACATGATGGAAAAGGCTTTAAAATCGATTTTTGCAGTCGCAGAAGCCTATCCGGACCTGAAAGCAAGCGAGAATTTTCTCAATCTTCAGGAGGAATTAACGGACACGGAAAACAAAATTTCATATTCAAGACAGTTTTACAATTCGAATGTACTTGCCTTTAATTCATCTATTAAAACATTTCCTACTATATTAATTGCAAATCAGTTAGGCTTTAAGCCCGCAGAGTTCTTCGAAACAGAAGAAGAAAGCAAAAAGGAAGTTAAGGTCAAGTTTTAGCCTCAAGTCTATGGTATAATAAATGCCATGGCAACCACCATCTATAGCCAAATTTCTTCAAACAAAATTAAAACTTGGATTATAATGATTCTTTTCGTCCTGTTTTTCTTCATGGCTTCTTACATTTTAGGCAGGGCTCTTGGTTACGGCCTATCATTCGCCGGAATAATGCTCATAATTTCGGGCTTAATTTCATTTATGTCATATTACAATTCGGATAAAATCGTTCTCTCGATGTCGGGTGCAAAACCCGCCGATAAAAAGAATTTCCGAGAACTTTATACGACTGTCGAAAATCTTTCAATTGCCTCGGGGCTCCCTATGCCAAGGGTTTATGTGATAGATGATTCTTCTCCAAACGCGTTTGCTACCGGACGTAATCCAAAACATGCCGCCATTGCTGCAACAACAGGACTACTCAAGAAATTAAAAGACGCTGAACTTGAGGGTGTAATAGCGCATGAACTCTCGCATGTTAAAAACTACGATACAAGGCTTATGGGCGTAGTAGCAATACTTGTTGGGTCAATTGCGATCTTAGCCGACGTATTTATGAGATCTCTGTGGCTCGGAGGGAGAAATCGTGACAATCGATCAGGCGGACAAATTTTTCTTATTATCGGGATTATAGCTGCAATAGTTGCTCCCATTGCTGCAATATTGATTCAGCTTGCGGTATCCCGAAGACGTGAATATCTAGCGGACGCAGATGGGGCATTACTAACTCGTTATCCTGACGGACTTGCGGATGCACTTGGGAAAATCGCAGCGGATAGAACTCCACTGAAACACGCCCACACCGGCACCGCACATTTATATATCGAGAGTCCCTATAAATCAGATACTAAAGTAGCTCACGGAAACTGGTTTGTTAATCTTTTTTCAACCCACCCACCGGTCGACGACCGCATCCGAATCCTGAGAGCTATGTAATATGCTTGTCGTCCTGAACTTGCTTCAGGACCTCCATTGAGATTCTGAAATAAATTCAGAATGACGCTATAATATGTCCTACATGAATATTTTTCTTATCCTCCTTGGTAAGGTCGTTTTCTTTCTATCCCGAACATTAAGTCTAGGTTCGGGGTCTACGTGGCCGGGGCACATAGTAATGGAGATAAAGCCGAAATTTGTTCGGCAAATTTTGAAAAGTAATCCGAATCTTAAGGTTGTTTTGGTCGCGGGAACCAATGGAAAAACTACTATGTCTTTGATGCTTCAGAAAATTCTTGAGCAGGGTGGAATTCGCGTGTTTCGAAATGAGGCTGGCGCTAATCTTTTGAATGGAATAGCCTCAAGTATAATAAGAAATACAAATTTAACCGGACGGTTAAGTTTTGATGTGGCAATTTTTGAGGTTGATGAAAGAAACGTTGCGCTCGCATTACAAGAAATGTCAGTTGTCAGTGGTCAGCCCGCCCCGCTTCGCGGAGCGAGGCCGGGGTTGTCAGTTGTATTACTTAATATTTTCCGCGACCAACTTGACCGCTATGGAGAAGTTAATAAAGTTCTTTCCGATTGGGAAGAAGCTTTGTCGAGCGTTGATTCGAATACGCTATTGTTCACGAATGGGGATGATCCTGCTCTATCATTATTAACTCAAAACACAAAACTAAAAACTTATTACTTTGGGATCGATGAAAAACTCATGATCAAAGATTCAACTGGACATGACGTAGATTTTATTTATTGCCCCAATTGCCAAACAAAACTTGACTATAGAAAAGTATCTTACTCACACATGGGAAAATTTAAATGCCCAAGCTGCGGTTTCACAAACCCTAAAACCGAAACCTTTTCTACTCTACCCTCTCCTCTTTTGGGAAATTACAATATTTACAACATCAATGCGGCTGCACTTGCCGGAGACAAGGGATTCGGCATCTCGGAGGACAAAATTCGAACGGCGTTGACAGATTTCAAACCTGCGTTCGGCCGCCAGGAGGAAATTACCTACAAGGGCAGAAAAATTTTGATGCTGCTTTCAAAAAACCCCGCCGGATTTAATCAGTCTATCGACGCAATCGTAAACTTCCACCCTCGAGGTGGAAAGGATCATACACCTCGGGGGTGTACGATATTGTTGGTTTTAAATGATCGGATTCCAGACGGACGGGATGTTTCATGGATCTGGGACGTGGACTTTGAGAATTTGCCAAAAGATTCGAAGATATTTATTTCCGGCGACCGCGCCTACGACATGGCACTCCGAATAAAGTACCTTGATTCAACTCAAAACTCCAAACTCAAAACTCAAAACTTCAACTCAAATGTTCAAATCTTCGAAAATTTAAAAGATGCAATTGAAATTGCGACGCGCGAAACTTCGACAAACGAAACGCTTTTTATACTACCCACCTATTCTGCCATGCTAGAAGCTCGTAAAATCCTAACAGGAAGGAGCATTCTGTGACAGAGAGCCAAAAGCCAAAAGCCAAAAGCCACGAGCTAACTATTGGCTGGCTATACCCAGATCTTATGAGTACTTATGGAGACCGGGGAAATATTATTGTGCTTCAAAAACGCGCCGAATGGCGCGGTTTCAATGCAAAAATCGAACCCATCTCCCTTAATACTTCATACTTAATACTTAATACTTGCGACTTACTCTTCATGGGCGGTGCCCAAGATACACAGCAAGAAATTGTTAATAAAGACCTCCTTGATAAGAAGGGGGAAGTCTTGACCGAACAAATCGAAAAAGGAATTCCCGGTCTATATATCTGTGGCGCATACCAATTCTTAGGAAAGTACTATAAAACTGCTGATAATAAAAATCTCGCGGGACTTGGCGTTTTCAAAATGATTACCGAAAACCCGGGAGAAAAATATGAAAGATTAATCGGAAACGTTATTGTTGAACCAAAAATTGAGGGACTGACACAACCTTTAATCGGTTTTGAGAATCATGGTGGGCGAACATACCTTGAATACAAAAATGAAAGACTCGGTAACGTCGTCAAAGGTTTTGGTAACAATGGGAAAGACGGAAGCGAAGGAATAGTTTATAAAAATTCTTTCGGAACTTATCTCCACGGCCCAATCCTGCCCAAAAACCCCCAACTCGCAGATCTACTGCTGACTTTAGCGCTTGAGAAGAAATATGGAGAAAAATTCCATCTTGAACCTCTGAACGATTCAATCGAGCAAAAAGCCCGCGAGGCAATTATTAAAAGACTCTGATAAAATATTTCTATGAAAATTGACATTAAGCACGTGGCCCTTCGACAAGCTCAGGATAAACAAAACGGGCAAGGACAAATGAAAATAAATATTAAACATATAGCAAAATTGGCGAATTTAAAGCTCAAAGATGAAGACCTTCCGAGACTCGAAACGCAGTTGAATGAAATTGTCTCTTATGTTGAAAAGCTAAATGAGGTTAATACCAAAAATATTGAGATCACCTCACAGGTTACGGGTCTTGAAAATGTAACCCGAGAAGATACTCCTGCTCCATCCTTAACCCAAGAAGAAGTACTATCGGGAACTCGCTCGAAACACAATGGTCTATTTAAAGTCGGAGCTATTCTAGAAGAATAGCCATGCGAATGCATACGAATTTAATTAGTCCGAATTTATCCGAATAATTATTCAACAGATATGAAATTAAACGAACTTACAATTAAAGAGGCTGTTGAGGGATTAAAAGGTAAAAAGTTCTCGAGTGTCGAGATTACGCAGGCGTGCTTGGATCAGATAGAAAAACATAATTCGGAAATTAACGCATTTATAGCGGTTAACGAACACGCTCTGGATGAGGCAAGGAGAGCTGACGAGATTCGTGAAAGCGATTCTAACTCTCCGCTTTTAGGTGTGCCGATTGCCCTAAAAGATATCTATATGACAAAAGGACTGAGGACTACTGCGGCTTCGAAAGTTCTGGAAAACTATATACCGCAATATGATGCTACAGTCGTACGAAAACTTAAAGACGCGGGAGCGGTAATTCTAGGAAAGTTAAATCATGATGCGTGGGCACACGGTGCAAGCGGTGAAAATTCAGATTTTGGACCTACGAAAAATCCCTGGAACACTGATTATGTACCGGGCGGCTCATCTAGTGGTTCTGCTGCGGCAGTTGCTCTAAATATGACAATCGCAGCATCAGGGACTGACACCGGAGGATCAATTCGTCAACCTGCGTCATTTACAAACACTGTGGGGCTTAAACCAACCTACGGGTTAGTCTCGCGATATGGAATAATTGCAATGGCATCATCTCTTGATTCAATTGGCCATTTAACAAAAACGGTTGAGGACTGCGCAATTTACCTAAACGTTACTGCAGGGAATGACCCAATGGATGCGACAATCACAAAAAATAGAATCCCAAACTATCTTGAAGATTTAAACAAAGGTGTTGGTGGGATAAAAATCGGAATGCCGAAGGAATACCTAGGTTCGGGACTCGATCCAAGAATTAAAGAGAATATCGAAAAAGTAATTAAAAAGTTTGGGGAACTTGGTGCTGAAATGGTTGAGATTTCGCTCCCGCACACGGAGTACGGTCTTGCCTGCTATTACATTATTCAGCCAGCAGAAGTTTCATCAAACTTAGCAAGATACGATGGAATTCGCTATGGATATGATCGATCATACTTTGGTGATGAAGCAGTCCGAAGAATTATTCTTGGGACATTTACTCTTTCTTCCGGCTATTATGAGGCTTACTATAAAAAGGCTATGCAAGTCAGAACATTGATTCGCCAAGACTTTGAAAAAGCATTCGAAAAAGTTGATGCGATTATTTCTCCTGTTTCCCCTACTCCTCCTTGGAAACTTGGCGAAAAGGTTGACGATCCATTGAAAATGTATTTATCCGATGCGTACACAGTTATTGCAAATCTTGCCGGAATTCCCGGGCTTGCCGTTCCTTCGGGATTTATCCAGCACCAGACTTTTGGTGCTGGATTTATCGGCGATTTACCCCGATCTGATCGGGGTTTACCCACGGGGTTTCAAATTTTAGGGCCTCAGTTTTCAGAGAAGTTATTGTTTAGGATCGGACACGCATTCGAACAAACACAAGAAAGGAGAATCTGTGAAATATAAACCCGTGATCGGCCTGGAGACACATATTGAGCTTAAGACTAAATCGAAAATGTTTTGTGCGTGTTCGGCAGATTATTCCGGCCGCGAACCGAACACGCACGTCTGCCCTGTCTGTTTAGGGCTACCCGGCACTCTTCCTATTCCTAACAAAACAGCTATCGAATGGTGTATAAAAATTGCGTTATCGCTAAATTGCAACGTCTCAAACATTTCAAAATTCGACCGAAAGAATTACTTCTATCCAGACCTACCAAAGGGCTACCAAATCTCCCAATACGACGAGCCGTTTGGGCTCGCAGGATGGATTCAATTGAAAGATAAGCGAATCAGGATTCGCCGCGTTCACATGGAGGAAGACACTGCCAAATTGACACATCAATTTGGAACTCAAAACTCAAAACTCAAAACTCAAAACTTTAGCTTGATAGATTTTAATCGCTCCGGAGTTCCGTTAGTTGAAATTGTGACTGAACCGGATTTTGAAAATGCAGGAGAAGTAACGGAGTATCTTCAGAAATTGCAGCAGATTGTTCGTTATCTTGATGTTTCAAATGCAGACATGGAGAAAGGCGATATGCGCTTGGAACCAAACATTAGTTTGGCGGTTAGCGAGCAGGGGTTAGCAGTTGGTAATAAAAGCCAACAGCCAAAAGCCAAGAGCCAACTGCCACCATATAAGGTGGAGGTTAAAAATATTAATTCGTTTCGATTTGTGGCGAAAGCGATTGAGGAAGAGATTGTTCGCCAATCGGAAATTCTTGATAAAGGAGAAACTCCTCTACAGGAAACTCGAGGTTGGGATGAAAATAAAAATACAACAGTATCCCAGCGTACAAAAGAGGAAGCTCATGATTATAGATATTTTCCGGAGCCAGACATACCACCAATCCGCTTCGCGGATTCTCAAATTTCAAATATCAAATCTCAAATCCCAGAACTACCAGACTCAAAAAGAGAAAGATTTGTTCGAGAGTACGCAATTCCTGTGTATGACGCAGAGATTCTTGTCCGGGAACGCTCGGACGCGGACTATTTCGAGCAGACAGTCAAAGACGGAAAAAAACATAATTTAACACCAAAGCAGGTAGCAAATTACATTATTAATAAGAAACCAAACATAGAAAAAACAGTTCCAGCAGAGCTCGTGGAATTGATTTTGGTAACGCAAGAAACAAAAGAACTAGACAAAGAAGAACTTGAGCACGCGATAGAACTAGTTTTAGAAGAAAACCCAAAGGCCGTTGAAGATTACAAAAAGGGGAAAACCCAAGTTTTAGGCTTTTTAATAGGTAAAGTCCGAACTCTCTTACCGCCTAATTCCTCATCAGAAGGCATACGCGAACTCATTGAACAAAGCCTCAAATAAGTGTAAAATTAATACATGTCGGAATCCGAAATCTCGGAAAATCAGGAAGATGGATCACAAAAATTATCACTCGAGGAGCTAGCACAACAAGCACTCCCATCAAATCCCGAGTTAATAATTCAATCACAAAAACTAGAAATAGAGCGACTAAGAAATCAATTATTACAGATTATAGAGGCAGCTCGCGTTGACCAACAAACCAGTTTATACAACAAAAACGCATATCTTGAAATGTTATACCCCATTCTAATGCACGCATTCAGAACAGGAAAACCTCTTGGTGTGATTGCAATGGATTTACAGGGGTTAAAAAAAATAAATGATGAAGAAGGACATGAGGCAGGAGATGAATACATCGCAATTTTCGGACAAGCAATAAAAGAGGTAATGGCTGAAAGAAAACGAGAAACGGATCTTGGGTTTCGCGTAGGAGGAGACGAGGTAATATTACTCCTTCCAGATACGGATATAGAAGGTGTACAAAAAGCTGCGGAAGACTACAGTAAGATATTGACAGAAAAAAAAGTAAAAACAGGAATTGGCGTAGGATTAGTAAATTCTACAGGAATAGACTCCATGATGGAAAGCTTCAGGGCAATAGATCGGGCACTATATCGTTCTAAAAAAATAGGTTATGAAACCGGAGAAAACAATGTGCAGGTAGCAAAAAGAGACAACATATCGCGCGAAAGAGCAGCTTAATGTATGGCGGATTTTGCACATCTTCACAATCACTCAGAGTATTCTCTACTCGATGGTTTATCGAGGATAAGGCCAATGGTAGAACGAATAAAAGAACTTGGGATGGATGCCCTTGCTATTACAGACCATGGAGCCCTTTACGGAGCAATAGCTTTTTACAAAATTTGTCGCGAACTTGGAATAAAGCCTATTATAGGCTGCGAGATCTACATAGCGCCTGGTTCAAGACATGATAAAACAGTCGAGGACAAAGACTATAATCACCTAATTCTCCTGGCACGCGACATAACTGGGTACAAAAACCTAATGAAAATTGCATCTATCTCGCACCTTGAGGGATTTTATTATAAACCAAGGACTGACCTTTCGCTTCTCGACAAATATAGTAAAGGCTTAATTTGCCTGTCAGCCTGTCTAAATGGATATTTATCAGAGCCTTTAATTTTGGGACAGGACAAAGAAGTAAAAAAAAGGCTTGACAGACTACTTGAGATTTACGGGGATAATTTCTATTTTGAGCTTCAAAGACACCCGAATATAGAGGAACAAGAAAAATTAAACCAGAAACTTATAGATCTTTCAAAAAAATATGGCGTACCGTTGGTTGCAACAAACGACAACCATTATATAAATCATGATGATGCAGAAGCTCAAGAAATACTCTTATGTATAGGTACTCAAACAACCATAGATACTCCCAATAGACGTTTGTCAATGATAACATCACCCGACTTCTATATAAAATCCCAGGATGAGATGAGAGCAATGTTCATAGACCTGCCGGAAGCTCTTAAAAACAGTGTAAAAATTGCGGATCAGTGTAATCTAGAGCTTGAGTTGGGAAAATGGATAATGCCAAAATTTGAGGTACCAAAAGGGTTATCGGGCAAAGATTATCTTAGAAAATTGGTCTATGAGGGACTTGAGAATAGATATGAACAGATCACTCCTGGAATAAGGGAGCGCGTTGAGGAAGAACTTACGGTAATAATAAAAAAAGGGTATGAAGCTTATTTTTTGATAGTCGCGGATTTTGTTAATTGGGCAAAGAACAAAGGAATTTCGGTGGGACCGGGAAGAGGCTCAGCTGCTGGATCAGTTGTTTCTTATGCGCTAAATATTACAGATGCTGATCCTTTTTATTTCAATCTTCCGTTTGAACGTTTTCTAAATCCTGCAAGACCATCTGCTCCCGATATAGATTTGGATTTTGCGGATACCAGGCGTGATGAGGTTATAGAGTACGTGACATCAAAATATGGAACCGATAAGGTGGCCCAAATTATCACATTTGGGACAATGGAAGCAAGGCAAGCTGTTAGAGACGTAGGTAGGGCTCTTGGAATGCCTTACGCCGCTCCCGATAGAATATCAAAAATGATCCCTCCGGGATGGCAAGGTCATGCAATGACAATAGATACCGCGCTTTCTCAAAGTCCAGAGTTACACGCGGCATATAGAACGGAGGTTGAGACAAAAAAGCTCTTGGATTTGGCAAAAAAACTTGAGGGAGTAGCAAGGCACGCGTCTGTTCATGCAGCTGGGGTTGTGATAGCAGACAAACCCTTAACAGACTACACCCCGCTACAGCGAGAAACAAATGGTGAAAAAGTTATTACTCAGTATGATATGTACACTGTGGGAGAAGATGGAGTCGGTCTCCTTAAAATGGATTTTTTGGGACTTAGAAATCTGACTATCATTGAGGAAACATTGAGGTTTGTTTCTCGGAATAAAAAACTTGAGATTGATTTTTCAAAAATTCCTTTGGATGACAAAAAAACTTATGCGCTTCTCTCCTCCGGTGAGACAACAGGAATTTTCCAACTCGAGTCAGCTGGTATGAGGAGATATGTCAAGGATCTTAAACCGACAACCATTTTTGATCTGCAGGCAATGGTTGCGTTATACCGTCCTGGTCCTATGGCGAATATACCCGAATTTATAGCAAGGAAACACAATCCTGAACTTATTTCATATCCTGATCCGCGATTAAAAGACATCTTAAAACAATCTTATGGGGTTTTAACCTATCAAGATGACGTTCTTTTATCAGCTATCGCTCTTGCCGGATATTCATGGCTAGATGCTGATAAATTGAGAAAGGCTGTAGGCAAAAAAAATCCGTCCGAGATGAAAAAGCAGGAAGAGTTATTTGTAGCAGGATGTGTAGCAAATGGAATGGAAAAGGCATGTGCTCGCGAATTCTTTAACTTAATAGCGCCGTTCGCAGGGTATGGTTTTAACAAGGCACATGCCGCATGTTATGCCATAATAGCTTTTAGAACAGCGTATCTTAAGGCTAATTTTCCCGTAGAATTCATGACCGCTCTTTTAACCGCCGAGTCTCGAGGTGCCTCCGGTCCAACACGTAATGAAAAAATTGCCCAGGCAATCGCCGAGTGCAGACGCCTAAAGGTTGAGATACTCCCACCCTCTGTTAATAAGTCGGATTCAGATTTTAGCATTGAAAACAAAACCGCGATTAGATTTGGATTATCGGCAATTAAAAACGTAGGTAGCGCGGCAATTGCTTCCATTCTTGAGGCAAGATCAAAAGGACAATTTAATAATCTTAGGGATTTTCTTGAAAGAGTAGACCTTTCGAAAGTCAATAAAAAAACGGTTGAGAGCCTGATTAAGGCTGGAGCTATGGATGAGTTTGGTAAAAGATCCGCGCAACTTTCAATTTATCAAGATGTAATAGAAAAAATATCTAAAGCGGAAAAAAACAAAAACAGAAATCAATTTAGCCTTTTTGACAATAATTCCTCGCCAACAAAGCAACCGTATGAAACTCTTCATGGTGACCTTGAGGAGTTTTCCGACAATGAAAAGTTACTCTTTGAAAGAGAGCTTCTTGGATTCTTCTTAACTGATCATCCTATCAATCAACAACTTGGTGCGCTCTTTCAAAGAACAACGCACGCCATTCCGACGCTCTCGGAGGAGAAAGAGGGTTCAAAGATTAAGGTTGGAGGAATTATTTCCATGGTTAGAAAAATTTTCACGAGGAAAACAAACAGCGAGATGGCATTCGCTACTCTTGAGGATAATGTAGGTTATACCGTAGAGTGTGTAATTTTCCCAAAGATCTTTGATACATTCAAATACAATTTGGTAAAGGATTCGGTTGTCATTATTGAAGGCAAGCTGGATTTTAAAGATGATAAGCCTGTCGTAATTGTTGATAACATCTCCCGCCTTGCGGCCTAGTTTATTCTTTGATAAAATAGATTACGATTTATGGCCCAAGTCTCACTTGCACCAGAAGTTGTTGCTATTGTTGGAAACTTTAAGATAACTAACAGTTTACTCGCGACTCTACTGGTAGATATAATTCTTCTAACGCTCGTAATTTATATTAGAACAAATTTGTCAAGTATTCCTTCAAAAATTCAATTGATTGCAGAAGGGACTATTGAATACTTCCACACATTAACAGAACAGATAGCCGGAAAATTTGCGAACGTTATTTTCCCCTGGTTCGCCACTTTCTTCATTTTTATATTCTTCTCTAATATACTCGGGCTCCTGCCAGGGTTTGGATCGGTGGGTTTTTTCCATAATGAAAAGGGTCGTGAAGTTTTTGTGCCCATACTTCGAGCTGCAACTTCCGATTTCAATACAACATTTGGTCTTGCTACTGTTAGTCTTGTGGCAACTCACTTTCTTGCTATTAAATATAATGGGATTATCAATTATCTTAAAAGATTTTTTTCTTTAAATCCGATTTTTCTTTTTGTTGGGGTTTTAGAACTTGTTTCGGAGATTACAAAAGTTATCTCGCTTTCTTTCCGTCTTTTTGGTAATATATATGCGGGTGAAGTAGTAATTCATACTATATCATCCTTGTTTGCATTTGTTGTGCCTATTCCGTTTTTGCTTCTTGAGTCTATAGTCGCTTTGGTGCAAGCTATGGTATTCTCAATGTTAACAATGGTATTTATGTCAATATTAATTACGCCGCACAAGTCAGAGGCGCACTAAATCAGATGTATACATCAATTAGAAATCAAAGTAGGCTGGCCCGCCGCCAAGAAGGTTCGCCTCAGGGCTTAAGAATCTCTAAGCTCGTATATTCGCTAAGAGCTTCTAAAGGGGGTGAGCATTAATGGAGTTTTCTGTTAGCGGTGGTCTTATCATTGCTCTAGGAGGAATGTTTCCGGCACTGGCTGTTGGTCTTATAGGCCTTAAGGCTATGGAAGCAATTGGAAGAAATCCTGACGCATCAAACAAAATACTACCTGCAATGCTTTTGGCAATGGCTTTTGCCGAAGCTATCGCTATTTACGCTTTAATTTTGGCTTTCGCAGGATAAATTTCACGAGAAAAAAATTGCTATGGAAATTTTGAAAAACTTTGGGTTTGAGCCTGTTTTCTTTACGGCTCAAATTATAAATTTTCTAATACTTTTTTTTGTGTTCAAAAGGTTTTTATATAAACCAATCCTAAAGATTTTAAAAGACAGAACAAACGCTATTGAAAAGGGTCTGCGTGATACGGAAAGTGCAAGAGTTGCGCTTGAAGAAGCAGAGGCTCAAAAAGACAAAATAATAGCAGCGGCAGCGGAGGAAGCAGAAAAAATTATTAAAGAAACAAAAACTAATGCGCATGTTATTCGAGAGGAATTGTTCGGTAAATCAAGAGAAGAAGCAGAAAAAATTATTGCTCAAGCACACGATGCAGCCCTTCTTGAACTTGCTTCCGCAAGAGATCAAGCTAGCGATATCTCTATCGAACTATCAAAGAAGGTCTTGGATCGAGTCCTTACCGAATTTTTTACAAAAGAAGAGAAAGAAAGAATCTTTACGCGTAACATAAAAAGGCTTGATAAGTATGAATGATGAATTTATTAAAAAGTTAGCAAAAATTACCATTCGAAACGGCAGAATAGACAAACGGATCATAAAATATGTTCTCTCAAATCTTTCAAGGAAAGAACTGATAGTCTATCTTGCAGCGCTTAAAAAATCTGTTTACGAAAATTCTGTACGCGTAATATCCTCTCAAAAGTTGTCAGACAAAGCAAAAAAATCAATTAGGGCAAAATTAAAAGACAGAACTGTTTTTTTTGAGCAGGATAAATCATTGGGTGCAGGACTTAAAATAATTTTAGATGACTCAATTATAGATCTTACTTTTAGCGGATATATAACACGCGTTTTAGAACAACTAAAGGCATAATGGCAAGAAAAAAAAATAACATACAGGAGTTTTTAAAAGAGTTAGAATTAAGAATTGAAGGGATGGACATAATCCCAAAGGAAACGAATGAGGGAAGAATCCTTACCATAGGAGACGGGATTGTAACTGCAAATGGACTCTCAAAAGCAGGCTTTGGTGAAGAGGTTGAATTTGAGGACTCGCCTCGCGGCGAAGCGGGTAAAACCCGCGGTCTGGTTTTTAATTTAGACGAAGATCGCGTATCCATTATTTTACTAAAAGATTCGGATTCCCTATATGAGGGCATGAAGGTTAAAACAACCGGTAAAACTCTTGGAATAAATGTCTCGGATAAGCTTTTGGGACGTGTCATAAATTCTCTCGGAGATCCTTTGGACGGAAAGCCTTTAAAAAAAGAAGGACAATTTTATCCACTTGAGAAAATCGCACCGGGGGTAATCGAACGCCAACCCGTAGATACTCCTCTTAAAACCGGGATCAAGGCAATAGATTCCATGATACCGATAGGTCGTGGGCAAAGAGAGCTTATAATAGGAGACAGAAATACTGGAAAAACCGCAATAGCCCTTGACACAATAATAAATCAGACGAAACGAGATTTAAACCTTGCACAAGTAATCTGTATTTATTGCGCCATAGGCCAAAAAAGAGGGAACATTGCAAGAATTCTTGCTCGACTTTTTGAGGAAGACGCTTCTTCCTTTTCTATAGTTGTCGCGGCGTCCGCATCCGATTCTGCCGCACAGCAATTTCTGGCACCGTTCACTGCTACTGCAATCGCAGAATATTTTATGGATAAAGGGAAAGATGTATTGGTCGTTTATGACGACCTTTCAAAGCATGCCTGGGCATATAGACAGATATCGCTACTCCTGAGAAGACCTGCCGGTCGTGAGGCATATCCTGGTGACATTTTTTATCTTCATTCAAGACTGCTTGAAAGATCAGCCAGAATGTCCGGGAAAGAGGGGGGAGGATCCATAACTTCATTTCCGATCATAGAAACTCAGGCAGGAGACGTAGCATCATATATACCCACAAATGTTATTTCTATTACTGACGGCCAGATCTATCTTGAAACAGATCTATTCAATGCAGGCACAAGACCGGCGATCAATGCTGGACTTTCTGTTTCTCGGGTGGGAGGCGCTGCTCAAACAGGAATCATGAAGCAGGTTTCAGGTCCCCTAAGACTTGATCTCGCGCAATTTAGGTCATTGGCGGCCTTTGTACAGTTTGGAAGCGATTTGGATGAACAAACGCAAAAGCAACTTGAGCGCGGGCGACGCGTTGCAGAAATTCTTAAGCAGCCGCAATTTACCCCCCTTGATGAGGCACAAGAAGTTATCTCAATATTTGCCGCGTCAAGGGGCTTGCTTGATGATCTTGCGATATCAAAAATTAGAGATTTTGAAACAAAAGTGCATGATTTTATTAAAGTAAAAAATAAGAAGCTATGGGCTAAAATCTCCTCGAAAGAAAAAATGGACGACAAAACCATGAAAGAATTATCAAACGAAATCGAAAATTTCAAGAAATCATTCAAGTAGCGGTTGGCTCTTGGCTGTTGGCGATTTGCTAATAGCTAAAGACTAAACGCCAAAAGCTAAAAATATGGCTCAAAATTTACAACTATTACTAAGAAGAAAAAAGACCGCGCAGAATATTGCACAGATTGCGCGTGCTATGGAGATGGTAGCGGCAAGTAAAATTAAAAAAGCGCAAAGTACTGTTGTAGCTAATAAGCCTTATGCTGAGAGGATAACCAAAATAACATCATCTATAATTGCCCACATAGACCCCGAACAATTTAAACACCCTTATATTTCTGGGGTTGAGGCCGAAAAAAGTCTTGTGCTCGTAATATCCCCTGATAAAGGACTCTGCGGATCGCTAAATACCAACTTATTTAAAAAGATTCTTGAGATTGATAGTAAAAATCTAAAACTTATTGCTATGGGAAAAAGGGCCGGCCAGTTTTCAAGAAGACTTGAGTCAGAATTAATTGCGGAATTTAATATTGGCACTACTCTGCCACCCTATGGAACCGTTTACCAGCTTATAGAAATCATAAATCAAGAATATCTTTCTGGATCGGTCTCATCTTTAAGAATTCTCTACACGGAGTTTAAGTCTATGTTTTTGCAAATACCAATCTTAAAAAATATTCTACCTATAGAACCACCGACTCAGGAAGTCACGCCTCTTCCTTATATATTTGAGCCGAAAATTCAAGATTTACTATCGGATCTTCTGCCTTATTATCTTGAAGTAATACTTTACACCTCGCTCATCGAGGCATATACGTCAGAGCAGGCAGCAAGAATGGTAGCAATGCAAAACGCCAAGAACAATGCGCTTGACATTGCCGATTACTTGACGCTTATTTATAATAAGTCGCGTCAAGAAAGGATAACAAACGAATTATTAACGCTTACAAGCAGAAACTATGGCGAATAAAAATAGAGCAAGGAAAACTAATAGATCTGGCGAAGGATCAATAATCAGGGTACAAGGGCCAATTGTTGACGTCCTATTTAAGGGTGAAATTCCGGGTATTTTTGAGGCTCTTGAGGTAGACGGTCCTCATGGTAAATTAATTCTTGAAACTGAACTTGAACTTGGAAACAACGAAGCAAGAACTCTCGCGCTAGGCCCGACAGAGGGTCTTTCCCGCGGGCAAAAGGTTAAGCGAACGGGCTCCCCAATTAAAGTTCCTACAGGTGAGAAAACTTTGGGAAGGATTTTTAACGTACTCGGAGAACCGATTGACGGTCTTTCTAAAATAGACGCAAAATCTGTGAAATTTGAGCAGATTCACAAACCCGCGCCAGCACTCTCGGAACAATCTACAAAGCCGGAGATGCTTGAAACAGGACTTAAGGTTATTGATTTAATCGCCCCCTTTACAAAAGGAGGGAAAATTGGGATCTTCGGTGGTGCCGGGGTTGGAAAAACAGTAATCGTAAAGGAGTTAATTCGTAATATCGCCATGGTTCATAAAGGTCATTCGGTTTTTGCCGGAGTTGGTGAACGAACACGTGAAGGAACAGATCTTTGGCTTGAAATGAAAGAGGCAGATGTTCTCAATAAAACGGTCATGCTGTTTGGGCAAATGAATGAGCCTCCGGGAAATAGACTAAGAATCGGTTTAACTGCTTTGACAATGGCCGAATATTTTAGAGACGTAAAAGGTGAGGATGTATTGCTTTTTATTGACAATGTCTTTAGATACGCACAAGCCGGAAGTGAAGTTTCAGCGCTTCTTGGCCGCATGCCTTCGGCTGTTGGTTACCAACCGAATTTGGCAGAAGATCTTGCTATGCTCGAAGAAAGAATAACCTCTACAAAGAAGGGGTCTATCACTTCTGTTCAGGCAATTTATGTGCCGGCGGATGACTATACGGACCCTGCTCCTGCTACAATCTTTGGACATTTGGACGCCTCTGTTACCCTTGAGCGTTCGATTGCAGAACAAGGACTCTACCCTGCGGTTGATCCTCTTACCTCATCATCAAGATTGCTTGATCCGAATATTGTGGGTAGCGATCACTATGAAGTAGCATCCGAGGTAAAAAGAATACTCCAGCGGTATAAAGATCTTCAAGACATAATAGCAATCTTGGGGATTGATGAGCTTTCAGATGAAGATAAACTAATTGTTGCGCGTGCTCGAAAAATTCAAAGGTTTTTGACCCAACCAATGTTTGTTGCCGAAATGTTTACCGGAATGAGCGGGCGTTATTCTAAAATTGCCGATACTGTCCGTGGATTTAAGGAGATAATCGAAGGAAAGCATGACAAGTTGCCTGAGCAAGCCTTCTATATGATTGGGTCGATTGAGGAGGCTGTAAAAAATGGCGGATAATCTTTTTCTTGAGATAGTTTCCCCGCAAGGCATAATTTTTGAAGGAAATATTGATCAGGTTACGCTTCCTGGAGTGGATGGTATAATTACGGTTCTTCCCCATCATGTCCCACTTTTTACAAAATTAATTGAGGGGGAAATAGAAGTCGTGCAACTTGGGAAAAGAACATCTTACGTTATATCCGGTGGGTTTTTTGAGATAAATAATAATAAAGCAAGTGTCTTATCCGACTACGCAATACGGGCAGAAAGCATAGCAGAAGCCGCCGCTCTTGAGAAAAAAAGACAGGCGGAACAAAAACTTCGCGAAAAATTGACCAATGAAGAATTCACAATAGCAGACAAAGATTTAAGAATATCAATTTTGGAGCTTAAGGTAGCTCAAAAAGTAAGAAGAAGGCAGAAACCCTGAAAACACAATGGAGTCAAGACTTTCGAGAAGATCGGAAACGCAAAACAAAAAGCAACTTTATGCCTCTCTTATCGGCATTGTAATAATCATATTTGTTGCCTTGAATTTTGGCCCTATTTTAATCTCTCGGCTCGGTAGTTTTATTGATATACTTGCAGACAAATCAAAACAAACAACAATTTTGCCGTCCGATGCAGATCTTGAACCTCCTCAACTGGATCCGTTGCCCGCCGGAACAACCGAAGAACTTATAAATGTCAAGGGAAGCGCTTTTTACACGGATGGGGCGGTCGAATTATTTTTAAATGACTCTTCATATGAAATAGTAAATCTTGATAATTCCCAGGATTTTGAGATTCGCGACGTAAAACTTGAGGAAGGGGAGAATATTCTTAAAGTGAGAATGATTAAGAACAATAAGGGCAGCGAATTTTCACAGGATTACAAAATTTCGTACCTTAAGGGTGAACCAAAACTTGAGATTGGTTTTCCTTCGGACGGTGCAAGTTTTACAAAAGCCGACCAGGAAATAAATGTTAGCGGGACGACGGATCCGGACAATACTGTCAAAGTAAACGACTTTATCGCAATAGTTGATACAAATGGCAACTTTTCTTATTTCCTTAAATTAAAAGAGGGGGAAAATAAGATAAAAATAGTTGCGACAAATCCCGCAGGAAAAACAAGCGAAAAAGAAATTACCGTCTCCTACTCACCGTAAGCCACGTTAGAAACGCCTTTCTAATCTTGCTAAAGAAAAATAATTTTATTTCTAAAAATTATTTTTCTCGAGTTTCTAACGTGGTAAGCCCTACTAAAATAAAGATCCATGCCATGATTGGCGGATAGAAAAGACTATTTATAAATATAGTATTAACCGAAAGACTAATAATCGAAACAAGGACCACTCTAGCGTAAAATTCGGACTTAAGCTTTGGGATAATAATCCTAAATACATTAACCCAAAAATCAAGAAAAACTATAATTCCTACAATTCCGGTTGTCGCCAGAACAAATAAAAAACCATTGTCTGTTCCCGCACCCGAATGGCTCTCAAGTACGTCTTCCTCCCCGCCTAGTCCGTATCTTATTCGAGCATATCTATATGCATTAAAACCCACACCTAAAATTGGGTTCTTGCTAATGATTTTTACCGCATCTTGCGCTGATTCAATCCTTGCTTCAAGAGACGCGGGTCTTAACGGATTCAGACCTTGAATATTTGGATTTGGAAATATAAAGAACGATATTATAAAAACAGACAACGCAACAAGAACCACCCGATAGAATTTATGTATAATTAAAAAAGTCGAAGTAACAACAAGCAACATCACCAAGGCGCTTCTTGAATAGGTAAGAAAAATCGCAACCAAAGTAACTGTCCACATAATAAACGCCACAAAAATTCTTTTGTCATTCTGAACTCGCCAGCCCAGAGAGCCCTTGAAGGGTTTCAGAATCTCATTACGAACACCAATAATAGTTTCACTTAGTAAAATCAGGATTAAAACCAAGAATGTCCCGGCAAAATTAGGATCGAGGAAGGTTGAAAAAAATCTATACAAGTGCTCATCCCACCCTAAATAATATAGATTACGAAGGTTTGGATAGAAAAAATACTGAATAAATCCGAGCGTCACGAATATATAACCTGCGATAATCAATTTTTTGCTAACAGACGAGCGGAATTCAGTGCTTAAAAATTGCATAGCAAAAATAATACTTGCGTAAGAGGCATATCTTAATAAGTAGGCAAAAGAGATAAGGAAGTCTTGGGCAGATAAATATTTCGAATTTATTATTAATGAAACGAAACCTATTAATAGAAATATTGTAATTACGGTAAAAAGCTTCTTTGAGGGGATTTTTTTCTTTCGAATAGTAATCAGGAAAATAAAATAGAATAAAATTATACCCGTCACTAAATCGTAGAGATACACTGCGACGCCTTGAAAGGGAGCAATACGGAAAATAACCCCAAGGGGCAATGAAAAAATAAGTAAGTTAAATAAGGTATTCATGATCTGTTTTGAATTAGCCAAAGTTTTCCACGGACAAGAAACGAGTGAAAACTCATCATCAAAGCAACAACTAAGCCCGCCAGTCCGTCAAGAAACCCTAATTTTAAGAAGTAATTTAAGACGAATTTAGCCTTGGGATATAGAATAATAGAAAGCGCCCAAACCCGCTCCCCGTCTTGCGCGAGTTCTTCTGCGCGAATCGTAGAATAGTAGTTTATTTCTTCTAAAAATTCTCGAATTGTTTGATGCGGATAGTGAAGTAGTTCATGCTCAAGTTGCCCAACTCTTCCCTTTATCTCCCAAGTCTCATGTACGCGTCCTACCCATTTGCCCTCGCCTTTTCGAGCAAGTCTCAATAGTTTAATATCCCCGGTTTCTCCATAGTTTAACTTTCTTCCCCAAATTATATCTCTCCTTTTTATGTAGAATCCTTTAATGTCATTGGGAATTGCTCGCCCCGAGCGAAGTCGAGGGGGAAATTCGAAATTAGAAATTTCCGAAGCCAAATCTTCGGATAGCCTTTCGTCTGCATCCAAAAATAATACCCATTCATTTTTTGCCAAGCTTAAACCAAAATTTCGCTGTTTTGAGAAGTCACTATTTAAATGATTCCTAAATATTTTGACATTTCGCTTATTAAGGTTTTTTATTAGTTCCAAAGTTCTGTCCTCTGAATAATCATCCACTATGATTATTTCGGATAAGCCAGATACGGATTCCACACAGTCAAGGATATTATTCTCCTCATTTTTTGTTAAAATTACAACCGAAAGCTTCATCATTTTTTATCTCTTTTTTAAAAGGAAAGCTACTCCCATTGTATAGTTAAACATCTTCTTTTTGCTAACAATAAAACCATTACTTCCTAACATTTCAGACAATTTTTTAGCCGTGAATAAATGCAAGTGTGCGTCTCTCCATACACCTTTTCGAATATTTGTCCACCAGTGCCATACGATTCCGAATAAAAAATTGCCGCTGTCCATTTCTATAATTGCGCTGCCTTCTTTCTTCAAAACCCTCTTTATCTCTTTTAAAGCCCCCGTAGGATCGGTAACATGTTCAAGAACTTCTGTTGCGATCACTAAATCAAAAGAATTGGATCGAAACGGCAATTTGTGAGCATCAGCATATAAGAATTTTAGAGATTTATAACGTTTTTTTCCGTAATAAATTGCCTTTTTATATTTATCGATACCAACACAAGCCGCCTTAGGATATCTTCTTGAAACTTTAGACAAAAACCATCCGCTTGCGCAACCCACATCCAAGATAGAATCAGGATATTTATCTATCATGGATAGTACAGCTTTAAGTTTTCCCAGATGCCAAGCTCTCTGAAGGATGTTTTTCTTAATTCCTTCTTGATAGTAATAAACTGGCACTTGATTTAAAATTTGTTCTTCGTTCATTTTTGTTTTATTGAGAGCCACCATCTAAGGTATTCGTAATTATCACCCGGAGGCAAAGTCTCTCTAACAATCTTTAACCTCTCGCTAAGGGGAAACCCATATCCGTTACTTCCCATTAGATAGTCTTCTGAGAGCAGAAGGTATATATTAACTAAAGAAATTAATCCGATAATAAAATAAATACTAATTTTCAAATCGTGAAGTTTTTTTGCAATGCCGACTATAAAAATCGAGATTGTAAGTAAAATTGCCGGATATGTCATCGGAAGATATGCTTCCGAGGCTGTTTTACTCACAAAAATTCCGCCTATCGCAATAAGAATCCATAAGGCTAATATCAGGTGAGCAATATCGATTTTTTTCTTTTTAAAGTTTCGAAGTGTATTAAATAGAAATATAAGACTTTCTCCCGTAATTACCGTTGCGATAAATCCGTTTCCTAAAAATATCAGTCTCTGATTAAAAATAAATAAATCTTGCACAATATCATAAATATTTTTTATTGAAAATATATCGGTTGATAAAACACTTAATTTTATCAAGCGAAAAAATGCGGTTGTTTGATAAAAACCCGATTTCGAACTGAAATCATATAGAACCATTGGGATCATTGGGATCAAAAATGAAAGAAAGCTTAAAATCAGAATTTTGGAAGCGGGTTTTTTTGCAATAAAAAAAATAATGATCGCAAGAAAAAAAAGCACCATAGTTGCAAGCTCAAGGTTATAAAGAATTCCAAGTAGAAAGGCAGATGCGGGCAAATACCACATCTCTCCTTTTGCATATCCATATAGGGAATAAACAAAAAGCAATGCAACAAGGGATATCGGAGCCGTATGATAAGGCATACGTGAATGAATAATAACAAGCGGAGATACTGCAAAAAGAAATGCAGTAATTAAGCCAATTTGTTCGCTTTTAAATAAAGCTTTACCAACAAAATAGGCTGCCAAAACCGCACCTACCCCTAGAAATGCCGAAAGATATGCTCCTCCGACAGGATTAAAATTAAACAACCAAAGAAAAGGTGCAAGTATGTATGTCCACAGGGCTCCTTGGTGAAGCCATGTGTAACTTGCGGTTATACCAATAAGAGGAAATTTGCCTTCTATTAGTAGTTCCTTTGCCGAAATATAAAACCATCCCTGATCGGGAATAAACATCATCAAGTCAAAAAGCCTATCTAATCTTAAGAATGCGGCAAGAATTAAAATAATGGCCAGAGTTAATTTTGTAGTATTCATTTTTTGAAAACAGACACTTTATTGCCCTTCTCCAATATTACAATTTTTAAAGGAACGTTTCTGGTTTCCGGCGGATGGCCCTTCCACCACAGAAGATACTCGTATCCAAGCGTAAATGATCTAAATTCGCTTAATTCGCCCTCGCCCACTATGTTGTAAGGGTTGCCGGATGCAATAGCAATAATTTGCTCCACAGCTTTCATACGTTCATAAAAAGCTATCCTACGAAAAGAATCCTTTGTCATGAAATCTGTTGAAAGCAAGAATTGGATGTTAAAGGTCGAAACTACTATTACGCAAATGAGGGCGAGCACAAAATTATTCTTTACGATCCATAAAATAGAAATGGAAGTTAAAATTAAAATAAAAGGGGCAATCAATAGGGTATCTGCTTCAATTGGAACTCGATGTATAGATAATCCTATTAAACCTACTGACAAAAAAATAAAAAGGAGAATATAAGATGAAGAAATTTTCTGATCGAAAATTCTTTTTTGAAATCTAATATTACGAATTAGATACCAAATCACAAAAATAATTGTCATAAAGAGAATTATCAAGGGGATCATGCTGCTTGATGCAAATATCAGTTGATTATAGTAAGAGAAAAATTCAAGCAAAGTTGAGGGATTAGATCCGGGTGAAGCAAAGCTTCTGTCAATTAAGCTGATAGGAAATTTTATAACTCGCCAAAAAACCCAAATCAGAAACCATATTGTTTGCTTTCCGCCATAGAAAATATCGTATAAAATGAATGGAATCATGGGAACGAGAAATGAAACAATTGAGATTAACACGAGTCTTTTGTCGAGTAATTTTTTAAACCACAGCTCTTTCTTTATAAATCCAGCACCTTTCTTTAAGTGCTGGGTAAATCCGAATCCTAAAATAATACCAACAGCTATGAAATACACGAACGTGGTAATTTCGTGATTATATAAGGTCCCAAGCATAAACGTGACCACCGGAAGGACCCAGGAATTTCCCTTAACAAGCTTAAAACTCAAAAAAAATAAGATTATTACAAAAAAGGGGATGGGGCTTGTATGATATGGCATTCTCGCGTTCATAACGATAAGCGGTGATGTTGCATAGAGAATTGATCCAAGAATCGCCGTTCTTCTATCAAACATTGAATTGAGAGTTACGTAAAACAAAAATATAGTTATGACTCCCAAAATAGCTATAAAATATGCAGGCGCAAGCGGATTAAATTGGAAAAGCCAAAGGATAATTGCCAAAACATATGTCCATAGGGCACCATGATGGATCCAAGGATGACTGGTCTCGGGCCCAACGAGCGGAATAGTCCCATACAATATCATGTCTCTTGCAGGAAGATAAAAAAGCCCCTGATCCCCAATAAACATCATAAGCTCGTTTAATTTAAAAACTCTAAGAAATAAACTAATTCCCATAATGGCTAGCAAAAAAATAATGGTTGTATTTATTCTTAAAAAAGACTCAACCAAAAGAGCTTTTAAAATCCCGAAATGCTTTTTAAAGTAAAGGAAGCGACTTTTTGAAAATATTTTTTCAGTGTCCTTTCTCTTCTTGGTACTTCTACCCCAAAAATGAACGATCTTTGCGTTTGGCAATATACCTACTTTAAACCCACTATTTTTAACTCTCCGACATACATCATTCTCTTCAAAAAAAAGAAAAAATCTATCATCAAATCCTCCTATCTTTTCAAATATATCCTTTCGAATCATCATGGCTGTCCCAGGTACAACATCTGTCTCAATTGTTTTCTTTCTGTTCCAAGTGGACAACCAAAACTTGCGCGAGATCGGATTGTTTGGAAAAATTTTATTTATAAATGACAGAGCGAAAATGGCTCTTGTAGGGGTAAGCTCAAGTGTTCCTTGAAGAGGATAAGGGGCAAGATTCACATCAAGAAGAATAGGAGAAATGACTCCAAACTTCTTATTTTTCAAAAGAAAATTAACCAAATTATTAATTGTATTCTGAAATACTTTTGTATCCGGATTTAAGAAAAATAAAAATTTACCTTTCGCATGTTTTACTCCCAGATTATTTCCTGCTCCAAAACCAATATTCCCTTCTGAAGAAACATATTTTACCCAATTAAAATGGCGTAAAAAATCAATTCCTATGCTTTTCTTTTCGTCATTATCAACAATAATTGCTTCATAATTGGTGTGAGATTTAGAATTTTTAATTGAGGAGAGAAGATCAAAAAGCTCATCGCGAGCTTTATAATGAACGATAATTATGGAGACAGAGACATTGTTTTTTTTAGTACTCAGTTTTTGCATATAGCAATGAAGTAGTCAGATTGAGAAACATTATCAGCACCTATTGGGAAATCATTGAAAGACAATTTGTTTTGTGATGTCCTGCCATAAAAGTCTCCTAAATACTTCCATATCTCTTCTTTAATATTCTTGGGAATTAATTTCCTAAGTCTAAATTTATCTTTGGAACCCAATGTTTCCCTTGCAATTTGTGAATTTAGAAATTCGATTATTGCGTTTCTTGCACGTTTTGATTTGGTTTGCCCTAAAATTTTGACGTTTGGGAAAAACTCTTTCAGCAAGTCTTTAAATTCTTCATACGTATATTCTTTTTCATGATAGGGACTTTCAGGACTGCCGGCTATAGAACTTATTGCCTTATTGGGTGTAGACAAAACTAAGATGCCTCTTTTTTTAAGAACGCGTTTTGCCTCTGATAAGAAATGTTTGGGATTTTTTAAATGCTCTATCACTTCAAAGCTACAAGCTATATCAAACTCACCATTTTTAAAAGGTAATTTTGTTGCATCAGCTACTAAAAAATCGGTATCTTGATAGTGCCTCTCCGCAAATGATATAGCTTCGCGGCTGTTATCAATTCCTACGACTTCGCCTTTTTTCGCAAGAACTGAAGTTCCATACCCAGTACCACATCCTATATCCGCAACTCTAGATCCTTTTTTTATTAATTTTTCTGCGAAGATGTAACGAGCTAATGCTTCTTGAAATAAGAAGTTAGCACTAATACTCGGAATCACTCTTTCATTAAAATCCATCATGCTTTTTTTGTCTCAATATCTTTACTGTAAAGAAGATAATAACAGGCACGGAAATAACTGTACCAAAAATAGCAGAAAAAGCCGCTCCTACTAATCCATACATTGATACCAAGGGAAGTACTACCATAGCAAGTCCTAAAGTTGCTACTAAATTAGAAAAGGCTACGTATTCTTGCTTTCCCACTGCAAGAAAGATTGCAAATGGAATTGTAGAAACGGCCTTCAACATCCCAAAAAGCGCTAAAATTCTTAGAACATCTGCTGCTGCAAGCCATTTTTCGCCCAAAACAATTAATACTATTTCCCGTGGGAAAAAGAATAATACCGCTCCAAATGGTATAACAATAAGAAAAATAACTAATGTTGTCCTAAGAAAAGCTCTTTTGAGATTGTCAACGCTTTGAGAGGAGATTTTTACATAGATTGGAAAAGTAACTTTTCCAAATACTTGTGTCACTTCAGAAATTGGAAGAGTTGAAATCTTATATGCTACTTGATAAATACCAAGAGAAACTGTATTCATAAGCCTTCCTACAATAATATCGTCTAACTCGGTAAACAAATAATCCAATATGCCGGATAATGTAACCCATTTGCCTCTGTGAATAACTCTTGATAAATATTTTATTTTAAATTCTAATTTTGGTCTTGGTACAACTATTATGTGGGAGGCTATCATCTCAATAGCTGCTGATATTATTAGTCCAAAAATAAGACTTATTGCATCTTTAGTTATCAAGGCGAAAATAATAGAAGATAATGAGAATGTAAAAAGTCCTAAGAAGCTGTAGAAGAATTCCATGTGAAATTTAAGCTCTTTTTGAAATTTGACGACAGAAGGATTTATGAATCCACGTACAAACGGCACTAAACTTATAAGAAAAAGTAGATTGAGAGATTCAGGAGATCTGAAAAAAGAAGAGACAAAAGGTGCGGTTACAAGGATTAATAATGCTATCAGTATTCCTCTCAATATCGATACTATCCATGCGGAATTAATATATTTCTCTATGTCTTTTTTTTCCTGGACAAGAACGATATTAATTCCGGTTTCAGTTAGTATTTCAAGCAAAGATAAAACTAAAGTAACAATGCCGAAAAGCCCAAAGTCCCCAGGAGCAAGAATTCTTGCTAAAATAGCCGTACGAACAATTGCGAGAATCCGGGTTGACCCCCTTAAGGCACCTATCCATGTAATACCCTTTATTGCAACAGTTGTATAGCCCATTTTTTTATATTCTCATAAATCTTTTTAAAAAGCCTAATGTCATGCCACAAATCACTGCCATATCTGAAGTTATCTGAAGGGCGGGAAGATATATAAACGCTTTTGGGTGTTTTACGTATTTATAATTTTTCCAGACACTCCATATCAGATAAATAGATAATAGATAATAGATAATAGATAATAGGAGAGCGGATTTAGTCGTGAAGTAAAAGATAACTAGAATCAGTCCAAAAAAATATCTTGCGAACAGTAGTGGTGTTTGAGGGCGGATATATAAGGCTTGTCCGTCACCGATTGCATAATTCAGAAACTGTTTTGTAGCTTGGAAAATGTTTTTCCTCTGAGGCCAGTAGACAATCGCTTTTTTCGCAAATTGGAATTTAAATCCTGCTTTCTTTAATTTTTTGTCGAACACTAAATCCTCACAAGTATTAAGGTTCTCAGGATACCCCCTAACTTTTTTGAATGCCTCTCTTCGAAATGCAACTGAACGTGAGGATGGTAAAAAATTTTTAGGGTCCACCTTATCCGGCATAACGCAAGTGTACGTTGCCAGACATTCTTCGAAAATCGAACCTGTCCTCGGTTTGTAAAACCCTGCTACAACATCAACATCTTTGTTCTCAAAGGGTTTGGTGATATTTTTGAGCCAATTTTTATCTAGAATACACCCTGCATCTGAAACTGCAATAATATCTCCACTCGAATTTTTAATCGCAATGTTTCTCCCCGCAGACCTATTCCCTTTTTTTACAATTACCCGGGTCTTAATTCGTTTCATACTTGATACATAATACTTAATACTTGATACTGTAGCATCTTTCGATCCGGCATCCACGATAATAAGTTCGTCTGGAGATACAGTCTGTTTAGATACTGATTCAAGAAAAAAACCGATAGCATTTTCTTCGTTTAGAACTGTTGTAATAAGCGATATTTTCATAATTTCCAAAGCTTAAGATAAATGTCCGCCACCCTACTCCATGTTTGCTTCCTAGCCCAAAAGTAGGCAGGTTTATTATAGGGTACCTTACCACCCGATATTGAGGAAACTACTTGACTAGCTAACGTCTCCGAATCTCCAGCAACCGATACGTATTTTGCAAAGGGAGAGAGAGTCAGATAGTCTCTTTTGAGTTCGTTTTGATACACGCTGAACACTTTTTTAGATCGGAGAAAAGCCTCAAGAATCGAAAGATACGAAGACGCGAATATAAAATCTGCTCGATCAATATATTTATTCAGATTATTGACGAATCCATGTACATTGCCGTATCTTCCAAACTGTCTTCTGTAATTACCGTCGCCGCATACGGTTAACTTATAGGATATTCCTCTGTTTTTGAGTTTTCTCAGCGCTTCAAGGTAAATTTTTACCCCATTATCCTCCTCAAGCCTTCCCAACAACAAGATATTCATCGATTTACGATTTTTTCCGAAATTTTTAACTTTTGACTTTAAACTTTGAACTGTTGAGACTCCTCCATATGTTATAAAGTCCGATTTTGTTCCATACCACTTCTCTATATATTTTCCGATGCAGATATTTCTCCGCGAAAGTTTTTCAGAAATTTTTCTTACAAATTTTGCCGTTGCTGTTGGCGGAAATTTTGTTTCATATCCATGAAAGGTCGTAAAAACTTTTTTGTTTGGAAATAAAAATCGAAAAGGCAAATACCAAAAGAAAACATCATGACAATGTACGATGTCAGAATTCCGAATGATCCCAAGCATCCCTAACACTCCGAGCCAAATTCGAAATTTCTTAAACCAATTTTCTGCTCCAAAATTTAACCTAATTACATTCAATTTTCTTGTGTCAATATTGCCTATTTGGCTTGATTTGACGGGCCGTATTAAGTTGATATCTTGCGTATCACTTTGATCTATTGAGTGACAATTTCTTGATCCGCCATGGGCTGAGCTCTCTGTAATAATCGTTACTTTATGTCCCCGCTTTATTAACTCTTTTGAGACTTCAAAAACATGCTTTTCTACCCCGCCAATATCAGGATGAAATCTTCTTGTTAAAAATAAAATCCTCATAATATCAGTGGGCCTATCAGGATTCGAACCTGAGACCTTCCCGATGTGAACGGGACGCTCTAACCAACTGAGCTATAAGCCCTTGAAAATGCTCCTTGCCCCGCATAAGCACTCTTGCAACGCGAGGACGTAGGCCTCGGGAGCAAAGTAGGCTTTGTGCGGGGTACCTCTGAGTTACGGATCCTAGATAAGTCTTTCGATTCTATCAAACTTATGACCTAATTTCTATTTGTGATGATTGACAAATCACAAATCATACTGGACAATAATAATCTATGCCTATTTTTCGAAAGATTTACACAATATTTATTGATCTCGCGGAAACACTGGTTATTGCAGGGGCGATTTTTGTAGTAATTTATGCTTTTCTATTTCGCCCATTCCAGGTCAACGGACAATCTATGCACCCTAATTACGAAAATGGTGAGTATGTTTTGACTAATCTTATTACTCTTAGATTTAAGCAAGTAGAAAGAGGAGATGTAGTGGTATTCGAATCACCTACTAATAAAGAGAAAGATTTTATTAAAAGAGTTATAGGCGTACCCGGAGATGAGATTATGATTAAGGCAGGATATGTTTTTATAAACGGTATAAGGCTTGATGAATCAAAATATTTACAACCGGATGTGAAGACATACGGAGGAGCATTTTTAGCAGAAGGGGTAATGGTACGGGTTCCGCCAAATCAATATTTTGCTTTAGGAGATAATAGAAATTTTAGTTCGGATTCAAGAGAATGGGGTTTTGTATCCTCCAATAAAATAGTGGGGGAATCTTTTCTGGTCTATTGGCCGGTTAGTAGTCTTCGGTTGGTGGAACACGCAAGATACAATGTGATAAACTAATCGGCTAATTTGTCCGAAAGGTTATTTAGCCACGGTGTGGTATGGCTCGGATCGCCTTTTAGCTCAAGAATTGCCCGAGCTTTTTTACTTGTCTGCTCAAACAAGACGCGACTAAATTTTTCTGTATCCACTAATTTTTTAGCTCGCGCGTCAAGCTCCGGAATGTAAAGCTTATCCCCTTTCCTATGTGGTTCTTTCTGCTGAATCTCTGACTTCACCTGTCTCGCTACTTCCTCAGCTCCTCGTACAGATATACCATCTACTAAAATTTTCTTGAACGCCTGAAGCATGAGTTTTGGATCGCCAATTGATATAAGGGGCCTTACGTGTCCCTCAGTAATAACTCCTGCGGCCAACGCGTCCTTTATAGCATCAGGAAGGGTTAGAAGCCTTATGGTGTTCGAGATGTAGGGAAGACTTTTCCCAACTCTTTTTGCCACCTCTGTAACGGATAAGTTAAAGTCATCTATTAATCTTTTGTATGCCTGAGCCCGTTCTAGCGGATTTAAATCCTCTCTTTGGACATTCTCAACTATTGACATCTCAAGCATTCCTTGAGGGGTAGTATCACGAACTATTACGGGAACCCTTAAGAGGCCTAATATTCTTGCCGCGCGCCAGCGCCGTTCACCTGCAATTATCTGGAATCCTGCCGGAGTTTTAGCTACAACTATTGGCTCAAGAATCCCCTGCTCGCGAATAGAATTAACAAGATCTGTTAGGGATTCTGGGGAAATTAAGCCGCGTGGCTGGAGCGGGTTTGGTTGAAGTAAAATCGTTTCAAGTTCCGCAGTCCTTTCGTTTGTATTCTCATCCATAGATTGCTAAATTATAATCCTTGCACCTCTACTATTTTTTTACCTCGTAGTGTTCTAAAGCTAACAATTCCAGAACTCGTTGCAAAAATAGTGAAATCGCGGCCTATCGACGTTCCGCTTCCGGAAACAACGTTTGTGCCGCGTTGTCGCAATATAATATTTCCGGAATTTACTTTTTGACCGCCAAAAATCTTAACTCCAAGTCTCTTTGAGATTGAATCCCGATTTCCCCTTACTGCTCCTTGTGATTTTGTGTGTGCCATATATATTGAAATTTTCGAATATTGTGAAAACCAAGCCGATTATAACAATCTGTTTCACACAAATCAAGAGGCTCAAAGTGGATCAAAAGTTCATTATTTTTTAGAGGGGATAATGTCTTGAATTTGAATTCTTGATATATGCTGTCTGTGACCGAAGACTTTTCTGTATCTTGATTTTGCCTTGAATCTTCTGACTCCAATCTTCTTTGTTTTTAAATTTTCAAGAACTTTGGCGCGAACAGCAAAATTTTCAATGTAAGGCCTGCCTATTTTAAAATCCGAATTGCTTACATAAAGCAATATCTTATCAAAAAGTATAGAACCGTTTTTCATCTCGGGTAATTTTTCGACATCTAGAACCTGCCCTTTTATTACCTTATATTGTTTACCACCTATTTCAACAACCACGTACTCCACCATAATGAAGAAGATATTTTATCAAAAAAGCTATCTAATTACCATAGATCTTTCTCTTGAGAAATCAAACTTGATGGACGAGATAATGCCAAGTATTATAAAATTCGTTAAAAGGGAACTCCCGCCATAAGAAGCAAAAGGCAATGTTACCCCTACAATCGGCACTATGCCTATGTTCATGCCTATATTTAAAAAAATATGCGCCAAAAGTAAAAAATATGATCCAGTGAGAACTAGGTTTGAAAATTCATCGTCTACATAGCTTTTAATCTTATAAATTCCGATCATTAGATAAAAGTAAAAACCTATTAGAAGCAAGCCTCCTAAAAGTCCAAGGCTCTCAGATATTGTCGCAAAAATAAAATCCGTGTGTCTTTCTGGTAGAAATTTAAGGATCGATTGTGTCCCCTCTCCAAATCCCCTGCCAAAAAAACCTCCGCTTCCAATTGAAATTAGCGATTGAACAACATTATACGATGAAGAGAGAGGATCAGAGGAGGGATTTATAAAGGTCATTATCCTCTGTTTTTGATATGGAGCAAGCAAATTAAATATTAAAGGCAAAAGCACAAGAACTATGCTTCCAATGCTAATGAAATATCTTATAGGAAATCCATAGAGCAAAAGCATGAAGAAGGCAACAAGGATATAAATCATCGTATTTCCAAGATCGGGTTGTTTTAATATCAGAAAAAAAATTGGCAAAATTAAAAGAATAGTTTTTAAGAATTTGCCTAAACTTCGCGAGTCATCTTGCGTAAGACGAGAAGCCATAAAAATTACAAAAAAGGGTTTCATAATTTCTGAGAATTGGATTCTGATACCAAAAATATCTATCCATCGGACTGCTCCTCTTGCCTCCACGCCGATTAAAAAAAGCAGCAGCAATACGGCAATCATTAAGTAATATAAATATTTCGAATAAAACCCTAGGATCTTATAGTCAATATTTAAAAAGACAAAATATCCAACGAGTGCCACTATGAAAAAGGTTAGTTGCTGGCGAAATATATTAAAATCAATAGAGTAAAAGGTTGCCAAAGAAAGAATCATAATTAAAACGGCGGGGGTTAGAATGGAAAGCTCAAGTCTATTTTTCATTTTTTCACGACACGGAAGATCTCAGATTTTGTAAGTTTATCGACGAGCGCTTTTTTTCTGATTTCCTCTTCGAAATCCTTTGGCCAATCCGGAAGCTCTACATCAACTTTCTCATCAAGACTTGTTCCTAGATTCTTTCTTTCTGCTTGAATTTTTCGAATTATATCCCTTGCAGCCCCCGCCGCCAAGTCTTGATTCGAGACACTCATATCACCTTCTGCTCTATAACTTTTTTCTTTTCCTTCAAAATTTAATTCATAAACATTTACCTCATCCAAAACAATTTTTAAAACTTCACCTGTCAGTTCGCGCGGTCCGAAGTATGAGAGTTTCCTTAATGGAATTCTGACAGCGACGCGAGCGGCTTTCCTTCTTGCGAGAATTATTGTTGTAACCGCCATCCCATCAGTCATTCTCTGTTCCAAATCTTTATCCACTAAATCATAGATAGGCTTAGGCCAGTCTACTAGATGAACCGACTCTTCCCCTGTTAAATTTCGGAAAATCTCTTCAGAGATTAATGGAGCTATAGGCGCAAATAGCTTTGAAAGTATAGACAAAGTTTCAAATGTAGTCTCATAAAATAACTCTTTATCTTCCCTGTTTTCTGCGGAAAGTCCGACCCTGTCCCTACTTCTCCTTATATACCAAGTGGATAAATTATTTACGAAATCTTGTATTTTTGTGATCGCGGAAACTGTATCATAAGAATCCAAAGCCTCAGTAACCTCTATAATTAACCGGTTGGTTAAAGATATAACCCATCTGTCCAATGCATTGGAACTGGCTTGCGACTTGTGACTTGCGGGAGACCAGCCGTCTATATTCGCGTAGGATACAAAAAAATTATAAACATTCCATAGTATTAAAAGTGTTCCACGAATCTGCATCTTATATTGTTCTTCTGAGATTAGAATATCCTCCCCTTTCATAACCGGTGAACTCATAAGATACATTCTTAAGGCATCTCCTCCGTATGTATCAAGCATCATCTTAGGATCAGGATAATTACCATAATTCTTACTCATCTTTCGACCATCAGACCCAAGAATTACACCAGTTACGGAAACATTCTTAAATGCGGGAGATTTGTACAAAGCGGCTCCTATTACATGCAGGACGTAGAACCAAGCTCTTATTTGCCCCGTGTATTCTGCTATGAAATCCGGAGGAAAAAAATCCTCAAGTTTTTGGGATTGATCGAATGGAAAGTGTCTTTCTGCAAAAGACGCAGATCCTGCTTCAATCCAGGAATCCAAAACCTCAGGTGTTCGGAGAGATTCCGAGCCACATTTTTTACAATTCACAATTATCTCGTCAATTCCCGGCTTATGTAAATCGGAAATTTTCGAACCGCTTGCCTCCTCAAGTTCTTTTATTGAACCGGGTATGAATCTTTCATGGCATTTTCCACACTCCCAAACCGGCACCGGAGACCCCCAATATCTATTTCTTGATATATTCCAGTCAGGTGCAGACTCAAGGCTCTTTAAGAACCGCCCGTGCTTGAAATGTCCGGGGAACCAGTTTATCTTCTCATTTGTACGTTTCATTAATGGCTTGAGGGTCTGAACGTTTACGTACCACGCGTCAATAGGAGCGTAGTAAAGCCTTGTACCGCAGCGCCAGCAATGAGGAACAGAATGCGTATATTTTTCATCTTTATATATTAATCCCCTTGATGCCAAATCCTCGTTTACAGCCTTGTTTGCCTTAAGATAGTACATCCTGCCAAATTTTGGAACATTATCTTTTACGGTACCCTCCTCATCCAAATGCGTTTCAACGTGTACGTTTTGCTCTTTCATAACCCTGAGATCATCCTCTCCGTAAGCGGCAATAGTAACAATCCCCGTTCCTTCCTCGGCTGTTACAAAACCTCCGCCTATCACTTCAAAAAGCTTCTCTCTGCTTTTTACCTGACTTTTATAATAATCATAATGTGGTTTGAATTTTTTGCCGATAAGTTCACTGCCCTTAAATTCGGAGACTGTCTCATAAGAATCCTTTATAATATTTTCGAGAGTCGATTTAGCAAGGATGTAAAGCTCGTCTCCCTGCCTTACCTCTACATATATTAGTTTTGGATTGACTGCCAGCGCCGGTGTAACAATTTTATTCCATGGAGTGGTTGACCAAGCAAGAAGATATGTTCCCTCCTCGCCTTCTAGTTCGTATTTATAAGTAGTTGCGCTTTCGCTTACATCTTTATAGTTATCAGCGTCCATCGCTACCTCAAAATTTGAAATGGGAGTCGCGCAGTGTGAACAATATAAAGATACTCGTAAACCCTTATAAATGTATCCCCTATCATACATCTGTTTAAACACCCACATCACGCTCTCCATATAGTTAATGTTCCATGTTTTGTAAGCATTTTTAAAATCTACCCAGCGTCCTATATGATCGATATACCACTCCCACTCGGCAGATGTTTGATTAACATATTTTTTGCATTCTTCAATAAATTTCTTAACTCCCACCCTTCCCTCAATCTCTCGTTTAGACTTAATCCCAAGCTCCTCCTCAACTTTATTCTCAACAGGCAGTCCGTGACCATCCCAACCCCAAACGCGGCGCACTCGATATCCTTTCATTGTCCAGTATCTTCCGAACAAATCTTTGGGCATACTTGAAAGAAGAGATCCATAGTGAGGGACTCCGGTTACGAACGGCGGCCCGTCAAGAAAGGTCCACTTCTTATCTTTCGGGCGGGATTCTATAGATTTCTCAAATATTTTATTTCTTTTCCAATATCCAAGTATCTTTTGCTCGAGTTTTGGAAAATCAACTTTTGGCGAAACAGGCTTGAATGACATATCCAATTATTATAGTCGAATTAGCTTCACTCTTCAAGAAATCACTAGATATTGGGCGGCTCTTCAGGGGGTATATGGAATCCGTCTTTACTAAAGACATGAAATGTCGTAGAAATATCTTCGCTATCCGAGAAAAGATGCTCTTCTCCTGTTTTTGTTCTTACAAGTAGCTCTGCATCTTCAAGGGTATTAAATGAACCGCAAGGGAATATGCTTCCATCAAAGCCATCGACACCCAAAACTATAAAATCGTCACCGGGATTTACAAACGGGTTTCCGGCTAGAACTGTTTTTCGAATAATTCTTCGAACATATTCTGCTCCGCCTACTCCCTCGGATTCAGCCCTACTGGATATTTTCGATAATCGTCTTATGTTCTCTTGTGTTGACATAAACGGATTATACCAAAAACGATTGATAAATAAGCAAAAAAACCTATAATTAAACTATGCTAAAGATGTTATTTCAAAAACTTAAATTACCTAAGGTTCAGATGTCTCTTGCTTTAATCGCAATATATCTATCCGCTTTTGGACAATTACCATTTGAACAATATCTCTACGTTTTAGTCGTATCTTTGGGATCAACCATGTTATTCGACCTTGTACTCTCTTACGCTCGAACAAGAAAGCTTTTCATACCCCACGCGGCCATGGTCACAGGAATGATATTAACGCTTTTGGTTGACCCAAGTCTCCCTTGGTACAAAATAACTACAATCGCATTTATTGCTATGGCAGCAAAGAACTTTGTTCGAATCAATAACAAGCATATATTCAACCCCGCAGCTACAGGACTTTTAGCGGGAAATTTTATCTTCGGTTCGAATATTGCTTGGTGGGGCAGTTCTTTCCACTATTCGAACACTTTTTCTATTCAAACACTAATTTTATACATTATTTTACTTTCTCCCCTATATATTTCAGCATATCGTATGAGAAAGTATTATTCTATTCTAAGTTTCCTTGCCATTTATACTGCCATCACAATTTTTAGCTTCGGAAACTTATCGATAAATACTTTATTCATTGCCGTTCTTAATCCAACGCTATTATTTTTTTCGTCCGTAATGTTGCCAGAACCGTTAACCTCGCCGCATGAACGGAATAAGCAACTACTTTTTGGTTTTAGTGTTGCCGCGCTTAACTTTATTTTGATATTGAACATAGTCGCCGGAAACATTTTCATCCCCGATCCTCTAATCGTATCGCTTCTTATCGCAAATATTATTTTCTTCAAGAAATAAATGCAATATTTTGATTTGATATTTACATTACATGCCCAAGAACAAATGAGAAATCGTGGCATAAAAATGGAGCAGGCTTGGGAAGTCTTCAAGCATCCAATGAGAACAAATATCGGAAAATACAAAGAGACAAAAGAATTCGAACGTGAATTTGATGACTTTAAAATTACTGTTGTTGCCCACCAAAACAAAAAAAACGAATGGGTTGTTCGATCCGTTTGGCGAAATCCTCCGCTCCCGGGAAGTCCCGATGCCAAACAGGAAGAAACCTGGAAAAGATATAAAAAAGCAGGGTTCTGGGGTAAAATTTTAATCCAAATCAAGCAACAACTCGGCCTCTAATTTTCTGTCTTAGAAATGCGGGGATTTTATAGACAGAACCCGCTTGTAGCTTCAATTTCCCTTATCAAGCACCGCTTAATAATAGGTATTCTTATGTCTCCAATAAGAATTTAACAGGAAATAAGAAAAAAGTCAAAACCTGTTGAGAATATCTACCGAGATTATCTTGACCCAAACAGAAGCAAACTCGCTACTGAAAGTATTAAAACGAAGGCTAACATTAGAAATGCAAGCTGCAATATTAATGCATATAGGCCTGAGTGAGGAGAAAAATCAGCGTAAAGTTTGCTATCTTCCTTGACGGTTTCGTTATATTCATCAAAACTTATAAAAGCTTTTGACCACAACTTCTCACCCTTGCTTTCTCTTTCAGCTCCATTGAAAAAATATTTTATATCAATAGCTATCTGAACAATTCCACTAAGCAATGAAACCAGTAAAAAAATCCAGGACAAAAACAATAATATTCTTTCTGCTTCAGATAAAGTTTTAATTTCTATAAATAATGGAGATGTAAAAGTAAAAAGAAAAATTGCAAATGTAAATAAAAGGTTTCTGAAAGCTGCCTCTGTTTTGTTTACCTCCTCGTTGTATAAGTTAGCTCTAATAAAATGTCTCTCTTTTGAACTCGTGCGAAGTTCTTCTATGAGTATTCTTATTTTCTGCTCGTTCTTCTTCTTTTGTTCGTTATCCATTATTATTTTCCTGCTCTCCGTTATTTATGAGTCCACCTATATCCTCTGGTAGCTGATCCGGAGAAGTAGGAATTGTAGCACCTTTCTCTACTTTATCCCGCTTTTTTTCTTCATCATTATTCATCTCAGCAAATAATACCATAACATACCACTAACCACAATCTAATATAAAGACTTTTACTAAAAATGCGGCTAGTTTTAACACTCTTCCATGTGTGGTATAATTAGGCATGGATTATAAAGAAACTCTGAAAGAAGTTGTTAAGGTTCACCAACAAGTATCGCACTTGTATCCGCCACGCCAAATCCCTTCTTATCATTTGCCACAAGGGGCGGGAACTTACATAGACGCTATTGCAAAGGCAAGGGAAAACGCAAGAACACAAAATGACATAAATAGATACTTAGTCGCAGAACTTTTCTTTAAGGACTTTATTGACCCCACCGGAGAATATGAAACAACAAAAGCCTTCAATGCGCTTGAAAAGAAGCTAAAGGAAAACCCACTGTATCGTGGCTGGGTTAAGGTTTAGCTACATCCAACCCAAATCTAACTCCCTCAAATTGAAGGCTTACAAAGTGGAGTATTAAAAAGAGTAAAGATATTAAGAACAATGTCTTAAAAATATTTTCTACTCTATCATGGTTTAAATGGAAAAATTTTAATACCTTATATGTGAATGTCTTCTTGTAAGCATCTTCTCTCTCTTTCAGATGTGGTTCAACTACTTCTTTTTCGGTTTTAACAGTTTCATCTTTCCATAATTCCCTAGACCACCAATAGTGTTTCATTTCTTGTTCATAATCCCACTCCTGTGATTGGTAATCAGCCTGCGTAGCTATATTTTGCAACCAGATACCAAAGAATAAACTAAACAAAATAGAGCAAATTCCAAGCGTAAGCCAAATTGTAGCTTCCTGTGGATTTGCAAATATCACTATCGCCGTAAGAATTACACCTTCCAATGTAATGAGTTGTGTTATTGATGAAGAATGTTTTTCAGATAATTTTTCGGACTTTTCCGCATGCTTCTCTAGAAACCGTTCATGTCTTGCTTTTTCCTGCTCTATATTCCTCCGGTTGATAGGGTCTAGTTGTTTCTTTAAGAAATTTTCTAAGTCTTTTTTTAAGTCTTCATTGCTCATGGTGCCTTAAACATTATATTATATCCAAATCTGTAGCTCAATCATTCTCCATGTCGCACAACATTGCTATTGCGACATAGTTTTGAGGCTAAATGTTGCTCCTGGAAATTGTCTCGTGCGTAAATGCTCTACTATAAGATATAAGTTAGTTATAGCTTCTGAAGATTATTTCAAACTGATTTTTATACGCTTCGAATATAATTTTTGCCCTTTGAAATAAATCGTTCTGGCCCAATATACATTTATAAGGCGCGGCGGCTTCAATAATCCCCATACTTAATGTAAATTCATGATCATAAATCTCTGCTTTTAGCCCATTGAATCTGTGAGATCGAAATGATCCGCCAATAGAAAGACCGTGCGATACAGGAATCTTGTTCCATTTGATGCTTAAAGCGTCGGCAATAACTGTAGATATCACAGCACCTGTTGCACCTGAATCAACGAGAGCAAAAGTGGAAAATTCATGTTTTCCATTTTTAAATGTTATGGGTAAAAGTGGGGCAAGGACTATTTTGTCCTTAAAATCAGGTAATGGGCTATAAGGTACTACCATGCGTTAGAATGAAACCCACGAAATTGGAGTATGATTCACCCGCAGGAAAGTAGTAAACTTTTTCTTTAAATTCTTTTGATTTTTTTATTGCTTCATTAAGGGTTTTACCCCACAAAATTACTCTCTTATGATCTTGTGAAATTCCTACCCATCCATCTTTATACCTTTTAAGTAGGTTTACAAAATTGATCTTATTTTGTTTCATAGAATTATTATATCATCTTTCTACAAGAGTTGAAAAATCAAACGAGTTGATAATTAGTTCTTCTGGCGGAGGAAGGCGGGGATGTCAAAAATTGACTCTTCTTCTTGTGGAGGGGTCGCCGAAATAGGCTCTCCATTTTCACCCGCTTCTTCCGGCTTTTCCACTAATTCTTGAAGTCTCTTCCTTGATTCGTCAAAGCCGGTAGCAATAACTGTTATGCGAATTTGGTCATGAAGATTCTCATCAATTGTTGCGCCAAAAATAATGTTTGCGTCAGGATCCGCAGCGGATGCAATAATCTTTGATGCCTCATTAACTTCTGCCATGGAAAGATCTGTTCCCCCGATAATATTGTAAAGCACTCCGCGTGCGCCTTCCATTGAAACCTCAAGGAGTGGAGATGCGGTTGCTTGACGCGCGGCAAGTTGTGCCCTGTTTTCACCAACTCCGATTCCAATACCCATTAACGCAGACCCTGCATCCGTCATAACGGTCTTAACATCTGCAAAATCAACGTTAATTAACCCCGGAATGGTTATTAAATCGGAGATACCCTGAACACCGTGGGTAAGAACAGAATCTGCTACCTTAAAAGCTTCAAGCAATGACAATTTTTTATCTATTACCTCAAGAATTCGCTGATTCGGAATAACAATTAGAGTATCCACCTTCTCCTTGATCTGTTCTATCCCTTCTTCTGCCGCGACCATGCGTCGAGTTCCCTCAAACAAAAATGGTTTTGTAACAACCGAAACAGTAAGTGCCCCTATCTCTTTGGCAACCTCGGCAATTATAGGAGTGGCACCTGTTCCCGTTCCGCCCCCCATTCCGGCTGCCAAGAATACCATGTCTGTACCTTCAAGCATCTCTTTTATTTTCTCGCGAGATTCTTCAGCGGCTTTTTGCCCGATTTCAGGATCCCCTCCTGATCCAAGACCCCGAGTCAAATTCTCACCAATTTGGATTTTCACATTTGCCTGGTTATTTAAAAGGGCTTGGGCATCGGTATTTATAGACATAAACTCAACACCTCTTATTTGTCCTTCAGAGATCATTGAATTTATGGCATTTGATCCACCACCACCAATACCAATTACGCGGATTCTAGCAAAAGAAGTAGTTTGAGGCTTAATTAACATGGCTATCAGTAATTAAGCCCATCCTATCACAAAACTAAAATCAATGCAAGGACAACTCGGATTATTGTTGCGACGTAACTTCGAGGATATCTGGATGCTCGCTATTATCAAACTCAAGAAATATTTCGGAGAGAGCCTTATGTCCTGGCCAAGGTGAGACTTTTCCATAACCCACAGAAGCTAATGATTCTTTTTGTGATTTTGGTTCTCCTGTAAGAAGACCATAACGTTCAATTACTATTGCTAAGTATTGTGGCTTTCTTCGCCTGTGATCGCTCTGAGAAAATATATTATGAAGAACCCTTCCTGCCTTAGCAATATCTTCTGGTGTATTAAGGTGAAACCTTAGCTCATAATCGGTATAGTCGGAACTGAATGCGTCTTCAAAGAGCTTCCTGTAGCCTTTACTTACTCTCTCGACAAGTTCTGGAGGTACGCGCAGTAGAATACGGTCAGCCAAACTTTGATAATGTGCAGCTTCTTGTGCTTTTTCTTGGGCAATTTTTGCTTCATCTTTTTGAATTAATGCGCCTTCAAAGGAAGCAACGTGTGCCCTGAAAGATTCTTCTTGCCCCTTTTGAATATCTATCTCAAACCTTGAAACCATAATTACGGATATATTATAAGTATCTTTATCCCCTTGTCAATTGTTATTTGGGGAGGAAAGTCTTGAGTAGTTTTGTGATGGAACCGAATATGCCGCGGGTGAAGTTGAGATTGAGAGGACGCAGAATTCCGTCCAAAAACGAACCTTCTTCTTGACCCTGAAAACCTTTAGCAAAGAATAGAAGCCCAACAGATGTTGCAAAGCTCGGGTTTTCAATGTCATCAATTAAACCCGTAACATTAGCAGGTATTCCTACTCGAACAGGCATTGACAACATTCTTTTCGCCGATTCCTCGGCACCGGCGGTCCTTGCCCCGCCTCCCGTAATTACAACTCCGGCCGGAGTCTGCGTGGCAAAGCCGCTTTTCTTGAGTTCTATCCCAACCATAGTAAATAATTCATTAAGTCTTGGTTTTATTATTCCGTCCACAAGTGTTTTCTGAGAAACTTTTTTTAAGTCTTCAATCAAATGAAGCCCTGCAAGATCTATATCATCGCTTGATCCCTCTTCCCCACTGGGCCGGAGACCCTCCCTCCGGGCAGAACCCTCTGGGGCGGCGTCTGGGCCGGTGGCTTCTTTGCTTTTCTTCCCGTACTTTCTTGAAAGATAGAGTTTAATCTTTTCAGCGCTTTCAAGCGATATTCGAAGCCCAATAGCAAGATCATTTGTGATGTGGCGAGCACCAATCGGTATAACAGACGAATAAGATAGCGCCCCTTCAACATAAATACAAATATTTGTAATTCCGGCGCCAATATCAACTAGAATTGCTCCCAGTTCCCTTTCGGTTTCTGTAAGAACGGCCAATGAGGAAGCAAGTCCTGAAAATACAACCGATGAGACGCCTACTCCGGCTTCCTGTTCAAGAACTCTTTGGACATTTTTAACCGAGACGGAATTCGCAGTAATTATGTGTGTATCCACCTCAAGTCTCACTCCTGTCATGCCGACAGGATCGCGAATGCCCGTTTCTCCGTCAACAGTAAATGTTTTTGGAAGGACGTGAAGAATACTAGTTGTAGAGGGCGTTGAAATAGCGCCAGCCGCCTCAAGGACTCTTTGAACATCCTGAGGGCCTATCTCCCCAGAGGGCTGAGAAATTGCAACAATTCCTTTTGAATTCTGACTTAATATGTAAACTCCTGACAATGAAACAAAAACGCGATCAACAGAATATCCTGCCATGCGTTCGGCTTGATCAAGCGAAGCATTAATTGAAGAAGAAGCTTCCTCTATGTCAACTATCTGCCCTTTCCTTATTCCTCTCGCCGGAACTTCTGAAACTCCCAAAATATTAATACCGTCTTCTTGCAACTGACCGACGATGGCTGCAACCTTTGAGGATCCTATGTCTACTCCTACGACGATTTGTGAATCAGCCATAAAATTTAGAACAATAGTTAAAATAGCTGAATAGTTAAATAGTTTTAGCTATGTAACCATTCTAACTATGTAGCTATTTGCTCTTGTTCTTATACTATTATATGTGCTAGAATTTTACAATAGGCTGCTCAAACCGAAGATCTATAAGTACGGGCTTTTTATTTTCTATCGTAAGTTTGTTAAGAATCAATTCCAAAGACACAACCTGCCATTTAGCATCGCGAGTTTTTGCGAAATAAACTTTAGGTCCATCTTTAACCTGACCTATAAATAAACTTGATGCGGAACTTTCAACTAAATATTCCGTAATAATATTTTTGTCGGATAAGATCTTGGACAAATCTTCGCGGGTTGCAAATTCTGAAACCGGCTTTATAATAGCATCTTTTTGTTCGCTTGAAAACTTAAGAAGCGGAAACAGATTTTTAACTGAAAGAGAGAGCAATATGCCGGCCGAAATTGCTAAAGCTGCGATCAATAAAGCAAAAATTGTCTTTTTAATATTCCTTCTAACTTTTCTTTTCACCATAAACCCCTTCAACTACATCTGCTATTCGCTGGGCTGCGTCTTTTATTACAAACTCGCGTACGTTTTCCATATTATTTTTGTATCTTTCTTGATCTTTAAACATATTTCGAACCATATCTAAAATTTTTTTTGGCACTGCATCATTCTCTTCTACGTACTCGCTTACGCCAAGATTCTTCAGGAATTTTGCATTCTCAAGCTGCTCGAGATTTTGTCCATGAGGAAGTGGAATAAGTAAGCTCATTTTCTGCGTTGCCATAATCTCAAATATAATATTTGCTCCCGACCGCGAAATAATAAGATCGGCTCTTCTCAATACGTCTCCTATCTCGCGTGGATAAATAAACTTCTTAAGGATATATCTTTTCGCAAGATTCTGCGGTAGAGCTAGTTTTTTATGCGAAAGTTTTTCAAAGTCACGAAACTTAAGACTATCACCGGTTTGATGGATTATTGCGAAATCGCGGAGTAAATCTTCAAGAATGTCATAAATCACGGAATTTATAAAATGAGAGCCGGTACTGCCTCCGGTAACGTATATCACCCTACCCTCTGGAATTGAAATTTCACCCTTGGACTCAAAAATCTCAATTCTAACAGGATTACCGGTCATTACAACTTTATGGGCGGGGAAAAAATTGGCCGAGCTTTTAAATGATACGCATATCTTCCTTGAGAACCTACCTACTATTCTGCTTGCGAGTCCTGCTTTTTGCGTTTGTTCATGCAAAACTACCGGGATACCCAAGAATTGTGCCGCCAAAGATATTGGAAGGCCAATGTATCCGCCAAAAGTTAAAACTATATTGGGTTTTGCTTCGGATAAAATTTTAATCGATGTGAGAAACCCAATCGGAGCTTTGAGAAGGGATGTAATAGTATAGGCAGTAAATTTTCTCTGAAAGCGACCGGTTTTTATTTCATAAAATGGAAGATTTTCCTCTTTGGCGATTGCGTACTCAAGACTTTCGGTTTTATCACCCTCAAAGGGATAACGACGACCGGCGATTATTACTTCATGTCTTCGCGCGCCAAGCTCTTTAATTAAGCTATATGCAGGGGAAAAATGTCCCCCCGTAATTAGTACTTTCATCTTTTAGTTTGTAACGTTCGTAAGGTTCGTAAAGTTCATAAAGTACTCAACTTTACAAACTTTAAAAACTTTATAAACCTTATAAACTAGGTCTTGTGTCTTGCGATATTTAAAAGTATTCCGATTGCGATAAAGTTTATAATTAATGACGAGCCGCCGTAAGAAACAAAAGGTAAGGGAACTCCTACCAGTGGAACTAAAATTACTTGGGATGCAAGATTAACAAATGCCTGAATACTTATAAAGCTGACTATGCCTGCTCCGAGTAATTTTCCAAAAGTATCTTTAGTATTTTGCGCAATGTAAAAACCTATAATTGTGAGCACAATAAAACATCCGATCAGAGCGCTCGCCCCCACAAAACCGGCTTCCTCAGCAAATATTGAAAAAATTGAATCGGTCGTTGATTCAGGTAAATAAGCATATTTTTGGATCGAATTTCCGAAACCAAGACCTGCTAATCCCCCTGAGCCAAGAGCAATTAAAATCTGCTTAATATGATATGGCGCGGAAGAAAGATTCTTTGAGTCAAAATTTTGAAAAGCAAGCAGTCTTTCAAGTCTATAGGGTGCAATCTTAATTAGTGCAAATATGCTTCCGGTAAGTAACAAAGCTATAAATATCATGTCTCGAATTGGCGCTCCAGATAGAAAATATACAATTGTGGCAGTCGCGGCAATTATAAAAGCCGTTCCCAAGTCCGGTTCGATTACTACCAAAAGAATTGATAACAGAAGAAGCATTAGAAAAGCCATCAGCCGTCCTTTTTCTCTCTCCGACAACCAAGCAGCAAGGTAAACCGTCAGGGTAATTTTAAGTACTTCCGACGGCTGGAGAACAATAAATCCTAAATTCAACCAACGATGGGCCCCTTTAAGCTTAAGGCCAATACCGGGGAAAAAAACAAGAATTAAAAGAAATAAAGATCCAAGCAAAAGAGGCAGGGCTAGTTTGTAATAGTTTTTATAATTAATTTTTGAAATAATAAGACACAAAACAACGCCTAAAATAAACCAAATCGCCTGGTTTTTAACAAAATAATATTTGTCTCCGATTGACAATAATGCCGTGTATGTAGAGCTTTCGTAGAGGATAAATATGCCAATTAGAGAAAGCGTTACCGATGTCAAGAAAACAAGGAGTCCGGATTTTTTCATCTAAAAGAAGTCTATCCTATTTTTGCCCCAAATTCAAAGAAAAGCGATGTAGAGTCCAAGAAGCGCAAAAACTATACCAAGAAGCCACGCTCTCATAACAACCTTAGGCTCCTCCCACCCTCGTTTAATAAAATAAACGTGGATTGGGGTGGCAGGAAGTATTCGTTTACCCAAAAAACGGCGGGACAAAATTTGAAGAAGTGTAGATCCCACTTCAAGGACAAATACGCCTCCAATTAATGCGACTGGCAATGGTTTTCCGGTCAAAAGTCCCACAGCGCCCAATACCGCCCCGAGAGAAAGCGCTCCCACATCTCCAAGCCAAAGTCTCGCGCGATAAATATTGAAGTATAGAAAGGCCAGAACGCTCCCTATTAAAATTGCAATGAATAAAGAAAGGAATGGATCAATAATGGATCCTGAAACGGCAAGAAATGCAAGTAAACAAATAACAAGAAGGCCAGTCGCAAGCCCATCCAAACCATCTGAAAGGTTTACGGCATTTGCAAACGAGACAATGACAAAGGCTGCAAAAACTATATATAAAGCCCCAAGAACTATGTTTCCAAACCAATGTACGTAAACAAATGAGTACCCGAGTTGAAAATACATCACGGCCCCAATTATCAGTCCCAAGATACATTGGATTGCAAATTTATGAGCCAGTTTCAGTCCAAAAACACCAGTATGAGTATTGAATATTTTACGAAGGTCATCGTAAAAACCTAAGAAACCAAACCCTATAAATGTAAAGAGTAGGACAAATAATTCCCAGAACTTAACATCCACTCGAAGCAATCCATATGCCCAGAGAGAAAGAAAAGTTACAACGAGAATAATCAAGAGTCCTCCGCCAAACGGAGTTCCAACTTTCCAGACCGAAAGTCTATCCAGTAATCTGACGCGCTGATTAAAAACATCACGATGATGGTTGTGACGCTTTTGAAGTTTAATTTTATATAATAAATCTATAAAAGGGACAAGGAGTATCCCCGTTATTGTCAAGGATAGTATTGCAAATCCAAAAACCTGTGCCATATTTATTGTTTGCATCCTCGTCCTGAGCGGATCGAAGGATGCCATAAAAATTAATTATAAGCGTAAAATGGATCTAGACGCAATAAGCGAGAATGAATTATAAGCTTCCCTCCCCTCAAATACAACTATGTCGGGCGCTTTGGTATTTTTATCAACAAATTTTGCAATTTTTGCCGGGGGCAAAACTTGGACAAGGCAAAGAGATTTTTCCTCCTGTATCCCTATAACTAAAGGTTTGTAATGATTATCATTTGTCAGGAAAAGATAATCGCATACTTTTCCAATCTCTTTTCCTAATTCCAAATGATCTTGGTACGCGTTCTTGCCAAGCTCCGTAAGTGGCTGAAGGATCAAAATTTTCTTTCCCTTATATAATTTCATATATTCAATTGCCCCTCTTATAGAGTTAATGTGAGTATTGTATGTGTCGTTTATCAAAATTGAGCCTTTGGAGTTCTTCGCAGGATCCATTGTTCTTGGCAAGGGACGAAGGCGCAATAACTCCTTTCTAATCAATGAAAAATCTATACCTAAATACAGTCCTAAAAAAAATCCCGGGAGAAGATTTTCTACGTTTTGTAATCCCACGAGCTTAATGTCTGATACTTTATGTTTTTTTCCAAAGACGCGAACATCAAAAGATACCGAAAAGCGAGAAATCCTAATGTTTGACGCATAAATATCCGATGCTAAACCCGCCTCTTCAAAAGAGTAAATAAATTTTTTATTTTTAATTCGACTATATAAAGACATTGTATTGGGATTATTTCCGCATAAAATAACAATTCCGTCTCTTGGCAGCGAGCCAACTACTTCATATTTTGATTCTATTACATTATCAAGGTTCCCGAAAACAGAAGTTTTTTCATCGTTTATTCCCGTAATAACTGCTATTTTAGGACTTGCTATATTGCACATCTCGGATACATCTCCCTTTTTGTAGTCTTCCATCTCAACTATAAATACCTGCTTGCGAGTATCAAGTTTTGAGAGAATTGTTTTTGCTATTCCGAGAGCACTATTAAAGGGCGTATCATTTTCAAGCACGTTGAATTTAATCGATAATATTCTTGTAATAAATTCTTTAGTTGAGCCTTTAGCGTAACTTCCAACTATGGCAACCGTCAGGAGATGTTTGTGTTTATTAAATTTATCAATTGCTCGATTTATGATTGTGTCTTGTTTAAAGTCAAAGAAAACTAAAAAAATACTTATAAAGAAAGCTGTAATAAACGGCAATAGTTTGTCAATTATAACCATCCAAAGGAATTGATCTAATGGGGGAAGAAGATATAAAACGATCGAAACAGCCAATGTAAGAAGTATTATTAGGATAACATTAAAAGAAATTCTCGGCAATAAAAATTCACGATTATAAATTTTATATAATATCTTTAGAAAAAAATAAAAGTAGAGGAAAAATATTAATAGATGGTAATAAAAGTCAAGGCCGCTTACGTAAATTGTCGAGCCATATAAAAAAATTACTAATATCTTGACAAGGTTTTCCCATCCTAATATTAAACTTCTCCCTCTTTTTGTTTCTCTAATGTATATTAAAATGCGCTTTGCTCTGTATTCTTTATCTTCCCAAAGCTTGACCCAGGAAAAAGCATTAAATATTAAGAAGGAGAAAAAGAATATTGATGTTAGTCTAAAAACAAGATCCGCCATTATCTTTCTTAATTAATTATCATTTCAAGCTCGTTTCAGGATCTCTTTGGGCGGCCGTATCTGCCGGCCCGCTTCGCCATAGCTTTATCGAGGCGAGCAGGCAGGGTTTTCTTTTCTTCTACAAACTCGGCAAATTTTGTATAAAATGTAGTATCTGAATCAACATTTCTCATAACGGTTGTGGATGGTCCAATAATTGCATTATTTCCAATAGTTATTCCGGGCATGGTGGAAACCCGCTCTCCAATTACCACATTATCGCCAATTATCGCGCCAAGAGACCCAAAACCTGTATCTATCTTTTCTCCATTAACCACGGAACGGACGTTAGCTCTATCCAGGCGAACATTTGCAGTTCCAAATAGAGCTCCAATTTTGGAATTTTGCCCAAGTACAGAATCACCTATAAATCCTGAATGTGTTTTTGTTCCTTCCAAAATTAGCGATCCCCTCACTTCCATATATGCACCTATGACGGCAGATTCTTCAATATCTGATCCATCTCTAACAAGCGAATTAGACCCTATGAAGACGTTTCTACCTATGTAGCATGGTCCTTTTATAACTGCGTTTTCAAGTACCTGTGCGCCCTCTTCTATAACTACACTCCCATCAATTTGTGCGTTACCTGCAATCCGCGCTTTCTTTGAAATACTTCTTTTTTGTTTTGAAAGTATGTAGTTTTTGATATTAAGAAGATCCCACGGATACTTTAAAGATAATATTTTATGGTTTGTTAATGCAAGAAGAACTCTCTTTTCTTTTGCGTATTTATCTAGAGCGTTCTCCAAGGAATAATGTGTTGATGGAATTTTTTTAAGAGTTTTAACGAAATCCTGGTTAAGAAAATAAACGCCAACAATTCGTAAATTTGAAAATCCACGACTACTCTTGGGCTTCTCGGAAATTTCAAGTACCCTATCGCCATTTATTTTAAGCGCTCCGAATTTTCTTTGCGATGGCTCGGGCGTTGCAAGAAGAACCGGTTCCTTATTTGTGCCTCTATTTAAGTCTATTGCGTGCTTTAACTCATCAAACTCTACATGATTTGAATTAACTAAAAAAAAATCTCCCGTTAGAAATTTTGATGCAACTATAAGAGCATCGCCCGCTCCAGTTGGCTTTTCTTGAATAACATATCGAATTTTAACGCCAAACTTTTTGCCATTCCCCAAAACATCTTGAAAGTTACGGTTGTTGCCGGTTACTATAGTGATATCAGTTATACCAGCGCGCTTAACAGCTCGGACAGTGTGCGAAATCAATGATTCTCCGGCAATTTTTACAAGACATTTGTGTTTCAGGTTCAGTGGGAAGAATCTACTTGATTCTCCTGCTGCCAGTAGTACTGCTTGCATTAGACTATTCCTCTTTCTCCCGCATAGCGAGATCTCTCCTCAAGAGACTCTTCAATAACATCTATGTCTGCCCCAAGTGATCGAAGTCGCTTGTCAAAAGCTTCATATCCTCGTTCAAGATATTCAATTCCAAAGACTATACTTTCTCCTTTTGCAATTAAAGCTGCTATTACCAGCGATGCGCCGGCTCGTAGGTCCGAGATATTTAATACTGCATTGTGGAGATGAGTCTTGCCGTGAATCTTTAACCCATGTTTACCATTTTTGCGATAATTAAAATTGTAAAATTCTTTTGGATTCACAACTTCAGGTTGATAAATTTCCAAATCCGCTCCCATTTTCGCAAGTTCATTAACGTACCCAAATCTATTTTCGTAAATTGTCTCATGAATAGTAGAGTCACCTTCCGCTTGAGTCATAAAAATAGCCCAAGGTCCCTGCCAATCGGTCATAAAACCCGGATGAGGTGCGGTCAATATGTGCGTTGGCTTAACATAGCCGGTCAAATAAAATCTTGCTTTTGAGTCCTTTTTCTCCCATTTTCCCCCTGCTTCTTTAAACTCCGAAACAAAATTCTTAATATCTAAAAGGTCTATGTTTTTAATATAAATTGCACCACCTGTTAGCGCCGAAAGGATTGCAAAAGTTATAGCTTCATTTCTATCGGGGGGAATCTCAAAAGTTGCCCTATGAAGCTTTTGAACTCCATCTATTACAATTGTTCGAGGTTCTGTCCTCTTAATTTTTGCTCCCATTGAATTCAAAAGACCAATAAGATCATCGACCTCGGGCTCTTGTGCAGCATTCTCAAGAACGGTTTTTCCGTGAGCCAAAGTTGCCGCCATTATAAGCGTTTCTGTTCCTGTGTGGGTGTTTTTTTTGAAACGATACATTGTACCCTTTAATCCGTTGGTTCTAACATGGAAATATCCGTCTCGACTGTTATATTTTGAAACCGCCCCCATTTTTTCAAGTCCTTCAATATGACGATCTATGGGACGGGCTCCAATTCTGCAACCGCCGGGATTTGGAATTAATGCCTCCTTTTTTCGGGCTAAAAGCGGGGCTAAAAACATAGAAGATGTTCTAATTTTTGCCCCCATCTCAAGAGGAATTTTGATGTTTCTTATTTTCTCGACAGAAATTTTTACCGTGTGTCCCGAAAGCTTAACATGCCCGCCAATTTCTTTAACGAGCTCGAGCATTACTAAAACATCTGAAATTAGAGGAACGTTCTTGATCTCAACGGGTTCGTTTGTCAAACACGCGGCAATTATTGCTTTTAAAACCACATTCTTGCTTCCTGAAACCGCGACTTCCCCAGCGAGCTTACTCCCACCATTTATAATATATTTTTTCATACTAGTTTTTCCGCCACGTGATAAACGTCTCCTGCTCCCATTGTAATTACTATTTTATCCGATCCTTTAACGTTTTTCCTGATGTATTCTACCACACTCGTTTGCGTTTCAATCAACTTCACATTAGGTTGGACTGTCCGAACTTTTTCAACGAACTCTCGGTCCTCCGCGAGCCCATGTTCGCTGAGATCACGAGCCGATGTAAAAGTCGGCAAAATTATTAGTTCTGAAACACCCGCAAAAGAGGAGGTAAACTCAGAAAGAAGAGCCTTTGTTCTGTTGTAAGTATGTGCTTGAAAAATAACCGTAATTTTTTTGTTTGGAAATGTAGCTTTTATTGCTTCGAGAGTTTTTCGAATTTCTTCTGGGTGATGAGCGTAATCATCAAATATTAAAACCCCATCGGGGGTTTCGCCGATTCCCTCAATTCTCCTCTTAATGCCCCTAAATTCGGGAAGGACTCTTTGAATATCTTGAATCGAAAAACCAAGCTCAATAAGAAGCGCAATAACGGCTAGCGAATTCTTGGCGTTATGGTATCCTGGAATTGATAATTCGAATATTCCAAGCGAAGTATCTTTTCGAAAGACTTCAAAGTGCGAACCAAAAACGTGCGAACCAAAAACCTCCTGGTTAAACCCAGCACCATAATGGCGCTGGGTAAAATTCTTTATTACAAATTCATTCCCCTCATCAGCCCCATAAGTAAAAACCCTAATCCGACTGCCATCACCCGTGATACCCTTTATACCCGTGGTGCTCGTGATACTTTTAATATTTCCGTCATCGCCATTCACAATAAGAGTTGAATCCGAATCTAGATTCGATACGAATTTCCTATATGCTTCCCGAACCTCCTCAATATCCTTAAAAAAATCCGGATGGTCAAAGTCAATGTTGTTTATGATTAAATACTTAGGATGTTGATGTAAAAATTTAGGATTTCGATCGAATTTTAGTTCGGAGAGGTACTCATCAGCCTCTGCTATAAAATATTTACCCCGGCCATAATGCCCCGCGGCGCCAATCTGAAAAATTTCGCTCGTCCCAACGGTGAAACTAGGGTCGGACCCCAAGCGTGAAAGACATGCTGCTGTCATTCCTGCAATTGTAGTTTTACCGTGAGATCCTGAAATAGAAATACCTTCGATGTCATTTCGGCCGAACAATTCTCCCGACATAAATAATCCGACCGCTTCCCCATGAGATATAACCCTGTAATCGTTCTCCCGAGCAAAAACTGCTTCCGGATTTTCAAAACCATCGTGAGCCGCTGTGGCAATAAAAAGACACTCGTCAGGTCGAGTTGTCCCAAAAAAGTTCTCCACATTCTCCTTTTTAAACCCAATTAGACTATCTATCCCTGCCTCCTTCAGTATTTTATCCGTTATAAATTCTTCCTCGACATCACTTCCTTCCACAATAAATCCAGCCTCTTTGGCAATAATCGCCAAAGTTGCCATCCCCACACCCTTAATCCCCATGAAATATATCTTTTTATACATGAGAATAGTATTATATTAAATACATCGAATACATGCCACTAGCTAGAAATTGGTTATTAGAAATTAGAAAATGGTTCGGAAATTAGAAATTGGAAATTGGAATTTAATTACCATTTTCTATTTTCAATTCTCCATTACTATTTTCTATTATCTATTAACTATTTTCTAGATTATTGTGATGGCAGATTATAGTACTTGATGAGATCGCGGGCAATGTTAAAAAAGATAGGTGCGGCGGTTTCGGAGCCGTAAATTGATGTCTTGGGACGGTCCACTAGAACCAGCATTGTGATTTTAGGGTTGTCTGCCGGGAAAAATCCTACAAATGATGCTATTGTTTGATTTGGGTCATAGTGTCCCGCAACCGGAATCTGGGCAGTCCCGGTTTTCCCAGCAATTTTATAATTTTTGATCTTTGTCCATTTTGCCTCTCCTTCCTCAACTGCCGAGACCATCATGCCGGCTATTATCTTTGACGTTGATTCCTTAATAACTTTTGTTTTAATTTTTGGTTTTATGTCTATTTTTTTACCTTCTTCCGTAATTATTTGTGAAACAGCATATGGGGTCATAAGATTCCCCCCATTTGCTATAGCATTGACTGCATTTGCTAGTTGAATCGGCGTAATGGAAATTCCCTGTCCAAAAGAGGCCGTTGCCAAATCTATCGGATACCATGAATCTTTATCGCGAATTACCCCTGTTGTTTCTCCCTGAAGATCAATCCCTGTTATTTTTCCAATCCCAAACCTGTTAAGATACTTAATCATATTCGAGAGTCCTAATTTTCTCCCCACAAAAACCATTCCCGTATTATTAGAGTGAATTATTACCTCTCGCATCGTAGAGTTTGGAAAATACTTATCGTTCCAGGTCCTTATTTTATAATCCCCCTCCTGAATCGGTCCCGAACAAATATTGCAGCGGGTCTCGGGTTTAACCTTGTTCTCATCAATTGCCGCAGCCATAATAAGCACCTTAAATGTTGAGCCCGGCTCATAGACGTTCGACAACACGGGATTTGTGTAAGAGCCTGGGTCAAATTCGTAGTATTTTTGAGGGTCAAATGAAGGAATTGACGATATGGCAAGAATAGCTCCTGTCTCACTCTCCATAACAACCACGCTTCCACCCTCTGCGTTATATCGTAGAACTCCCTCGCGAAGCCTCTTTTCCGCCGTAAATTGAACAGTCCTATCAAGCGTTAACTTTAAACTTCTCCCGTCAATTTTCTTATCCTCCCGTGTATCTCCTACTATTTGATTGCCCAATGCGTCACGAATTGCATAAAGCTTTCCCGAACGCCCTGAGAGTTGTTGGTCATAACGTCCTTCAATTCCAAAGTATCCTTTATCCTGTCCTTGCGAATCTTTGCCTAAAAACCCAATTAAATGTGCCGCCATAGATGCCTCGGGATAAAATCGAGTATATTCTTGCTGAAAACCTAACCCTGCAAGCGCAAGTTTTTCGATCGCCCGCTTTTTATCTTGATCAAGTCCGGTAGCAAGCTTCACCCAGTATAGGTCAGATGAAAGCTTTGCCGAGACTGATGCCGGATCGTCCGCCAAAATGGTACTTAGTTTCTCAGTATAATCTTGTCTATCTTTTATAATTTTGGGGTTGGTATAAAGAAAATATGAAATAGTGTTGGTAGCAAGAGGAAAATCATCTCTTGATTTTATTTCCCCTCGAATGGCCGGAATTGTCAGAACTTGAGAGCTTTGAGCGCGGCCTAGATCCGATAATCCAGATCCGCGGACTATCTGCCATAAAAATAACCTAGCAATTACGGCGATGTAAAAAAAGCACAGGAAGACAAGGACAAGAGCAAATCGTAATTTTTCCCCCACCAGGCCAGAGGCCCTCGGGGCCGGAGACCATCTCATCTTGTACGAGCAACCTCAACCGGATCATAAAGCGAGACAAAGCCTGAGGTCTCCTTGTATCCCAATTCCCCCGCACGAGACGATATAGTATTGTAAGATGAAAGGGTTAACACCTCTGATTGGAGTTTTATATTGTTCTCCGAGAGCTCTGCAACTTGCGTCCGAAGTTTTGTAGCTTCAATACTCTCAAGTGATTTAGTATTAGACAGGTATATACTAGCTACTTGAGTTATAAAAGCCACAACTGCCAAAAATATTATTGTTAACTTTAAATGTTTACTCATAGGTTAATTTGTTGTTTTTGTCAATTTGTTAACTGTTAGTTATCTTCTCTAAAATCCTCAATTTCGCGCTTCTTGCTCTTCTATTTGCCTTTATTTCTTCCTCGCTTGGAACTATTGGCTTCTTGTTTGCTAAAATTGCCCTACCTTCTCTTGCTAATCTTGCAAAAAAGAGCTTTACAACCCTATCTTCAAGCGAATGGAAAGAGATTACAATCAATCTTCCATTTGGAGCAAGAATTTCAAAAGCGCCCGCAAGTCCCTCTTTCAAATTGTCAATTTCGCTATTTACCGCAATTCGCAAAGCTTGAAACACGCGAGTTGCCGGATGCAATCGAGTAACACCCCGAAGGTGTGTTCCGCTTGCTCTTGCAACTATTTCTGCAAGTTCCCGACTTGTTTCGATCGGCTTTATTGAACGCGCCCGAACAATACTATCGCAAAATGCGTAAGCATTCTTTTCTTCACCAAATTTACTAAAAATATTATAAAGTTCATCGCGACTTGCACTGTTTACTATATCTCTTGCTGTTAGCTTTGTTTCGATTGACATCCTCATATCAAGCGGCTCATCTCTTAAAAAGCTGAATCCTTTCCCCGACTTTTCCATCTGATAGCTCGAGAATCCCAGATCAAATAAAACTCCGTCCGCATTTACGAATCCTCTTTCCCGAGCTATCCTTTCGATGTCTTTGAAATTTCCTCGTGTTAAAACCAATTCCTGATTCTCGATTCCAGATTCTTGATTCTTCTTGATATACTCAATGGCATCTTCGTCCTGGTCAATACCTAACACTTTTCCACCTCTTCGAATGATCTCAGCCGAATGTCCTCCGCCGCCAATTGTCGCATCTATATACTTACCGTTCGGCCGAACATTTAGCGCGGAAACCGCTTCTTTTAAAAGAGCAGGGGTGTGAAAACCCCAATTTAATCGGGGAAAATTATTCATTTTTCTCCCCCTTTTTGACTAATCGAGACGAAATCCGTTCTATATTCTTTTCAAGATTCCCCCGATATTCGCCCCAGCGTTTTTTATCCCAAATCTCAACGTAACGTGAAAGCCCTAGGAATACGATCTCGTCTTCAACCTTTGCAAATTCTCTAAGGTACGGAGGTAATACAAACCTTCCCTTGCTATCCAGCTCCACGGAAGCGGCGCCTCCAAGTAGGAACCTTTGTGTTTCGCGAGTTTCGTATTCAATAAAGGGGCGGCCGGCCGTACCTTCAAGTAAAGCCTGCCATTGAGTTTCTGAAACGACAATAAGTGAGCTTTCATATCCAAGTGTAACTATAATATTGTTTCCGAGAATTTCTCTAAATTTCTTTGGAATTGCCGTTCTTCCTTTTTTATCAATCTTTGCCTCATACTGACCTATTAACATGGTGTTTTACCTCCGGGGATCGAAGAACCTGCCAGTCCCACTTTTTCCCACTTTATACCATTTTGAACTACTTTTCACGGTATGTCAATAGGTAAATGAACCAAAATAGTGTGGAAATACTCCTTTTTACGCTATATCTGGAAATCTTGCTGTTTTCATACAAAGTAGTAACATTAAGTAATCCAAATCGATTAGACACGAAGTGTACTTTTTCGAAGACAACTGAAAATCGCCCAGGAAAGATACTAATGTAAGAATAAAGATGAATATGCGATTTTCATTTAGTGAGGGGTGGATAACTTTAACAGAGTAAAAACTTACCGAGCGGGTCTGAGAAAAACGTACACGAGCGGCTAGTGCTATTCTTCTTCAAGGAGGATAGTATCTTCTACGGCGCCTATTTCGCCGTTTTCAAAATTGACTTTGATTACTACCTTAACATCGCTTACAACCTTATCGTATTTACATACGTTTGCAGAGCAGGTTCCCAAATCAACCTCAGCCTGGGCTATTCCTCCACGAATTGTTAACTCCCCAACCGCTCCCCTTGGAACCGTAGCCGATTCACCGTCCTCTGTGACTTGCGCATCATATGTCAATTCGTATTCGAAGCTTTTAATACCTTCGACTTTGGTAGCCTTCACAATAACGGCTTTCCCATCTGAACGCAACGTCAGCTCAAGGCCAATATCCTCCGGTGACATTTGTTTTACGTTTTGCTGTTCCTCACCTTTTGGAGTAAGAGTTTGACTTTGAAATTGATTCCAGACAAAAAATCCGCCAATTCCCAAAACAACAACTACAATCAAACCAACAATCAAAGCATTTTTCTTAATAAATTCCATATTTATTTATATACAGAAACAAGAATTGTAGTCAAGCGGAAGGCTATGTAAGTTCTCGAACCTCAACGATTTCTCCAGGAGAAGCTTCTCGACCATTCCCACTTGGATGGACAACCACACTTGGAACTTCAGACTGCACAGCACTACCATTCCGCCACCACGGATAATCTATACTCCTAATGTAGGATCTGTAACCTAAAATTTGCTTGCTTCTTTTCTTCGGATCTTCTGATAGTTCAAGTTCGGAAGCGAGTTGTTCCCTTTCCGCTTCTGTTTTTACCACAAGTTTATCACTCATTGCAAAAGTAATTTTGGGATCACGATGATTCCTTAGGAGAAAATCTGCTTTTATGAGTGCCGGAATGCGGGGGTCAATCTCTCTACGAAACGGCATCAATTTCTAGTTTGCAGAGAATTTTTAAAATTGTCAATAGAACAAAGTATATCAAACAAGCTTTTCGATGAGATATTTTTTTAGATTTTCTATTTTAATTCTTTCTTGTGTTGCAGAATCTCGATCCCTGACCGTAACCGTATCGTTTTCAAGCGATTCGAAATCAACTGTGATGCAAAACGGGGTTCCAATCTCATCTTGTGCAAAATACCTTTTACCGATATTTCCCCTTTCATCCCAGGCAATGAGTAGATCCGATCGGAGCGAATCATATATCGAACGAGCTTTCGAAACCAGCTCCGGTTTGTTTGCAAGGAGCGGAAATACTGCAGCCTTATATGGTGCAAGTTTTGGATTTAATTTAAGTACAATTCGATCACCATCTTCAGAATAGGAATCGAACAATACGATCCCGACCAAACGAGATAAGCCAAAAGTCGGTTCTATAACGTGAGGAACGAATTTTTCTCCTGTGTCGGGGTCGGTGTAAGATAAGTCTTTGCCCGTGTGTCTGGCATGATTCGATAAATCAAAATCGGTACGGTATGCAATCCCAAACATTTCTTTCCACCCAAACGGATATTTATATTCAATGTCCATGGTTTTTTTGGAGTAATGCGATCGCTCATGCTCTTCATGCTCGCGCCAGCGAAGATTTTCTTTTCGAATCCCCAATTCTTGTGTCCAATTCCACATCTCATTTTTAAAGTACTCGAATTTCTCCTCCCAATCTTTTGAATTGAGGAAATACTCAAACTCCATTAAGTCGAACTCCAAAGTCCTATGAACAAACTGTCCTAATGTGATCTCATTGCGAAAAGCTTTTCCAACTTGAGCGATACCGAATGGTATACGAACGCGGGTTGTATCAAGCACATTTTTAAAATTGATAAAAATACCCTGCGCAATCTCACCCCGCAAATAAACTTTTTGTTTCCCTTCTTCGATTATTCCGACAGATGTTTCGAACAATAAATTGAAGCGACGGACCTGCGTCCAGTCGTGTTTGCCGCACTTTGGACATTTAATTTGTTTTTCGCGAACAATTTTCGTCAATTCTTCAACCGGCAAGCCTTCGACTTTAATGTCGGGAACATTATCTTCGATCAAATGATCAGCGCGAGTTCGATAGTGACAGCTCCGGCAATCAATAAGCGCATCTGTAAAACTTGCAACATGGCCTGATGCTTCCCAAATTTTTGGCGAAAGAAAAATCGATGCATCAAGGCCCACCATGTCATCGCGTGACAAGACGAATTTATTCCACCAAAGATCTCTAATGTTATTCTTAAGAAGCGTACCCATAGGACCGAAATCCCACGTATTTGCTAAGCCTCCGTAGATCTCGGAAGAAGGATAAACAAACCCCCGTCTCTTTGCCAAAGCAACAACCTTATCGACTAAATTTCCCATGAAATCATTATATCAAAGCAGGTTTTTATTCTGTAGTAGCACTATCAAATTTCGGAGCATCTGCCTCTATTCCCTTTTTGGCTGGAATTGCAGAGAGGGACTGAAGAGGAGGGATTTTGCTTCGTGCGCTGAGGCTGTAATGATGCTTCTTAGAGAGCGAACAAGCTCCCTGTCTAGGGCTGTTTTGGCATATTCGCCTTTATCGTTTTCGGGAAATTTGACATATCCTCTTGCCTTAAAGGCTTTTTGAATATTCCTTTTTAACGTATGCCAAATTTCCGCAAGCTCTTCATCTGTTGATTCTGTACTTACCAGTAAGCATGCGCCCAAAAGCTGAATCTCCTTCATTAGCCTATAAACACTTGCGTCTCTAGCCTCAAGATCCTTGATCTCAAACCTCCCGCCTTGCCCAAAGCCTTTTTCCGTAAATTCTGCACTTTTTTTGGTCCATAACGGCTGTCCGGATTTGCTCGTGAATCTTAGTGGGGATGTAAACGCAAGAGCAAAAACCATATTAAAAATTTCGAATTTTTTATCGCTTCGCAGCTTATTAGAAGAAGGATTAATCGCAGTCTTTGGCAGTCCTATATTAATATGTAATGAAACAAGTTTATCGTCTAAATGTGCTCTAATATCTTCAGGCGCAGAGCTATCATGAAGACTTGGAATAAACCCACCGGCAATAAGCTGATTTAAAATATAGACTTGAACATCTGATGAAAAAGACGGCGGAGGAGAGAATTCCCACATAGAGATAGATGAAGCTCTGTTTTTTGGAAAACCCATATTTTTAAAAAGCTCTTCATACTTTTCAAAATTAATTACATTCTTGCTTCCTAATATGTAGGGTTTTCTCGGGGACTCGACCTCAAATCCTATTGTCGGAAGGTGAGGAATGCCTAGGGCGAGGGCTTCGGTTTTGGCCAATTTCATTATTTGATGCTCAACTTGGTTACCATAATCATAATTTTCAGGGAAATTTCTTGACGCAATTGAATAATTATAATATCCAAGCGCTATAGCGATTCTTAAAGCGCTAAATCTATTTTGGGGAAATTGTTCGCTCACAAACTCATCGGCCCATCCTCTTGAAGTCATAGCTGCCTCGAAATCGAAAACAGGATTCTTCAAAATATGAACGCTCGCGTCCTTTGTCACCGGAATAGGCGTTAAAACTTCCTTGAGTTTCATGGCGAAATTATACTGCTTTTTGGGGGAATTTCCAATTATATTTTGAAGAATTCGAGGAGATTATAGATTAGAAGAGCGGGCCAGAGTATTGCTTTTATAACACCCAACACTCCTTCCCAGAAGCTTGCTGCATGCTGGATATAATAGACGAGGGCGCCTATAAAACCCAACCCATAAACGGCGCCCGAAGGTCCGCCGCCGCCTCTTATTATCTTAACGTGTTTACTTTCCGCTCGATTATTTTCCTTTGCCATTGGCTACGATTCGAAAATATGTCGGCTCCTGAGTTTTCGTTCAATTATTTGCTCCGTGTATTGGGCAAGGTGATCCTCGTTTTTAAATGCATAATTTGGATTCCAGAATCCAAGAAGCGTCAGAAGTTTTGCCTGAAAGTAAAGGATATTTTTCTTGTTATCGACCATCCTGTGCGAAGCACGCTCGATCAGATCAAAAACGTCAGGATGGCGCTGTTCGCGGGGCAGCACTGCATCGATAAGCTCGCACATTAGAAAAACTTTTTTGATATGTTGGATCTCCTTCTTAAGCTCTTCAAAAGAATCGATAAGTCTAACCTCTGTTAAAACATAGTTTTTGTGAGAACGGACGGATTGAAATTCGATTAAGTTAAGAGGTTCGACTGATGAAGCACGCCGTGAGGTAATTTTACGAACACCTTTTGCTACTACATCTATCTTGCCATGGTTTTTGGTGAAGATAGTTATATAGCGATCCGACTCGCCAAAATTGACACGTTTGAGTATAAAGCCGCGATCCTTCAAGTAATGCATTTTGTCATCCCGCACTTGATGCGGGATCCAGAACGTTTATTTTTAGTCTTAGTCCCGGATCATGGTCCGGGACTTGAAGGTTACACCTTCAAGTTTAGTATCTTATCTCCTCTTAAGTCAAGTTTCTCAACTCTCTTGCCGTTGACATAAACTTCTGTAGGCAGTACTTCAACCCCAGGCTGTTTTTGAATAAGCACAGGAAGATTGCTACCTTCTATTTTAAAGGGTAATTTATAAGTATAAGTGATTGTTGCTTTTCCAAGAGGATTGACAGTGAAGAATCCTTCAAAATAGGTCTTCCCAAGATCTTCTTTTGTTTCAACCTTAACCTGTGAACCCTTGCTTGAAACAAGTGTTGATCCGCGAGGAACATAAACCCTCTGGACATCGCGGTGAATGGCATTAAGACAAAGTCCTCCGCGTTCAAGATTACAGTCCGAGTGCTTTTCAGGATTTCTATAATCAATGGTTATCGTCTTTTCAATACTACCGTCGCTTCCCACTTTATAATCAATCCTTAAGTTCTGCTTAATAAACATGTTGGTTTTTGCGCCTGAAAAATTAATATCATTTATATGTAGATAATCTCCGTCAAATGCCTTTATGTTCCCAGCCCACCCCAAAGCCGCAAGTCCTTTTTGCGCATCCGGATTATTTACACTAAAAAGTATATGTTTTTCGTTTGCATCAATTACTGCTTGTTGGATTAGAGACCCCCAATATTTTCCCGGAGATACTCCCAGAGCTTTCTGCATTGTGGCATATAGAAGGCTTGCTATTATTCCTTTCCTATCCTCTCTTATGTACCCGACCGGAGTTGTTGTAATAGACTGTAATTCATAAACAACCTGAGGACAATTACATCGCGGATCATTCTCCGCCTTAAAGAATGCATTGCCTACTTGTACTTCGCCCAATATGCCTATTACATGAACCAAGAAGTCTGTATCAATTGCAATTATCCCGTCAATCTCGGTCGCACTACGAGAATCCTCATAAAATTCACGAAACGTTTCCATTGATTTTTGAAAATCGGGCGAAAGGTTGCTATCTCTTATATAAAATCTGGTGACTTTGGGGAAATATTTACGAATTAGCTCGGGGGCTTGAGGATGCGAACGAATAGAGTCGTCCAACCTATAGATATCATTTGATGAATCAATATGAATTACGCCTTCCTCAATTCTGAAGATGGAATAATATGTTAAGAATCCGCCTGTTGCACGCAGTTCTCCGTCATTCTGAAACAATATAAGGTATTTTTTAGATTTTGTATCGCCTAAAAGCTCCGGCAGTACTTTTATGAGAGGCTTCCCTTGTTCAACGGCAACAACCCCTTCGTCAACAAGAGTCTTTGCAGAGGCAATTTGATTATGAATTTTTTTGAGCGGGCCAAGGACCGGGTACCGCGCTGGATTGACGTGATCTATTTCCTCTTTTGCCAGTTTGGCCTTAACTTCAATATCGTCAATTTTAGAAACAACCTTCCCAAGGGATCTGACGGCAGTCCTAATTCGATCCTCAGCTGAACCTCCGGCAAACGTCCCCTTTCCTTTAAGCCCCAAGACGTCCGCATATGGAATAAGAGAGTCCGCCGTAATAATTGCCGCATCAATCCCGTGAATTCCGGCATTCACCATATGCTCCGCATCTGAAACATAAAGCCCTGCAAGCGGAATATATTTTGCAAAACCAATTGATGAGAGTTCTTGTTTCAAACCCTCTGCTGCCTTACGGGTTTTAACAAGTTCTTCCTTGGCTAGTACTATATTCTGATTCTTTGCAGCATCCGATGCTTTTTTTGCCTGATCATAAACCTTATCGGCCTTCTGGTATACGGCAAATGCACGAAACGACACATAGAACATTAAGATCCCAAATATAATTAAGATCACGCCTATGATCCCTAATCTTTTTATGTTAAAAAAGTTAGAAAAGTTTATTTTTATAGGAACTTTTGGCCTCAAGAGGGTCTTAGATTTTGTAGATAGGGGAGCTTCGCTTGAAGTAGAGTCTTTTTTCAAAACTGAATCAAATTCAATTTTTTTAAATCCTTCATCCATAAAAATATTATAAAATTTGGGCCAACTATTTATTTTAAACAAAATTTTAGGATAAATGCAAACCTAATCCAACATGTAACACGTGGCATTTAACATGTGACGAAAGCAATTCTGTCAATTGTCAGTTGTCAAATGTTAATTGTTGTGATTTTGCGCAGAAAAATCACATGGCGCCTTTGCCTGAAAGCATTGCAAATGGAGTTTGGATGATTATCCACAAATCATAGAGAATAGACCTCTTTGAGGCATAGCTTGCATCAAGCTGTATTCTTTTATCAAAATTAATTTCAGATCGGCCGGTTACCTGCCAAACTCCTGTTATCCCAGGCTTTACCGACAGCACGATTTTTACAGACTCGCGTGTGCTGGGGTATTCTTTTTGCTGGTCGCGCAGTTCATCAGGATAATAAGCTCGAGGACCCACAATGCTCATCTCGCCGCGCAAAACGTTTATAAACTGCGGAATTTCATCTATTGAATATTTTCTAATTATCCTGCCTATGTTTGTGATTCTTGGATCTTCTTTTAATTTATATCCTCCTTTCTTATATTCCTCGTGGAGCTTCTTGAATTCAGGATCGTTTAAAAGAATTTCGTGCGCGTTCTGAACCATGGATCTAAATTTATACATTCTAAACAATCTGCCGTATCTACCTACTCTTTGCGGGGTATCTGCAAATATTGGCCCTAGAGAGTCAAGTTTTATTGCGATGGCGGCAATTATTATTACAGGCAAAAAAATAATTATAAGAACAATTGAAAGGATTGTATCAAGAAGTCTCTTAAAAAAATCGTACACCATAAAATATCGTATAACGTTTGTCGGTAACGAAGCCCGTATCGGTTAAGTTCTACGTTAAACGTGACCAAACTACGAAACGGGCATCGTAACCGTAACCGATAACCGAACTTGTTACGTTAGTTTCTCGTGTTCTGTTCCGGACAGCGATTCAACAAGTTTTTTAATCTTAGGAACAGATTCTTTAGGGCAAACCAAAACCACATCTTCAGTATTAATAACAAGATAATCGGAAAGATCTATGCCCACAACCATTTGATCTGTATAGTTGAATACAAGGCTATCTTTTGAATCCTCAAGCATAACCTTTCCCTTTGTAACGTTTTCCTCTTCCGATGTCGATAGCGCCTCTTTGAGCTGCTCCCAAGCGCCAATATCACTCCAACCAAAGTCTGCACCAATAACATAACCGTCGGAGGACGTTAATTTCTCAAGGATAAGATTGTCAAAGGATACTTTTTCAAATGTAGGAAAGACGTTCGATAAGGTGTCTGAAAACAAAGAAGTTCCATATGAAGAAGCGATTTTAACAAGACCGTCATACATTTGGGGGGCATATTTTTGATACAAAGACATTAAAAATGATGGCGTAGTACCAAAATAACCCGGATTCCAAGCATGCTTCTCACTTGCATGAAACTCCTCAGCTGTTGCTAAATCCGGACGGTAATGAAGGCTCTTAAATTCATAAACTGATAAACCCTCAATGTCCTTTATCTTTTCGCCGAATTCAATCCAGCCTAAGTTTTGAGTGGCCAAGCGCGATTTCTGCCCAATAAAAACTATTTTATTAGGTTTGTTCTCAAGGATTTTTCCGCAAGTAACTAGGATTTTGCGAAATAGCCCTTCATTTTTAACAAGATGATCGCTCCAAAGAATTATAAAGGGTTCTGAATCAGCTACTTTCTCAAGAATTGCGGCAACCAATCCAACCGCCGCTCCTACATCCCTCATTTCAGGCTCAAGAATAAAGTTTTCGCGAGGAATACTGGGAAGCTGGCCATGCAGGATTTCACGATATCTCTCGCCCGAGGAGATAAAGATATCCGAAGGTTTAAAAATTGGAGAAATGCGATCATATGCCAATTGCAATGTTGATTTTTCGCCAATTACTTTTTCGAATTGTTTTGGAGTGTGTTTTCTTGATAAGGGCCAAAGCCTTGTCCCAACTCCTCCTGCAAAAATTACAGCCTTCATAAAATGCTAATGAAATGCGAATTTAATTAGTGATAATGATGCGAATATTCGCATAAATTCGCAGTATTTAAATTAGTATAAAATAACTTTACCATAATTGAACACTATAAAATTCCCAAGATTTTAGCCTTGAACCTTTCGAATGAGAATCTATTAGCATTTTTACGGCAATCTTTCCCATTATAGCGGCTTGCCCGGAAGCTTTTCAACTTCGAAGCTAATGATTGAACGGTTTGTTTATCAAAAAATACACCGGTTTTCCCCTCGACTATAATCTCTTCTGCCCCACCACCCCGAAACGCAATAACAGGCTTGTCGAAGGTTTGCGCTTCAACCATGGTTAATCCAAAATCTTCAACTCCGGGGAACACAAGTGTCTTGCAATTTGCGTAGTAATATTTAAGATCCGAATCAGAAACATATCCTAAAAAATCAACAGTCGGTCCCGCCATTTTTTTAAGACGATCGAATTCGCTTCCAGTTCCTATGATCTTTAACGGCGCGCGAACCTTATTTGCCGCTTTTACAGCAAGGTCGATTCGTTTATAGGGAACTAGTCTCGAAACGATTAAAAAATAGTTTTGAATTTTGAATTTAGAATTTTGAATTTGTTTCGGATTTCGAATTTCGGATTTCGAATTTAATGGGCGCATCATTAATGGCGGATAAATAACTTCCGATTCTAATCCGTAATACTTTTTGATTCGACTTTGAACTGTTTCCGATATTGCAATCAATTTGTCTGGCCTTCGTGCTGCAATTTTGTCCCAAAAACGAAGATAGGAAACAACCGGCCAAATTATAATTCGAAAAATTGGATTCGAAAAATAGTCTTTGTGTCCGCTCCAAAGATACCTTGTGGGCGTTAAAATAATCGAGATGTGTTTCGTCTGAGGTTTTGTAATAATGCCTTTTGCAGCCTCAGAAGTTAACGATATAACCAAATCGAAGTCTGAAAAATCGAACGATTCAAATGCAACTGGCATAAGAGTTGCAAAAACTTCATGATGAGAAGATGCAAACGGGATTTTTTGAAGGAACGACGTTTTTACTGGAATTTTTCTTGCCCAAGAAGCGCGGTCTTCTTTGTAAACTGATGTAAACAAAACCGAATCGGGAAAAATTTTGCGCAAAGCTATAATAACACGCTCCGCTCCACCCCACTTATTGACTCTATCATAAACCAACGCCACTTTCATGGGAAGATTATAACATCTTGACAAGTCAATACCAAACCTATACAATCGTATTATTATGCAGAGAGTAATAGTTCAAGTTCCAATGAGCCAAAGTTTAAAAAGCATGGCAGAAACTGTTGCTTCTGATATGGGTTTTTCGTCCTTACAGGAAGCAATTCGAGTCATCTTAACAAAGCTATCAAAAAAGCAGTTAACCTTAAGGATTGAGGAACCTGAAGAAATAACTGATCTCTCCCCCACCGCAGAAAGAAGATTTAAAAAAGCGCTTGCCGATATCAAAGCAGGAAAAAATATCTATAAGCCAAAAAATAAAGAGGAATTCTTCAAAATGCTCCGTTCATGAAGACCTACTTCACGAAAAGTTTTAAAAGAGCATACAAGGAAAGAATTGAGTCTAATCCAAAATTAGTAAACAAATTCGAGGAAAGATATGACCTATTTTTAGAAGACCCTTCGAACCAACTTCTTTCAGATCACCCACTTGGCAAAAACCTAACAGGATTTAGAGCATTTTCTGTCACTAAAGACGTAAGAGTCGTGTACCATATTCATAATAACATTGCCTATTTTATTGACATCGGCACCCACACCCAAGTCTATAAAAAATAAGACACACCCAATTTTTGCGATAGCAACTTTTGGGTGTATAAAGTCTCTCGAAGAAGAGGTGTGGATCTAGACAACCCGGAGGGTTGATTAGCTTGAAACCTTTTCTTTAACTGCCGAATTATAGATGCTTAGCGTTTGTTTCGCCATTTCTTTCCATGAGAATTGTTTGGCGCGCGTTTTGCCTTGGGCAATTAATTCTTTTCGGGATTCTTCGATTAATGAACACGCAAAGGAGATTTTCTGTTTTATATCACTTACATCGCTAGGGTTGCAATAGATAGCGGCGTTTGAACAAATTTCTCTATGGACGGGAATGTCTGAAACAATGACTGGACAGGAAAGAGACATTGCTTCAACTGCCGTCAATGAAAAGCCTTCTAAGAATGATGGAACGATGGTTGCTGTCGCATTGGAATAAAGCGAAAAAAGATCAGAATCTTTAACGTTCTCAAAAAATATCGTATTTGCCCCTATATTTAATTTTTCTATTTGTTTTTCTATCCTTTTGAAAAAATAATCTCGTTTTCCAACCAAGATAAGCTTTACATCATGATTTTCGTAACTATCGTAGAGAAAATCTCTGAATGCTGAAAGCAATCCCTCAATATTTTTATGTGGATAGAAATTTCCTACACGCAAAATATATCTTCCTTCGATGAGTGGCGTGTGGCGGGTAGCACGTAGCAGGTGGTCGATGCCGCCTTCGTATGTCACCTCAACTTTAGAAGGATCAATATTGAGATAAGTTTTCAAAAGATCGTCGCGGACCGCATTTGAGGGAACAATAATTTTTTTTGATCTATAAACCGCGTTTGATAAAACCGCATAGTATCCAATGCGTTTTACTAGATATAAGGATAAAGGCAATGTTGACGCTCGACCCGTGTTAAATTTATTGACGATTAAATCATGAATCGTGACGATAAACGGCTTATGATAGAAAATTGGAACCGAAAAATATGGGAAATGCATCAAGTCCAGATTTTCCTTGTTTAAAAGCTTGGGAAATAAGACTTGTTCGGTAACTGAATGCCAAGGAAAATCTGCTTTGACAACTGACAACTGACCACTGACAACTGACTTAATTGCTTTTTCATCATCTGTACGAGCAAACAAGATATATTCGTTTTTTTTGTCGAGCTGAATAAGATTCGAAACAAGATTACGAATGTAACGCCCTACTCCTGTTTCATTCCAAAGCCGAACATCAATACCAATCCTCATGGTTTTAAGTTGTAAGTTTTAAGATGTAAGTAATTTCTTAAATCGTATATCATACATTTTACCAACCAGAGATACGCTTCTTTAACGCAATTCCAGTTAGCACCAACATCCTAATTATACTTGGGTATTTATCTTTGTAGTGTTTATCATAAAAGATTCTCATAGCGGCAAATCTTGCTTCATGGGCTCTTTTTCTTATTTCGCGGGTTGCGGTTGAATAGCTTTTTGAATCTTTTTTAAGTCCGCCGGATACCCCTTTATAATGAAGGATTTCAAATTCTGGAACAAAATAAATTTTCCAACCCCGCTCTTTTAACCTGTAACAAAAATCAATATCCTCACCGTACCAAAAGAAATCCTCATCCCACCATCTCACCTGTTCCCCTGCTTCTCTCCTGACCAACATAAATGCGCCAGCTAAAGCGTCAACCTCATGAGTTTTGTTTAAGTCTAAATGTCCCAAACTGTATCCTGCAAATATTTTTGATTTTTTAAACAATTTCGAAAGACTTGAAAAATGCGACAATGCTCTCCATGGTGTTGGAAATCCTCTATGGGAAGCGTCGTCAAGTCTGCCACTTGGCAGGCGAACAAAACATGTTGCAGCGCCCGCATCTTTATTATGATCCATAAACTCAACCACCCCGTCAATTGTATTTTCATAAACAACCGTATCCGTGTTCAAAAACAGAACAAACCGGCCTCTTGCTTCTTTAACGCCAATATTATTTGCTCGTGAAAAACCTACATTTTCCTTATTTTGAATAAGTTTTAAGTTTGCGAGCTTAAGTTTTAAGATTTCACTGACTGAATCGTCCTCTGAATTATTATCAACCACGATTATTTCATAAGAATTCTTTTTAACTGTCCGAACAATCGATCGAATACATTCAATTGTCAAATCCCGGGTATTAAAGGAGACAATAATGATAGATAGGTCAACCATACTAGCTTTTAAGTTTTACGATGTAAGATTTAAGTAATTTCATACATCTTAGATCTTACAACTTACCTACTTATAGGTTATTCCAAACTGTGTTTAGGTTATTGCCGATTACCTTCCAAGAATACTCACGCTCAACCAGTTTCCGAGCGTTTCTTGCTAGTCTTCTTCTTAAGTTTAAATCATCTAACATCTTTTCAAGCCTCTCTTTAAATTCCGATTCTTCGATTACGACCACCAAGTGCTCTCCGTCTTTTACGTCAAGCCCTTCAAGTCTTTGGGAAAGAGAAATAACAGGAACACCGGCAGCCATAGCCTCAAGAATCTTAAAGTTTGTACCCCCACCGAGTCTGATAGGAGCAACCATTACATCCGCTTTTTCATACTCATCTTGAATCTTAGGAACAAACTCATTAATTATAACCCTGTTGTCATCCGCGAACTTCAAATCTCTTGCTTTCTTCCCAATAATTGTTAAAGTTATATCATTGCCTAAATTCTTAAAGACGGAGTCATAGAAATAATTAATTGCGTCTATATTTGGAAAATAAGTAAAATTTCCTACAAATAGAAGTTTCGTTCCTCTTCTTTTTTTAGGAAGATTGAATTTATAATCATCAATATCAACGCCGTTTCGTATTATTTCGCATTCGCCAACATACTTTCTTACTTCACGAGCATCGGTATCAGAAACCGTAATGCAAAGATCGGCCTTTTTAAACAGCGCTGTTTCTTCGCTGCGAATTTTGTCAACCTGGAATTCATATAGAGGTCTTATAAGGATATTCGTTTTTTGTGCGTATTCGCCATACATCTTGTATTCAATATTCTCAGTTCCGAATACCTGCTTTGCTCCAAGATTTCTAATCTTATCCGATATATAAAAGGCTGTATAAAAAGATTCAAAGTGAACAATGTCGATTTTCTTATCAGCGATAATCCGCAGTAAATCCGTGAGAATCGAGGATGTGAGGTAAAGAGTTTTAAAAATTGAATCACCGGAGAATAAACCCAATATATTTCTTATATCCCTTACCTTTCTGCGGCTGGTTATTCCCGCGACTTCAACGCCTATCTTTTCCATTTCTACAACCGAATCCCTCCATGCATTATCTCTTACAAAAGAGAATAAATATTTCTTAATATCGACTCCAGAATATTTAAGCATATGATAGGCACGATTCTTTCCCCCGGTATTCGTGGGATAAGGAAAATCATAAGTGACAAATAAGACTTTTTTCATTTTAGTTTTAATATCAAATACTCTTTGCTTGACGAAACGTGTTCATACATTGTCCCGAATCCGCTAAAATCACTTGGGGTGGGATTTGCAATTACCAAATGCGTTGCGCCCCGCTCGATCAATTTTTCAATTGGTTCTTGAAATGTGGGCCAGCCGCGCCTTGCGCTCATATTAAGCAGGGTTGTGCTTCCGTCATAAGGCGCAATTACGATTGCATCTTTTGGCAAAATCTCATCGGCTCTCTTTCCGGCCGCAACCATTCCCCGATCATTAATATTGAAGTAATCCCGAACCAGCATCCACGAAAAATAAAAGGATGTCAAAATTAAAACCCCGAGAACGGCAGATGCAGTAACGTGATTGCTCTTCTCGGAGGTGAATTCGAATAATTTACTTGCTCCAAGACCGGCAAAGATACTAATTGTAGGAATTATGGCAATTTGATAATAGTCGTGTCTTACGTTACCCGTTGCTATAACCGAAACATAAAGCGCCGATGCAACAGCAAATGAAAGAAAAAATCCCGCATTCTTATCTAACTGCCACCCATTCGACTCACTCCGTTTACTCAAGGCAAACAAGCCACCTGCCACGAACAAAATTCCTACATACCCCAGTATCAATTTCGTTATTCTTTCAAAACCAAGCCACCTAAAAAATGCCGGTCGGAAACGAATTCCGTCACCATTGAAAAGCCAACTTGACGCTGGAATTCCTTCCGGGAAATGTCCTATCCACCACCGCCAAAGAGTAAAAGGCACTAAAGATAAAATTGCGAACACCCAGAGTTGCCATTTTTTTATAAAATCGACCCCGAACGCCTTCCACGCTAAATACGCCATTGGCAGTGTAAAGAAAAGAGCATAAGGCTTGAGCAAAAGCGCCAGTGCTGTAAAAAGAATTGATAAACCGAATGGCACCAAATACTTTATACTTAATACTTTATACTTAATACTTTTTTCGAGCCAGCGATCGAAAAAATAAATTCCTCCAAGAATCGATGCTGCCATAGATGGATCAGGGAGAATTGTCCGTCCAAAAAATATCGAAAATGGCAGAAAAAGATAAAAAAGGCCGGCAAAAAATCCGGCAAGTTCACTTGCATATCTCTTCACTAAAAGATAGACAAAACATGCTCCTGCAAGACTTGCGAAAATAGAAATCAATCTGCCCCATTGTTCGAGCGCTAATATTCCGAATACGCCGAATAAACCTGCCTGGACTGCGTTATAAATCGGGAACTCTACAAATCGGTACCCACTTGGATTGTCAGTGCCAGATTGAATATTTGAGATATCAAAATACCGGGGGTATAAAAGGTTTATACTATCGCGAGCAAAAATTGTCGATACTGCATTTGTGTCGCTCTGCCTGAAAGCATGCCAATCCGCCACCGGATTATCAAACCTATAAAGCCTAACAATAAATCCAAGCACAAAAATCCCCACCAAAACCCAAGAAATCCTTCTCATAAGCTTAATTCTAGTTTATTTTATAGCATCAATCAAACTTTTTGTTATAATCTCGAGAAATGGAAAGAGAGCCTATTCTTCCGCCAGAAAAAATAAATCTTTCTGAATTTGTGGAAAACCCGCATGCTACAATCAGGCAAGCGAATCGTCTGCATCTTGAAATCGCAAGAACAGCAATTGCAAGTAGAGGAATAGAAGGTGCCATGCAATACGGACCAATGTTTTTATCATTCTGGGTTTATAGAATCCGAGGTAGAGATAGAGCTCGCGCTCTTAAATCCTCTTATTTTTGGCTAAGACACGCTGATGATATTGCTGATGGAGATAAGCCGTTGCCCCGCGGTTATTCCTCAAAAGAAGACTTTCTCTTAGAAAAAAAGGGGCTCGCTCGAAAGATTTTGACAGGCAGCGCCACTGACATTTTTGGAGATAAAGAGGACGTCCTTCTTTTGGATTTTGCATTTGCGACAAGAAGATTAAACATTGATTTAAGTGAGGAAACATTAGCGATTTTAGACACCATAATCTTCGACGAAGAAAGAAGTCGGACTGGAAGACTTCCTAAACAAGCGGAACTAGATGATTACTTCGATAAACTAGACTTCGCCTGCGTAGAAGGAGGTCTAAAACTCGCTGGAGAAAATTATAACAAAGAGGAAGTTGCTGATATAACCATGGCTGTTCGAACAATGTTTAATCTACGAGATATTACAAAAGACATGAGGGCAGGAATAATTAATATATCCTCTGAAGATATAGAGAGTTACGGAATTGATTTGGACAGATGTAAAAATGCTCCTACGCTCTCAGACCTTTTGAATTATGATCCGATCAGGAGATGGTACACAGATCAGATGCTTGCTTGCTCTGATTATTTGGAAAGGTCGGAAAAGAGCCTCGCCGGTATTAGAATGAAGCCCGAAACGCGCTTCGCTCTATCTTTCAATTCAAAAAGGGTTGTGAGAAATAAACTACGAAAGCTTAACAAATTACTAGCTCAATAAAATGATTAGTGGTACACTAGTGGTACACCCGTCGGGTGAATTAGCTTGGCACCTCACGGCATTTACTCTAAAATTAGATTTTTTATCTTTGCAAGATTTCTCTGGTAACCAACCCCATCATTAATAAATTCGCTATATTTCTTCGATCCACCAAATATATTCAAAAGGAATTCAGTTTTTACGAAACTCGCACTTTTATCTTGGAAGTAAAACTGATAAGACGTATAGGGGTAATTTTTAAGATCGCCAACTTCAATAATATGTGCCGTTACAGGATTTAGATGAATATAACGCGATATATGCATAAAATCCTCAGTATCCTCTATCCGCCTACTCTTAAAGGGATTTTGAAACAAACTCCCGTTTCGATCATGTTTTGTATTAAAATATTTGGCAAAACTATTTTGGACATTAGATGCGAAGATTTTTATTCCATCATCTCGTAATTGCTCCACCAATAAATGGTAATGGTTAGGCATAAAAGCAAATGCATAAATTTCGACTAATGGAAAATGATCTTTCACACCAGACAGATATGAATCTCTTAGCTTTATGGTCATTTGTTTAAACTTGGAATATCTCATTGACTGTTGATATCGATAGAAATCAACCGAGTTAACAATCTGAGTCAAATGCCTTAATGAAGAGAATATTGTTTCATTTCCTACGGACTTATTGAAGATATGATAAATTTCCCCAGTAGCCAATACATCTCTTTTTGCCGACATATCTCAGACTACTATAGAATCCGTAGGGTGTCAATACAATACCACCCGTCGGGTGTATTCGTTTGGACCCGTCGCTCAGTCCGCCCCAATTAATCCGCCTCATTAGCTTTATTGTATCAAAAAAACGTTATTGTGGAATGATGGGGTGGCCGTCTTTGAAACGGATTACTTCTTCTATGCTTCCATCGTCTTTAAATTCGAATACATGATCTTGAACTGAGGTTCCTGCAAGACTCAAAGCCTCAGGAAGATTTGAATGAACATATACTTTTAAGTTGTCATTTTGGAAGGCAAACCAAAGCGCATCAGAAAGGCCCACGGGAAATATCCACGCCTCCCCTGTTTTGATCGAAACATTTACAAACCTAAATCTTAGATCATTTTTTGACCATGAATCGGAATAGAGCTCATCGATTGAAACAAAGAACTTCTGTACCTTCTGTCCTGCAGTCTGCCAATCACCGTGAATTTGCTGAACCTGGATGATATGGAAGAGTGAAAAAATGGCAATCAAAACACCAACGCTCATAATAGCTATGTCTCGTCCATAGGAAGTTAGATATTCGAATATCTTTCTGATTACCAAACCCAGTATCAAAATCAGCCCTAGTGTTGGAAGATAGCTGTATCTTGAGGTAATATTCCCAAGCCCCAAAAAAGGAAGGAGAGCTATCACAAAGAATAACATACCAAATACGGTCACCTTTCTTTCATCTGCGGATAGATATTTAGGAATTATTTTGTATGCAAAGTAAGAAGCACCCAAGATCAAGGGAACTAAGACTGCCGCAAGCAAAAGATTATCCCGAAGCCCCGTTCGCAGTGCCGAATACACCGGGAACGAGGAAGGACCTAGAGCCGTTAATAGAAGATATCCGATTATATTACCGAGAACATTGAACGGTAACTTTATAATACTGTAACTGTAATCTCCGCTAAACCAGTGGCTTCCTGAAGCAAGTCTTACCAAAAGATAAACTAAAATCGGAGAGAATAAAAATATGTGGCCCGACTTTTTAATGATCTTTCCTATTGATCCAAATCCTTCCTGAGCGACTTTATAGGCAATTATTAGAAGCGGAGTCACAATTCCTACTTCGTGGAAAAGGAAGCCCAGGGATATGAAAACAATAGTTGCAATATAATATAGTGGATTCCTTTTCTCATCCCAAACAGAAAACGCCAGAAGTGCGAGAAGCGCAAAAGCCGCGTTGAACAGATATCCGATTGAGGAGATCCAAAAAACGGCTTCTTGATACCCGCTCATAAAAAGGAACAATAGTGCCGAAAGACCTGCAAGAATATTGTTCTTGAGGATCTTTCTTGCCAATAAATAGAATAAGACCGAAACTAAGAAATGCAAGATAAGCGAAGTTATATGGTATACAACCTGATTAAGCCAAAATATAGGATACATTGCCGAAAAGAATATTTTTGTACCGGGCCGGAAGAAAAATCCCTGAGAGTCAAGAAAATATTTGTAAATTCTCTCGAAAATTGATTTACAGGATGAATAATCACAGTCGGCCGCCCACCTAAACCAGGTAAAGTCGTCTCCTGTGAAATAGTTGCTAATCATTGGCGAGAATATTACAATTGTTGCAAGCAGCAAATAAAATATAAACGCATATGTTGAAATTGCCGCTTCCTTAAGTTCTTTATACAAATCCACAGGTTTTTTTTGATATAAAGCGAGTGTTCCAAGAACTATGCCAGTCAAAAGCCACAGGGAAAAGGCGATTTTTGATGCCTCAAATACATCAATTAGAGTTGCATTAAACGCAAGACCAATAACTCCCGCAACATATCCTAAAACAAAACTTCTAACAACTCTATTTCTTACCTCTGGTAAGACTTTCTTTATGTAAATGCCTATTGTTAAGAATATGCCAAAAAAGGAGGCAAGCCCTAAAAGGCCTGTTTCGCCCAATATCCTAAGATAGTTATTATCAACGGCAAGACTGACTGATCCATATCCGCTTCCTAAAAATACATTCTTGGCAAATATGGCAAGAGTGCGGGGCCACTCCCCCTGAAACCGTGTGGTAAAGGAAAGGTCGTAGGCCGAGGCCCTTTTGACAATAAAATTACCATGAAGAATTACAACTTCTGCAGACAGAGATGCTTCCTCATCCGGATCAAGTTCGTAGAAAAAATTTCCCAATCTTTTAACAACCGGTGATAATGAAAGATTTATGTAGCCCGTTCCTTGCGGTAAATTCTCTCCTGTTGAAACATTGCTTGCAGTTACAACCGGGACTTCTGAGGGAAACTTTAAGGGTTTAGTAAATACTGGATCGGTTGGCCTCTTGAAAGTAGATGAACGAGTAGATTCAACTTCAAGAATCTCGTCAATCTTTCCACCTTTCATTGCGTGCTGAACTTCACCCAAGTCTTTGACAAAACTTTGACCTATTCTTTTATCTTTAAAATATGAAAATGGGACAAATTTTACGTTTCCAATGGCATTCCCTGTTTGAGCATCCACCAAAACGTCCGTTTCGCGGATAGTGCTACCAAACCTTGTAAAAATTGATGGTTGAAATATAACAGAGAGGACGGCGAGAGCAAAAACAGCGGGCAAAAAAACAAAAATCAACTTCCTCTTTACAAATAAAAGAACAAAGAAAAGAGCTATAAAAAGAACGACAAAAGATATTCTTGAAACTGTCCAGAAAAGAACAATGCCGCCTATAACTATAGCTGCCGCAAGCCCTATTTTTACAAGCCAGTTTTTAAATCCAAAAAATAAACCAGCGAGTATTGAAATAGCAAGAACAAGATATGCTGCAAAATCATAATGCCCGGCAAATGTTGATGGCACGCGGGAAAGAGAAGATAGCTGAATCGGAATTCCTTTGGCAAATTCCTCATTCATTGTAAGATACGCCGGTAATCCGAAAAACTTCTGTCCTATACCATATAGAGATACTGCGACTAAAGTTACCGCTAAGACGGTAATTGCATATTTTAAGAAACTCTTATCCCGCATGGCAGAATAGGCAACAAAAAATAAACTCATATACTCTATATGTCTGACATAAGCAAGATATGAAACATTAGGGAATACGTTGGCAAGAGTTGGGAAAAGCAGCACTACTCCGTGAATTGTCGCAATTGCACCGATCGTCCAATATATTAATATGGGAACCGTTAATGGGGTTTTAATAGTTATTTTCTTTCTAAACAAAAAAACTAACCATAAAAGTAACGCAAGTAGCACAACGAAATCCTCTGCTCTTACATAAACCCAAGTATTCCGGACATCAAGAATTGGTATTTTGGGGAATAATGGAATAAATGCCAAAAGAAATAAGGTGAAAACAAATAAAATATTGTCGGAAATCCACGAGAAAATTTTTTTCATAAAATTGAATAGCTAAATAGCTAAATGGCTACATGGTTTTTAACCATTCAACTATTCAACCATTTTAACTATACTTTGAGCATCCTCTTGTATGTATCGGTTAAGTATTTATTATTTATGATTTTACCTAAAACTACAAGAGCAAAAGATTTAGAAAAAAGTAAAAACTTCACAAAACTATACGAAAAAGGATTGCCGTGTTTTTTTTGAAAATAGATTAATCCCTTATGAATGTTCCTGATTGCAAACCCGCGACTTGAACTGGCATAACCTTCGTGAATTACTTCGATTGAGGGATCGAATACAACCTCAAGTCCTTCTTTTTTAACTCTGTAACAAAACTCCATGTCCTCAATATACATGAATAAGTTCTCATCGAATCCGTTAAATCTTGCAAATAGGTCGCGACGAACAGCCATAAAACCACCGCTCACAAAATCTACCTGCTGATTTCTTCCTGGCGAGAATCTTATTCCGAACGTCTCATCTAAACCTAATGCTGTAAGAAAAACTTCCGATGTTTTTAAAAATTTACCTGCCGATTTCTCACTTTTTAGGTTTCTATTTAAAATCTTTCCCCCCGCCACCCCAACATTGACATCTTCTTCGAATATAGAAACTAAATTATCTAGCGAACCCTTATTCCACTCACAGTCGGGATTTATAAACAGAAGGTACTCTCCTCGCGCTTCTTTTGCTCCGATATTAATCCCTTTCGCGAATCCAAAATTCTCCTTGTTCTCTATAATTTTGACTTTTGACTTCAAATTTTGACTTTTGACTTTTGAATTTTGAATTATCTCTAATGTTCCATCGGTCGAATTATTATCCACAACAATAACTTCAAAAGCTTTGTCTTTATTAAATTTAAAGATACTCTCAAGAAGCCTTTCGATGTATTTCGCTGAATTATACGTGACGATAATTATCGAAACCATGCTGCCCTTCCCAGACGATACGTGGGGTTTTTGAGTTTTCGCTCGCCAATTACTTTTGCCGGAACGCCGCCCACAATTTCAAACTCCCCAACATCGCGTGTAACTACTGCTCCTGCCCCAACCACAGCTCCTTTACCGATTTTTACTCCCGGCAAAATTATGGCGCGGGGCCCTATAAAAACGTAGTCGCCGATTTCAACAGGAGATGTTACGGCTTTAAAATTTTCGTCATTTATATCATGTTCTGCATTGTAGATCATTACTTCACTCGCAATATCTACGTGATCACCAATTATTAATTTGTCTCGACCGTCCAAAACCGCGTTTTCTCCAATAATCGAATCTTGACCTATCGATATCTTACATGCATCGTAAAAAACAGCACCCATGTGCAGGGTTGAGCCTTTGCCGATTTTCATGCCCTGAATCCTATAGAAAAACCGCCTTACGTGATGAAACGGAATGTGACCAACGCATTTTAATACCATATTGTCACACTCTAATAGTATTGCCTTAAGTCTTCTTATGATTTTATTAAACATATATTTATTTAGAAATTGGTTAATAGAAATTTGATATTGGTTATGGAAATTAGATATTGGAAATTTGTATATTTTTAACTATTATCTATTTTCCAGTTTCCATTACCATTTTCCATTTTCTCACAACTATTTTCTAGCTTACTGGTTTTGCTGCTTCTTCCAAGGTGTGCAAAACCTGTCTTGCGCTCTTTTCCCAAGAAAACTTTTTAACCTGTTCGTGCCCTTTCTTAATCATGTCATCGCGAAGTTTTTTGTCTGACAAAACTTTTTCAATTTTCTCCGCGATGTCCGATACATCTTCCGGATTAAAGTAAATTGCGGCATCTCCTCCTGCCTCGGGAAGGGAAGAAACATTACTTGTTAAAACTGGACATCCGTATTTCATCGCCTCTAAAATTGGCAGACCGAATCCTTCATAAAGGCTTGGCAATACAAAAAGTTCTGCGCTTTCATAAAATGCCGGAAGCTCTTCATCGGTAACATTTTCTAAAAATCGAACCCGATCTTCAACTCCGTATCTTCTTGGCGCTTCGAGAATTTCCTCATACTGCCACCCCCGCCTCCCAACAATCACCAGTTTTAAATCTTCTCCCACCCCTGAGGTGAGGACGCTTTCACCTCGGGGGTGAATAACGGCCGAAAATGCTTCGACTAGTCGTACAATATTCTTACGAGGTTGAAGTGTCCCGACGAATAAAATAAATGTCTTTTCGATTGAATATTTTTCAAGAATTTCTTTTTTTGACATTTTAGATTTATTTGCCTCCTTAATACCAAGATAAGCTACGTGTACGCGAGCCGCAGGGACATGGTACTCCTTGATTATATCATCCTTTGAGCTCCGGCTAATGGTGATGATTTTGCGAGCGGAACGAACAGAATATCCTCCCCACAAGTTGAGTTGAAGCAGATCCTTCTTCTTAAAAAGCTTCGGGAAATGCTTATATGAAATGTCTAGAATTGAAATTACTTGAGGACAAGGGGCGAACAACGGACCATAGTGGGTTGGCGAGAAGAAAACATCAAATTCTTGCTTGCGAATAGCAGGGCTTAAGGCAAAAATTGTCCAAAGAGGCTTATTTGGCAATATTTCGTAGCGCCATCCTTCCCGTTCGCGAGGCAAGTCGGATGTAGGTTCGACAGGCAAAAAAATGACATACTCGTTTTGTTTATCAATCTTGTTTAGTTCGATTAACCATTCAAAGGCAACCTCTGAACTTCCAACCCTGTTTGGTAATCCATTCAAATCATATCCAAATCTTGGAATAACTCCTTCGTATCCATTAATTCCTATCTTCATAATTAGTATTAAGAATTAAGTATAAAGTATTAAGTATAAGTCTGGGAAGCCTTTATTAAACCATTGAGTAGCTTGTGAACTAAAATTATTGAATTCTCAATTATCAAGAAGTTTTCATTAGATACATATTCAAGTTCTTTCGAGATAATCAGTTGATTATGTAACTCTGTTACGGATCCTAACGCAATATAGTAAAATTGATTTTTTTCCTTCTTGTTTCTTCTTGAAAATCCCTCAGCAATATTACTAGTTACTGAAATAGCGCATCTTCGCATTTGTGTAGTAAGAGCGAATAATTCTTCCCTTGGAAATTGTTTAGTAATCTTATAAATTAACAGGACAAGCTTTATACCTTCCTGCCAAGCTATAAGGTCTTTAAAAGTGACGATTTTTGTCATACTTAATACTTACTTCTTTATACTTTATACTGTTGAGATTCCTGGATAGACAACACGTATCCTGCTCTCGTCTATCCCCAGAATCTCAAGTGCGTCTTTTTTGCTTGATTCAGAAATACAAAACACGATATTGGACTCTTTTTTTACCCAAGAGAGTTTTCTTTTCTGAACTGAAACAATTTTTTGATCAGTCTCCTCCGGATGTTTATAAACAATAAGATCATAAATTATAGTTACCTTTTTCGCTTTTCGCGCCGGCGGCTCTGTCCAATCGGAAGTAATAAACCAATCCACATCTCCCACAAACAGTTCTACCGGCAAAATATGGAGCTTGTTCCATAATGTATCTAGAAGCGTCGGTGGGATTGGAAATTTGACAATTCGAACATTAATTGGAAATTGGAAATTGGAAATTGGAAATTGCCTTCGCAGGGAAGAAAAGAATAAAACAAATTCATGTTCGTCATTTTTAACCATTTCCCTTACCAAATTCGAAAGATAATTCGCTACTCCAGTATTGCCGTATGCAATCTGACTCACATCAATCCCGATCTTCATTTCTTAATTATAACTATAAAGCGACTTGGGAACAAATTAGTGCTTGCGGTTTTGAATTAAATAAATGATGATCGCCGCCAGAAAAAATGCGGCGGCATAATAGGTAAGCCTTTGAGCTGTGAAGAAAACCCATGCTGAAAAAAGCGGAATCGCTAAAACTAAACATAAAAGTCCGACCAATGTAAACCATTCAGGTTTTCTCCTAAATAAAAGTCCCAAAAGTATAATCAAGAATATTAAATCTTGTGGTTTCATTTTTTTAATTTGCTTCGAGCAAGGGACATAATGATTAATGCAAGTGTTATACTGCTAATCACGAGGCCAATGTGAACCCACTTTTGCGGTCCGTAATAAATTTCCAAGACATAATTCCCTGTTTTTGGTAAGACGAAACTGTTCATTTTATTAAACTCCGAACTTGATACGTTTAAATTCGAACTTTTCGCTATCCAGTTTTGATCGTACCCTTCGGCAAAAACTATTCTCTCATTTATTTCCGCATTTTTGATGTTAAGCTTATATCTTGTTGGATTTATAAATTTGTAATCAATTTGCAAGTTATCGTTTGGGCTCCAAAAACGATCCTTAAAGTCAGGGGCTTCAAATACTACAATTTTGCCGAACGTTTCAACTTTTTTAAGCCAGGGGATTTCTTCCAGCCCATTAACCGCATCTTTATATTTTTGGTCATCATATTTCCTATCAGAAAGAAATATTTCGCCTTCAGAGTCTTGCGGCACTATCACATACCGTACGGATAAATTAGAAAAAAGCTCTTGTGACTCCTCCATATTTAACTCTTGAATCATGGCAGAAGCACTTCCCGATTTTAGAAGTTCATACCTCCCAATGGCAGGATTAATATCCGAGAAATATCCATAGCGCTGCCACTCCGGAATCCAAAGAGTTCTAAAAAATTCATTTTGTTCAACTATAAAATCTTTAAGTCGAACATAACTCTCGGGAACTTTTCTAATTTGAAAAATATCGGAGATAAATATCAATCTTAAGCTAAATATCCAAAAAATTAAAAAGGCTCCAATTAATATCTTGTGTGAAATTTTCCTTTTTAGAAATACCGAAAAATTAAATAGCGAATAAGGTATAAGGATGGAATAAGAAAGCGCAATCAAAGAATAAAATTTTGTCGGATCTCGAAAAAGACTAAACCCGGGAATGTTCTCAAATAACCACTCGAACACCCGACCGAATGGCTCATTTGTACCTTTTGCTAAAAAGACACCTGCTAATCCCAGAAGGGCAAAAAATAATATAACTCGGCTTTGGAGAATCTCTTTCTTGTTTTTTAAGTCTATAAAAAATAGGCTTACGAAAGCCAGAATCGGAATTATTAGGAATTCAGGCCGCATAAAGTATGTCTTTCCGAAAATATTTTCCGGCCAGTTGGGATGAAGAAGGGAGATTGTGTTTTCAAAAAGAGCAAAACTGAAAAATTTTAATCCTGAAAGTGAATCAAAACCCTGCGGCAGAAATGCGGGTTTAAACAATATAAGGGGAATAATCCAGTAAGAATGAAGAAGAAAAACAATTAGTAAAGGGGTAATAACTACATACAGTAGATGCTTTTTAAAGAATTCGGATTGAAGAAGAGAATAAAAGAAGAGCGAACCTAAAGTAAGAAGAAAAAATCGGGGATCGAATAAAAGCTGCAGGGACAAAGCTAAGCTAAAAATGATGGAGGATCTTAGGTTTGTATTTCGCAGGAGATTTATAAATGTTAGAAATACGAGAGGCATAAGAGCATAGGCAAATGCGACGCCCTGCTGCCCGCCTAAAAAAATAGTCAAAAAATAAGTATTGGTTGTAAAAATTATTCCTGACAGTAGCGAATAAACAATGTTCTTGCTGATAATGTTTCTGAAGAGAAAAAAGGCTCCCAAAAAAGCGATGAGAAGTGCTGGTATTATCCAAAAGACAAGATTTATGATAAACCAAGGAATACCAAGATAGGAAAAAAAGGAAGTAAGATTTAAAAAGCTAGTTATCCAAATCGTATTTATGGAGGAAATCCCGATTCCTGTATTAAGACTCGAATCCCAAGCATACGGAACATGTGCGAAAAACTTTATATTTTCTGGCCAAAAAAACCTAAAGTCTCCTAAGAGTAGATTTAACATTTTAATGGTTATACTTTTTAAGCATTCTTTTTAAAGTTTTTCTTTTTGAATACAATCCTGTAATTGTAATAAGTCCGATTGTTGTAGCGCTTATTCCTGCCCCTATTTTAAATGAATCCGGAGAATAGTACATTCGGATAACATGCTTCCCTTTTTGAGGGATTATTACCCCCTTCACTAACCCGTCAGCCATATAGACGGTTACTGGCTTACCACCAAGTTCTGCCTTCCATCCAGGATAATATGAGTCGCTGAATTGCAGAACCGCATTATCTTTTTGAGATTCCATCTCAAAAATCAAATCTTCAGGGGTAAACTTTTGAATTGAAACAGTGCCGGGCGACGCATTCTGAGAAGAAAGTTTTTTAAAAACCTCGGATAAAGTTTCACCATTCCTATCAGAATAACTCCATGCTGGTTTATTTGTCCAAATGGATCCTGACCTTGCATGTAAGCTTTCGTATTCAATCCACTTACTTTTTAACTCTATAATTTTCCCAGTATTTTGATAATCGCCCTTTATTGTTTCAAAAGTATCCTTATTTCTAATTCGGGGGCCAACCAGTATTAGAATCGGAAAATTTTTGAGTTCTTCAATTGTGTAATCTTCAAGATCTTTTTTTAAAGAAAGAATTGTTATTTTTTTCTCGTCAAAATCGGGATGAAACATTAGTTGTTTTGCAATAAACCCAGAGAAGTCATTAAAACGATTGTCAGAGATAAGAAGAATAGGATTTGAAATGACAGTTATTTTAGGCAATACATTCCTATCGTAAAAGATTCCCCCTTCTCCTGTTGTTGCCATTGGAGCAAGGCGTGTTTCAAGATAATCACATACACCATCCTCTGGTTTTTTTACTTCATCTTCAATAGTATTTTCAAGATTTATTTTCGGCAGGTCCAATCTGTTACATCCCTCATACTCAAAATATTCTCTTTGTTGCATAACAAATCTTGTATTTAAAACGCTGAATATTTTAAATCTTTTTTTTGTTACCTCTAAGCTATCTTGAGTGCTACCTTTTTGAATAACCGAATCTTCATAGGTTGGTACAACTTTGGCATAGAAAGGGGATAATGAATAAATATTACCTTCTAGCAAGTCTGCATTAGAAAGATTATAGAAATCACTAGTAAAATTTGAGTATAATCTTCCCTCTGGTTTATAAACGTTAAAAACGTGAAGTAAAATGGCTAAGAGATTGGTTGTTTTTATGCTTGTATAGGGTGGATTATTATAATCTTGAGTTTTAATGATATTAATTGGTTCATTTTTAACTTTTTCTAGTAAATTGATACTATTTGTAAGACTTGCTGATTTAAAAGAGGTCTGAATAAATGTGACAGTGGAAAAAATGAGAATCATTCCAAAAATGTATCCAAAAAATCTAATTATAAAATGTCTTTTTTGTCTTATTAAAAGGTCAAGACCTAGAGCAACACAAACCATAAATGCAAATTGTATGATAATCATGAAACGAAAAGGATACTTGTTGGAATTGAAACCTGGAAGAAAATTATATATTAACGAGTAAAAATCAATTGGGACCTGATTAGCTAGATATCCCCATATGCCAATAATTAACAAGCCTAAAAATATTCCATGCAATAGAGATCGCTTTAATAAAAAATAGATAAAGCAAATAAGAACAAGGAAAATACCTATGTCATTTGCCCATTGTGTAAAAGAAGTAGTATGCCCAGGAGTAATAAAAAAATTACGTAAACGATCCCAGAGCACAGAAAATGGCTGAATATCAACTTCTGATTCAGAAAGAGAAAGAAGACTTCTTGATGAAAGAGATCGGAATTCCAGTAATGGAATTAGTTTTACTGCTGAAATCCCAATGAATCCAACCCAAAAAACAACATTTAAAGATAAATATGAAAAAAAATGTTTGAGAAAATTTAAATTTCTCTCTTTTCTATTTTCCCACAAAAACCGCAAACCTAACATAAGCATTATCCATAAGAGCACTATTGAATTGTAGTGGAAAACATAATATGTGTTGTCAAAAAAATGCAAAGACATAATAATAGCTCCGATAATCATGTATAGGTAATTTTTTTTCATTATTCCAAGCCATACAAACATAACTGTAAGAGGAAGAAGCATAACTCCTATGAATTCTTCAAACCAACCATTTACACCAAACAAAAATGCATATTGGTTAGCCACATAAGGAATGCTAATAAGAAAACTCGTAGTCCGAGAAAGCTTTAGAACTCTTAATAGAAAATAAAATGCTACAGATGCAAATGAAATATAAAAAAGTTCCATAAATCGAGCCGCTGATGCAGGATCATTAAAAAAAATAATAGTTAACCAAGCAATAGGAGAAAAATGGTAACCGCTTGGATGACTTATTAATGACATACCCGATAAGAGAAACTGATTCCATAATGCAAATTGACCATAGTGAATAAGTGAGTATTTCATTACTATTGCAATATATCCGTTAAATCGTGCGGCATCTCCAAAAATAATTGTTTTAGGAGCTGTTATTAAAAATTGATAGGTAAATACTGTGATCAAAACCAGCAATAGACCAATTAGAATATCTTTCAAATGACCAGAAGATAAATTTATTTTTTTAAAGATTTTTTTCATTTATTTCCGGTATAAAGAATGACTATTTCAATCACAAATAAAGCTTTTTAATGAGGTACTGTGGTCTTTTTCTAATTTCATCGTAAATCCTCCATAAATATTCTCCTATGACTCCAAGCATCATCATAATTAATCCTGAGGCAATTAGTAATACAATCATTATAGGTGCATATCCTTGAAATGGGATATCGTTAAACAATCGTGCAAAAAGAACTACTAATGCATATATAAATCCTAAAAATGACGTCATAACGCCGATAAAAGACATTATCCTTATTGGCAAATAAGAGGTATTGATAAATCCGTCAATAAAATACTTAATTTTCTTTGTGAAATTCCATTGAGATTTTCCTATTACTCTTTTTAACCGTTTATACTTTATGAAATAGGGTTCGTATCCTAACCAAAGAAGATCTCCCTGAATGAAAGAATTTCGCTCATCAAAGCTCAATACCCTTTTATATACCTCATTATCTACTAAAAAATAATCAAAACCTCCCGCCGGCATTTTTGGAACAGCTACCTTAATTAGGCTATAAAATATTTTAGATGTAATTTTAGAAATAAAATCATCTTCTCTATCTATTCTTGCACAAGCAACCACTTTGTAACCCTTATTCCATTTTTCAATCATTTTTGTAATAAGGTCAGGCGGATCTTGTAAATCGGCCGAGATATGTATAAGAAGATTCCCCTTCGCATGCTGAAAACCTGCAAGTATTGCGGACTGCTGCCCAAAATTCCTTACAAAATCTATTACTGTAACATTCCTGTCAACTTTCTTTATTTTCAGCAACTCATTCAAAGAATTATCATCCGAGCCGTCGTTGATAAATATAATTTCATAAGCATATCTGCTTAATAATTCTCTTAATACGGAGATAAGACTTATGTAGGTCTTGTACAATGTCCCTTCATTTCTATAAACAGGAACAACTACCGAAATCAGCTTTTTTTTCATTGCAACTTATAATTCCTGGTCTTTTAAAAATTTTATTTCTTTTTCAAGAAGTTCTCTCGATCTTTTTTTTATAAATTTAGCCGGAATACCACCGTAAATACAAAAACTTTTACAGTTATTCTTAATGAGTGAAAGAGCCCCAACGCAGACTCCGTCTTCAAGTATTATGTTTGGAAGAATTATGCTACCCGACCCAACTATAACATGCTTTCCAATATTAACATCTCCGTGAGTCACGTTGGTAAATTTTGGATCAACTGTAGGATTTGTCATATACTCCCCTGAATAATCATCGCTGCTTGAATAGATAGAAACTCTTGATGAAATTGTTGAAAAATCACCAACAGTTATTTTCTCTTTGCCAATCAAAGAAGCAAATACAGAGATATGAATGTTTTTACCGATCCAAATACCTCCGCTCCCTGCTGATAAAACGCAAAAATCATCAATTCTGGAATTATCCCCTATTGAAATATTGCTCGTATTATGGAAAGAGGCCTTCGGTGAGATTTTTAGATTCTTGCCTAAATGCTTGAAGCCAAATTTATTTAATTGAGGTCTTGTTAAAAATGCCATATTATGATACTTCCTTCTGGGACGCAATAATTAGTTTCGCAATTAAATTCACTTCCTCTTTAGATAACGACTCATATAAAGGAAGGCACATAATTCTCCTTGCTATATCTTCCGACACTGGACAGCTATACTTTTTGACGTAATTTAATGTATTTAGAGATGGATAAAAATATCTTCGCGGAAAAATATTGTGCTTATTTAAACTGTTTTTTACTCTCAAAAGCTCGGATTCTGATTCAAATATGACTGGATAATACGAATAATTATATTCTAAATTCTCAAAGAGCCCCGGTCTGGTTAATTTAGCCCTCTTAAGTGCTTCATCGTAAAGTTTGGAGAGCTTTCTTCTCCTTGATATAAAGGTCTTAACTTTTGGGAGTATGGCAAGTCCCATAGCAGCATGGAATTCTGTATTCTTCCCATTTATACCTAATCCAAAAAAGGATTCCTCCCCGTTATGTCCAAAGTTGCGCATGTAAGAAATTTTATGAGCAAACTGGTCGTCTGAAGTGGTTATAGCTCCTCCCTCAACGGTATGAAAGATCTTTGTTGCGTGGAAACTTAGAATAGATATATCTCCAAAGTTAACCAAGGGAATTTTTTTATATTTAACACCAAATGCATGCGCGGCATCGTATATGATTTTAAGTTTGTTTTTCTTTGCAATCTTTCCAATCGCCTCAACATCGCAAGAATTTCCATATACGTGGACAGCCAATATCGCCTTTGTTTTTGAGGTAATGGCTTTTTGAATTTTTTTTACATCAATAGTTAATGTTCCTGGATCAATATCAACAAAAATCGGCCTACAATGCTCCCAAACTATTGACGAGGTTGACGCTACATAAGAGAAAGGCGTGGTTATTATCTCTCCATCTTTCAGGTCAAGAGCGCGTATAGCAATCTGCAAAGCGGTAGTACCATTGGAAACGAAAAATAAATGTTTAACCTCTAAATATTTTTTAAGTTTCTTTTCAAGACTAAGTACGTATTTACTGTGGTTTGTGATAAATCCGCTCTTCCATATCTCCTCAACATATTTGATATATTCTTTGATAGGCGGAAGATATGTTTTAGTTACGGTAATCATCTTTTATACATTATTTCTTTGCGATTATAAATACGGGCGAATTAATAAAAGTTGATTTTATTGCTATGGGGAATATTAAATGTAAGTGTTTACTGAGTTTATAAAAAAAGGGGAGAAAAGAAACTTGCCTAATAGATAACTTGGTAAATCCGTTTTTTTTAAATATTTTTTTCCATTCGTTAAGCGATTTAACATTTATATGCGTGGGGTCGTTTGACAAATCAGTTTGGGCATTTGGTGTCGAACATATAAGTACACCGTTTTTTTTGAGTTTATTTTTCATATTGATTATCGCATGTTCTGGATTTTTCAAATGCTCAATTACTTCAAAGGCTATAATTATATCAAAAGTCCCCATCAACGGTATACGTTTTTCTACGTCAAACACGTGAAATGAGATGTTTTTTTTAAGTTTCTTTGCAAGTTTTTCTGCTTTACTAACTGCATATTTTGAAATATCCGAAGCATGAACTTCAAAACCGCGTTCGTAAAAAATATTACTCGCGCCTCCTATCGAACAGCCAATCTCCAAAACCTTACGGCCTACGCCATTTTTAAGGTCAACAAATTTATCAAGATAGGAAATCCAACCATAAAACCAATTTATAGAACGATCCAAATCCCCTTCTTTAAATTCGCCAACATTCCTCGTATAATAACCAGTGAAATACCCCTTTTCAAATTTGCGCCTTTGCATTAAGCCTCGTGTAAACTTACTCTTTCAATTATTAGTTGTCTTATAACATAAGTTAGGATAAAAACATACGCCGCAAATCCCAAAACGTCGGAAGCAAATTCAAGCTCAATAACTGTAAAGGGAATGGCAAGAATAAACATTGCAATTCCAAAAATGAGTGTTCTTTTATTGGTTATGTATTCCCTAAGGAGGAGATTAGCAAGAATCCATAGTATCGCAGCTATGTAGTAATAATACTTGTCAATAATATTAAAGTAAGGAAGAGTATTAAGAAACACTAAGAACTGATAGGTAAAAACCAAAAATACAATTTGAGGCAAATAATCCCTAAAGAACTTAGTAGGTGTCCTAAATGACTTTTTTATTTTTTCCGAAAGATTGTCCAACATACTCCAACAATAATAGTGAAAATTGTAGCTACCGTCAAATACGCACCCCACATGTATATCTTTTGAGGATAGTAATATAAGTTAACTTTTTTTTGTATACCATCTTTTACATACCACCCATTTGTGAATCCTCCTGAGGGGTAGTGCGCATCAGTATCGAATGGTATACATTCTTTACCTTCCTCACAGAAACGCCAGAATTTTCCATAGCTTTCGCGCATAACTAAAGTAACCGGATCTTTGCTTGGCTTAACATTTATATTGTATTCAACTGGACTTATCTTCTCAAAGTCTGAAACATATTCATTTTCTTGCGTTGCTCTTTGTTTTTGATAAAAGACTACCACAGGAAATGAAATTTTATAGAGAGCAACATCCTGAATTTCTATTATATTCTGACCAGGATCAATAAATCTTAAGTCTTCTCTTCCTTTAATACCTTGCTCCTGACTAAGAGACACGAACCCATTACATAGGTTTATTTTTATTCTATCTCCTACTGGCCTTACTAATTCATTATGAGTTGCCCAAGCACGACTATTAGGGATAAATGATTCCCGTATCCTGAGTCTTGGAATTTTCACTTTTGGATCATTAACATAGAAACTTAAATCATTTTTATCAGTTAAGTTTCTATAACTAAATGAAACTATGTATTCAGCTCCCAAGGTCTCAAGATTGTTAACTGAATAAGTCATGCATTTATTTCTACTTTCAAGATTCATGGAAATCTTATTGCCGTCTCTAATAATCCCTCCTGTACCATCAGGAAACTCAGGTTTTACAGAGGAAATAAGATTAGATAGTGTTGAGTCTTGAAAAGCCAGATGAACTTGATTTTGTGTAAAGTTCATTTTTCCAAAATATAACCAATCACTTACCTCCGCAATCGGAGCAAGGGATACATTGTTTTCTTGTACTGATATTCTTGAGCCCGATGAATCTCCCACGGGATTTGAAAAGCTATTCTTCTTAGCGTATATATCGTAGCTTCCCGTTTTAGGAAGATCAAAAATATATCTTTTATCTATTATGTCTTGCGTAACCCATTGTTTTTGGTCTGTAATTTTTTTAATTTCCAATAACTCATCGTAAGCTAACGAAAAACCTTTTCTATGATCTATATTAAGTATTGGATTATCAAAAATCGAATCAATAAGCGTAACCTCTTGTAATAAGTGTCCGTTAATAGTTCGCGCTAATCTATTTTCTTCTTTACCGCTAACGCTCCAACGCTTTGATACCAAATCTTTGAGTTCGACGATTGCTTTATTGTATCCATCTACTGCTCTTTGCAAGAATTGTAATTTTTCTTTTGAATCTATCATCCATTTTGCTTCCACAATTCTTCTATCAGCGATAGTTAGATAATGGTTAACTAGTGAGGAAAAGTCACGTGCTTGTTCGCGAATCCTATCTTCTCGATATAAAATTAAAGGATAAAGAACAGAACCAGGTAGAATTTTAGGATTGTAATAAGTGAATCCAAAAAACTCTTCTTTTAAGTTACACTGTATACATTCTGGAGCAACAAATATATCTGTTGCTTCATTCGCGTAATATGAAAATTTTTTAGGTTCAAGATCAGCCATAAAGAGAGGACTTGTTGGATCAAACCCAGGGAAAGAAACAATGTTTTTTAATTCTCCCTGTAAAAAATTAAGCTTTGGAGTGATTGTTATTCTATACGATCTATCTGTATCCGCGATGTCATACACTTTCCATTTCCCAAATGTTTTTTCAAGCTTAAACTTAGGATTATTATCAAGAATCTTCCCATAGATCGCAGGATTAGTTGTCCCCCATGAAATGTTCTGCCAATCAAAATCTTCATGTACTATGACTCCATCAATTGCAAATACTTCAGTAAAGTCAGTAAAACTTTTAATATCCTCATGAAGCAAAGCGCTATACATTTGTTTCATTAAAAATCTTTCACTCTGAGGAACCAAAAAAGTATTCTGAACATAAGAATTTTTAGCCATTAGACTATTTATTGGGGCTGCGCTCCAATATCCCCATTGATATGCGATATATCCCGTATCGCTTATCTCAGGAACTATAAGATATCGCCTTGTCGGATTTTGTTGATTTACCCATTTACCAAAATCGAAAACATATTGTGGTACGTTAACGCGGGTTGAAAGCTCTTTTCCTGGCTCACTCGAATAATCAAAAAAAGATCCGCTTATGATTGGGTAATGGTATAGTACATAAAGCACGGTAAATAGACCTATTAAAACAAAATGAATGGGGGGAATAAATATTTTTTTTGTTTTAGCAAACTGCTCAAATCGCGAAAATATCACATCAAGAGTAAAACCAATTAGAATACCGTACACAAACCATTGAACATAATCGAATTTGTAAAAATTACTTCTAAATATTGCGAATCCGGGAATATATAGAATAAAGAATTCATAGATAATACCAAGTTGTGACTTAGGACCAGCGGCAAAAATTAAAGTCACTAAGCTAATTAAAACAAAAAGATAAATAAAGAATTTTTCTCTTTTTATTTTTACAAGCAACAAAGACCCGTAAGCCGCAAGAGGAAAAAAGAAGCTTGCAACTATTAAAAACGGATTTAATAAAAAGTTTCCCGCATATGAGTGATATGCATTTAAATACCACTCTGGTATTCCCTGACCTCTAAAAAGGTTTATAAATGTAGATCCTTTTGAAAGATATTCTGACCAAGCCAGTGCCCCTTGCGCACCCCCTGCAAGAGCTAAATCCCGAGAGTAAAAACCCAAAATATAGTAGATGTAGGGGAAAAACCAATATGCACTGAGCAAAAGGTACAAAATACCTACTCCAAAAAAATAGAGTATTGTTTTTCGGAGCGTCTGAAAACTCCTTTCAATAAAATTGAAGTACAAAGCTGAGAGTACCAAAAAGATTATAAGCCCTCCATAGAGAGGAAAACTTCCACCGCCATTCAAAATACCAAGCGTTATACCTGTCCCCAAAACAGATTTTAAAAGACTTATCTTTTTTGTGAAATAAGAAAAAGTAAAATAAGCGACTAGTGGGAGTGCCGCGTAGATGCTAAATTTAGTTTGCTCAGCAACAAACCATGCCTGTAGCAAATAAAAATTGATCATGTAAACCAAAGAGGCTATAAGAGGCAAATATTTTTTGTCTGGCCAGAATTTGTATGCAAAAAAATACATGGTAAAACCGGGAAGCGTGAACCAGAAAATAAAATTTATAAGCTGATCAGCTTTCAATGAAAAACCAATCCAGACTAAAAAGGCTTGTAATCCATGTATAGGTAACGCACCCAAAAGTCCATAGCTCTGGTCGGTTCCAATTCCCAGACGTTGCGACCATACGGAAAACCTGTCAAGAAAATGGGTTATTGGATCAAAGGGAAAACCTGCGTCGTGCCCAAACAACATCGTTTGACCGGGAAACCATAAAAGAGGTAGAAGCCCAATAAGAAAGACAATTAAAAGATCAAATAATATTCTTTTCCTCATTAAAAGAAGCTGAAGATTAAGCATTATACCAATAAATCTCACTTTTTCGCAAAGATAAATACTGTCGAAAGAAACCAAGTAGTCGAAGAAGCAAACGGCAATATAAGATTTAATCTCCAATTAAGCCTATATAAATATGGCGGGAAAAAAGTTACTCTTTTAATTCGTACATTAGAAAAACCTGCCTCTAAAAATAATCCTCTCCATTCTTCGTGATTTTTAACACTTATGTGCGTTGGGTCCTGAATTTTATAGTCAAAATCATTTTGCGTTGAGATAATTGCCCATCCCTTAGGCTTTAAAGTGTTATATATATTTTTAATTGCAAGTTCGGGCCATTCCAAATGTTCTAAGACATCAAAAGCCATAACATAATCAAATTTTTCTTTAAGCGGTTTTTGAATATCGTGCGTTTTAAATGTGATTGAGGGATGAATTTTTTTAGCACGTTCTATGGCAAACTTTGAAATATCAGTTGCGGTTACTTTAAGCCCGTATTCATCAAGAACAATTGCGGCAGCACCATAGGCGCAACCAAATTCTATAATGCTTTTCCCTTTGGAATTTTTAATCGGAACAAATTTGTTCACATAATTTAAACCTCCTCTGAACCAATTGGATAACTCCCTATCCCTTTTTTCACTAAATTCTCCCACTTCGCTTTTATAAAAACCTTCAAAGTAAGTATCTTCAAACTTCTTATTTTTTCTCATATCGAACTTATTCACTTATCGCAACTGAGCCAAAAAGTCTCTCAATGGGTGAACCCTCTAGATAAGTACCTGAAACAACTAACCTAACAACTTTATCATTAAATTTTACAAAGTATTGTGTTTGCCAACCGCTCTTAAATTCAATTGCATCATTAAAGTGATATGTATCAAAATATATTTTCTTTAAGGTTACAGTCCCCGCTTCATTTATAACTGTTTTTATTTCCTGCATATCAAAAGTGGGCAATACTGAAATAATGCTTAATTGAGCGGTAAATCCAGGATTGCTCAGTGTATATATTTTTAAAATTTTAGGATCTTGAGTGCTTATCTGCTCCTCTATTTTAGCTCCTTGCGGATACCTGAAGGATAATTTCGTAAAAGAGTCTTCAAAAACCAGCCAATCAGTATCATTTTTTGAATTTTTCATAAAATTCTCCATTTCTTCTCTTACGGACTTGGTAATATCGTTAAACTTAATTTTTTTTGAATCATAATAAAAACCATAAACGTCATTAACGGAAAAAGTATTGGCAAGAAGAGCTTCTGATAGCGTTTTTTTGGTATTATAAAATCCAAATCCCCTGTTTTCTGAAAACAAATAACCTTGTGGTTTTGCATCCAAAATAAATGTATCAAAAAAACTATCTGGTAGTGGATTCTTATCATAGTAGACAATTGTCAATATCTGAGGGAAACTCGTTTGGAAAGGAAGTATTGTACCGTATGCGCCTCCCCCATCTGTCTCGGCATAGAAAACAGCTTTTTGTGGTAACACCGGAAGATGCTGTTTTAATTGTGTAATAATCTGCCGCCTTGGGATTCCCGTAACATCAACAATGGTATGCATATTCGCTTGAAATACGCTGTTATTGTTAATAAACCAAGCAAGAAACAGCAAACCTAAAACCCACAAAGAATTCAGAGAAATTCGCGTTATTTTTTTGATTATCCTGACTATAAATTCAGAAATAAATAAGAGCAAAAAAGGAAAAACTATCGCAGCTCCAATGGAAGGCATATAATAATGCCTTGAATCAAAAAGATCTGTCCCCCACGACGGAATACGTAAAACATTTAAAACCAGAGGGAGCGTACTCGCTATTATGAGTAAAAATCCTAAAAGAACAGTTTGGGCCTCAGAATTTTTCTTGGATTGCATGTATTTACGTACCATAACAATAATGAGCACAACTATTCCAAGAGAAATCAGATAAAATAATAAATTTTGTCCCGGCCCATATACAAAAAACAAACGATTTTGGGCTCGCGACGCTGGCTCGCCAGGATATAAGTAATAAATAAACGGGCTTATCGTCTGCATGACAGAAAGGATAGTCGCCCCGGGGATAAAAACTTGCGAAAGCATACTTAAGGGAAATGAAATAGTTCTGTAGATAATAAGAGAGATATCAAAACCGCTACTTGCAGTAGCAACTTCTGCTTGATGTGTTAATTTCATGCTAACCTCTATCCATTGATTTATCCACACATACAAAGCTGGCAACACAAAACGAAAAGGAATAAAAAATGCTAACGGGATAGAATAGATTTTAATTAAAAATTTTACTGGGAAAACTCTTTTTTCCATAAAAATCATAATTGGAATTATCAAAATAAGAACAACTGCTATTTCTTTAGTTAGTAGATCAAGCAATAAAAATATGGAAGAAATAAAAAGATATTTTTTTTTCTTTGTACTTAGGGCTTTCTTCAAAAATAAAATGCTTAATATAAAAAAGGTAATTGAAAGAACATTTTGGCCATAAAATGCAGCCCATGTAACTGCATGCATAGGTATCGCCGACAATGCAAAAAAGACTCCTCCCACAATTGCAATAATGGTATTTTTGGATTTAAGTTTCCCATTTTTTAATAATTCCTGAATAAAAAGAAATACCAAGAAACTATTAATTGAGTGAAGCAATATAGATATAAATGCATATGGTGTAAAATTGACTCCAAAAAATCGAGTGTTTAGAAAAAAGATTTCCTCTCCTATTGGAACAACATGTTGCCCCTCAGATAATACTACCGCATCTGTAACTGATTTTATTAAAGGAAGTAACGGACCCCAAGGATCTTTTGTTAAAGGAAAGTAATGTGTAAAATGGAACCATTCATCCGCTTCAAAGTAAGAATTAAAGAGATCTTTGTATGCTGTAAAAACAAGGATAAGGAAAAAGATAAGTATAATTTTTTCGTTGAAAATAATTTTCTTAAACTTCTTTTTCATTAAATCTTCCTTCCGGATTAAAGAAAAAATGTGAATAATAGTTAAAACTTGGATTACGTTCTACAGAGGCAAAGAGCATTTTATCATTTATTTTTCTAATACGAGATTGTATGTATTCTCTTTTTTTTAAAATCGAAGGTAAACTGGGAATCCATCCTATAACTCCGATTTGAGAAGCAATGGCTTGTTTGAATTTCCCCCGAAGAAGACTCATAAAAATAAGTATCTCACAAAGTATAAAATGAATCGGTAAAACAAATAGTAACTTTTTTAAGCTTAAATTTTTTATATAAGATACAAACCTATTTCTAAAAGATCTAAATATTACCACTTCAGTTTTTGTCATTACAGACATATCTCCTCCGCCAAAGTGATAAACAATACTTTTTGGTATATAAATTATATTTTTTCCGGAGAGAAGAAGTCTATGACAAAGATCCGATTCTTCAACGTAGGTGACAAAACTTTCATCTATTCCTCCGAGATCAAGATAATCTTTCTTTTTCATAAGATAACAAGCTCCTTTTACTGAATAAACTGAAAGTTCTTTGTTGTATTTTTTTTCGGTTGCATTTTGAAAATATCCGTAGTGATATAAAAATCCGGTGAAGGTAAAAAAAGAACCGATAGAATCAATTGCATTTTTACTAACCATATTCCTTATTTGAGGTTGAACCGCTCCAATAGTTTTATCATTTTCAATTTTTTCAACAAGAGGCCCCAGAAAATTTGGAGTGACCTTAGTATCATTATTCAAAAAAAGAATGTATTCGCCTGTAGCTCTTTTAACTCCTAAATTGTTTGCTCCTGAGTATCCTCTGTTCTTTTTAATTTCCAAGACTTTAAACTTCGGATAGTTCTTTTTAAGGAATTTTGCACTGTCATCCGTTGAACCATTGTTTACAATCAAAACTTCAATATTTTTATAGCTGACCTTTTTTAGAGTAGGAAGAAGCCCCTCCAGCCATTTCTTGCCATTATAATTTGGTATAAGTACTGTAACCTTAGGTTTCGACATAAAATTTAGGATAAAGTGAATAGATATCTTTTTAGTGCATCTTTCCAGGAAGGAAGTGTAACTCCAAGTTTTGCTGCACTGGTATTTTTAAGCGCAGAGAACATAGGACGTCTTAAATCTCCCTCACTCCGTCTGATAGGAATTACTTTTGTATTCTTATTTGATGCTCTAATTATTTCCATTGAAAATTCGGCAAGTGAACAATATCCTTCATTAACCAAGTGATAAATTCCAGAATTTGGTTTTTTTAATATAAGTCTTAAAGAGGCAATAGCCAGGTCTTTTGCATAAGTTGGAGAAACGATTTGATCAGATGCTACCTCAAGCTCATCATTCTCTTTTGCCTGTTTTAAAATCGTTAATACAAAATTTCCACCTTTTGATCTACTACCTGATAATCCTCCGTACAAATAGGCAGTCCTAATAATTAATGACTTACTGCAATACGTTTTTGCGCAATATTCTCCCGCAAGTTTTGAGATTCCATACAATTGTAATGGATTTGCAGCATCATCTTCTAAGTATGGCTCGCCTTTTCTACCATCAAAAACGTAATCAGTGCTATAGTGTATTAACCGTGAGCCATTATCTTGGCAAATCTGAGCAAGATTTTTAATAGCTATGGAATTAATTATGAAAGCTTTATCAGGAAACTCTTCACAGTCGCGAACTACATGAAAGGCGGAAGCATTTATAACAACGTCTGGTTTTATTCTTTTGACAAACTGAGAAATTTTACCTTTGTCTTCGATATTAAGTTCCTTACTTGAAAATGCCGATACTTTATATTTCTTTCCCAACTCTATGTTTAGCTCGTGACCTAATTGACCATTTTTCCCAATTAATAAGAATTTCATCTTTTAGAAAGTGGCCATGAGGCATCCTTTTCTGATAAGAGCGGCTTATCTATTGGCCATTGAATCTTAAAAAACGGATCGTCCCATCTTATGCCTTTTTCATATTCTGGAGAATAATATTCAGTAACGAAATATTCAACGACCGTATCTTTTTCAAGCGTCTGGAATGCATGACCGCATCCCCTTGGAACAAGGAGCATTTTTTTATTTTTTTCCGACAATTCCACTCCTAACCATTTACCAAATGTCTTGGAATTACGACGTAAATCTATGGCAACGTCAAAAACTTTACCATGCAAGCACTGGATTATTTTGTTCTCCGCGTGAGGTTTTATTTGGTAATGAATTCCTCGAATTGTACCTTTTTGTTTTGTGAATGATCTATTAATATGAACTATATCAAATTCTATCTTATTTTTTTTAAGAACCTCTTTAGCATATATTCTCATGAAGTATCCGCGATCATCTACTTTTGGTTCAGCTTCAATAACGTACACACCGCGAATTTTTGTTTTGTGAATCTTCATGTTGTGCGGAATAAATTCTTATCAATTCTGTTATTCTTCTGCAAGCGGCGTAAAACTGCAAGTCGAGTATATCTCCCTTCCTCAAAATCTTTTTTTGAAAATTTACTCTTTTTGAGAGCATAAATCATATCCTTAACAGATTTTGAAAGAGGCCATTTTTGACGGACGTTGGGAAAGTGTTTCTTAAAGAAACCAAACTTGACTCTATAGCTTCTTGAATCAGCGCCATGTTCCCCTGTGTAGACGGCCGAGCAAAAGGGTAGCTCTTTTTTTATCACATCAACAAGATCCCTCACTTGAAAATTATTTTCATTAAATCCAATATTTACAATTTCCCCATTCAAAGATATGTCTTTTGTCTTAAGGAATTCAATAAAAATGTCAGTAAGGTCTCGAACATCAATCAAGGGCCTCCACGGTGTACCATCGCTCATAATTCGTATCTGGCCATAAGCAAGTGCTGTTGTGACTAAATTATTTACGACTAAATCATTTCTAAAACGAGGAGAAAAACCATAAACTGTCGAGTTTCGCAGAAGGCCAACAAAAAAATCTGAGGCAGCTAGTTTTTTAAGAGCTTGTTCGGTTTTTATTTTTGAGCGAGCATAGGCCGTCAATGGATTCACTCTCGATTTTTCATCCACTATTCCGTTTTCAGCTATACCGTAAACACTCGCGGAGGAAGAAAAAATAAATTTTTTAACTCCTGCTTTTTTTGCTAATTTTGCTAATCGAATTGAAGCCTTATGGTTTATTTCTTCTGTCAATTTTGGGTCTATCTCTCCCATTGGATCATTAGATAAAGCACTGAGGTGAATAATTGCATCAACTCCTCTCAGGTCAGAAAGGCTTACATGACGAATATCCTTTGTGATTTTTTTATAGGAGGGTATGGAATCGCCGGGCAAAAGGTTGTTTTCAAAAAAACCCGTATCTAATCCAATTACATTGTGACCTTCTTTAACTAATTTCCTGACCAGAACCGATCCAATATATCCTCTATCACCGGTAACCAAAACTTTCATATTATCACCACACTTTCCAGGCAGGATCCTTTTTCCACTGTTTATTCATTTCTTCAACATCTTGATATGTATCCATCGCTGACCAGTACCCGTCATGAAGATATACTGCAAGTTGACCATTTTTTGCTAATCCCGGAAATGCATCGTGAATCATATCACCTTTCTTTAGATATTCAAAAACTTTTTTTGTAAAAACCATAAATCCTCCATTTGTATATTGATTAAATCTTGGTTTTTCTTGGAATCTTTTGACGACCCCATTCTTGTCCGAGACAATAATCCCCCATTTAGACTTAGGGTGGACACCTGTAACAGTCCCTATTAATTTCTTTTTTTTATGGAAACGAAGCAAATCTCGAATATTAATATCGCTGACACCGTCTCCATAAGTAACCATAAATAGATCCGATTTTAAGTATTTTTTTACTCTAACTAATCTATCGCCAGTTGGCGTTTCAAGACCTGTATTGACAAAGGTAATATCAAAATCATCTTTTCTCCTTCTGTTATTTTTATGTAAAATTTTTTTTCCTGTTTTTGTTTGTAAATTAAAGTCGTTATCAAAATACTCCTGGTTTAGAAAATAATCTTTAATGTAATCACCCTTATACCCTAGAGCTATTATAAATTTATTGAATCCGTGGTGTGAGTAGATTTTCATTATGTGCCAGATGATTGGTCTTCCTCCAAGGGAAACCATGGGTTTTGGGCGGAATTCAGTTTCTTCTTTCATTCGTGTTCCTGTCCCACCACAGAATATTACTACCGGAATTTTCATAGTTTTAAATTTGGTTACTTATTTTAACATATTTTGATGTTGACGGGCATATTTTTCTTAGTTATAATGCCATATATAAATTTAGTGAAAAAAACAAAGAAAAAAATCTTCATAACAGGAGCCGCCGGATTCATAGGAAGCAATGTTTTAGAGTACTTATTTAAAAAATATAAAAATTACTACTTCACCGTACTCGATGCATTAACATATGCAGGAAATCTAAGAAATTTTCTACCCGAGATGATGAACGACAAACGCTTTCACTTTGTGTACGGAGATGTAACCAACAATGCTTTGGTCGACAATCTAGTACGGGATTCTGATGTTGTAATTCATTTTGCTGCCGAAACTCACGTCACACGATCAATTCATGACAATAGAAAATTTTTTGAGACTGATGTCTTGGGAACTCAATCGGTTGCAAACGCAGTTTACCATCATAAAAAAAGGGTTGAAAGATTTATTCATATCTCTACTTGTGAGGTATATGGTCACGGTCTTACTCGAAAGATGGATGAATCACATCCACTAAACCCTCATAGCCCATATGCGGCAGCAAAAGCAGGAGCAGATCGCTTAGTATATTCTTACTATATTACTTATGGGATTCCAGTAATAATCTTGCGTCCATTTAATATTTATGGGCCCCGCCAGCATCTTGAAAAAGCAATACCCCGTTTTATAACTTCCGCATTATCGAATGATCCATTACCGCTGCATGGAGGGGGGAAGTCAAAAAGAGACTATATGCATGTTTCAGACGTAGCAACGGCTATTGATCTTTTAATACGCGCTCCTCTTAAAAAGGTTAAGGGTGAGGTATTTAATATTGGTTCAGGAAAAGCAATATCAATTCTTCAAATAGCAAAGTCAGTCGCAAAGCATATGAAAATTCCAGAGTCCCGAATTAAAATTGTAAAAGACAGACCGGGACAGGTGTCTGGTTTTGCTTGCGATTATAGTAAGATAAAAAAACTACTTGGTTGGGAACCGAAAAAAGACATGAGAATAGGACTCATTGAAACAATTGCCTGGTATCGAGAAAATAAGGATATTTGGAATTTGCAAACATGGCTCAAGTCAGTTCCAATTGTGTTGCCTGATGGCACCACCGAACACCACTAGTATATGAATGTTGAGTTTTTTAAACATAATGTCGGAAATCAAGAAATTAAATTGGTTGAGAAAGTACTTCGTTCGCTCTTTTTGACAACGGGTGCATATGTAGATCAGTTTGAAGAATCTTTAGCGTCTTATCTTAATGCAAAATACGCTGTTGGACTAACTAGCTGTACAGCCGCGCTTCATCTCGCGTGCATTGCCGCCGGTGTAAAACCAGGAGATGAAGTTATAACCACGCCAATGTCTTTTGTTGCAACATCAAATTCCATTATTATGGCAGACGGCATCCCAGTTTTTGTAGATGTCGAAAAAGACACGGGGAATATTGACGCCAATCTTATCGAAAAAGCTGTAACCCGCAAAACTCGCGCCATAATGCCGGTCCATCTTTACGGACAAATGGTTGACATGAAAAAGATATTTGCTATCGCAAAAAAACACAAACTCGTGGTGATTGAGGATGCGGCTCATGCGCTTGAGGCAAAAAGAGACGGCTTTCGACCCGGACAAAAAACAAGTTTTGCATGCTTCAGTTTTTATGCAACCAAAAGTATAGCATCAGGTGAAGGAGGAGCTTTTGTTTGTGATAATAAGACAATCGCAAAATTAATAAAAAAACTAAGATCCCACGGCATAACAAGCGAGTTAGCGCAGCGTGTACGGACAGGACTTAAGACATATGACGTAGACATCCTTGGCTGGAAATATAATATGGATAATATTCAGGCTGCTCTTCTTATTCCTCAAGTTAAAAAAATAGAAAGAGAATGGAAAGCAAGAGAAGGGGTTGCAAAAATATATAGACAGGCCTTCAAAAAGATTGGAATTGACATGCCTCGTGAATACAAAAACTCAAAACATGGAAGACATATATTCCCAATTTGGGTAAGTCCTGAAAAGCGCGACAAAATATTAGAGTACATTAACAAGCATGGGGTGGGGGCAGTAATCAATTATCCAGCTATTCATCTTTTTTCTTACTATAGAAAGCGATTCGGATATAAGGAAGGTATGTTTCCACACACCGAAAGGATTGCATTATCCGAGATCTCTATTCCTCTCTATTCAAAACTAGCTGATAAAGAGATAAATTACGTTATTAAAGTAGTGTCCCAAGCTGTAAAGGCCTAACTCTTTTTGGCTCGAAGCGCAATTTGAATATATCCGGGACCGGCTATATCTTTCTCCATAGTTTTCTCAATATATGAAATATTTGGCATTTTTGTTCTTAACACATGTTTGAAAAAATAAAAGGACAAGGCATAAAAAGACGAAAAAAAAGAACCTCGATGCAATATCTTTTCTACCTTAAATCCGGAGTCTTTCAACATCGACAAGAGCGAATTATCGCTGTAATGCCTATGGCTGGCGAGAAAATACGCAGGATCAAATACTTTACTTAATATATTAGAATGTGGAGTTGCCAAAAATAGATAACCGCCCTTTTTTAATACTCTATTTATTTCCTGCATGGTTGCAAGTTCGTATCCTGCTGGAATATGTTCGATAACATCAAAAAAACAAACGACATCGAAGGTTCCATCGCGAAAGGGAAGCTTGTGTGAAACCGCTTTGACAGTTGCGACTTTTGGTAAATTTCTCTTTAAAACTTTTAATGCACGTTCTTCAATATCAACAGCAGTAATTTCTTTTGCTAAGTCATAGATTAATATTTCAAATGGACCTGTCCAGGATCCTATATCAAGAACTTTTTTCCCTTTAATATAATCTTTGGCAAAAGAAAAATAAAACTTATGTTCTCCTTTTGCTTCTGCCTTGTCAATCTTCCGAAAGAAGGTCATTAATCTCTGATTTTGAGTTTTCATAAAATGCCACTTTACGATTGTTTTGAGATTATAATATAATCTCACAAAGCCGTGCAATATTTATTAAGTTTAATTTTCCCGTTAATATCTTATTTGCTACAAACGTACCCCCGATTTTTTAATAAGTATTTCGGGGTCGATGTTTGGACAAGGCTTCTTGAAGTAAGAATAATCAGAAAGAATCATTTTAGAATTCCCGCGAGACCAATTAAAAAAGGTTTTATATTTAAAGGCTATTTTGATTACCCCCCTGTCTTTATTCTACTTCTTTCGCTTCTTGGCACAAAAAACCTTGAAAAATATCAGGGGTTAATATCCCCATTCTTTGACGCGCTTCTCAACATATTTGTTTTTTTTGTAGCAATTCAATTAACAGGCAATTTATACATCGCGCTAATTTCTCAACTCATTTACACCCTCACTCCCATTGTGGCGATTGAAAACTCTTCCCTCGTCCCAAGGTCGATCGGTTATCTTTTATTCTCTATTTCATTTTATTCGCTTCTTATGTATTCAACTTCATCTTTTAAACAAAGCGAATTTTTATTTCTGGGAATTATTTTTTCTACATTAACTATTCTAACTCATCGATTCGCTACCCAGTCTCTTCTTTTTATAAGTATATTTTTTGCTTTTTTAGAAAGAAATCCAATATACATTTATGTCTTTGGTTTATCTATGATACTTGCAGTTGTACTTAGCCGTGGATACTATTTGCGGGTCTTAAAAGTTCATATTACAAACATAATTTTTTGGAGTAAAAATAGCGATAATCGATTCGCACATCAAGTGTATGGTCATTTACCTCCTGATAAAAATCCAGATTTAGTCGGTGTTATCTATAAACTTCTCACAAAACTTGCTCCACTTACGCTTCTCGTATCTAATATTTGGATACTTTCTGCCTTTATATTTTTTATAGTAAGAATACCAAATCCGGTCATGATGGAAAAAATGGCAATTTGGGGAATATTTTTTTACATTTTGGCTATTCTTGTTCTTATGAATAAGTATTTGATACCGATAGGTGAGGGGTATAGATATCTTGAAATGACACAACTACCAACATCCATATTATCAGCTTACATTTTCATTTATTTTTATAATTCACCATTGCGTATTTACGCAATTATCATTCTTTTAACATTGCTTGTAGGTTGTTTTTTCATAATTCTAATTGTTCAATATAAAGCAGTTATAAAAGATAAAAACAGAAGTCTTACAGGGGATATGAAAAATACTTTTAAATTTATTAATAAGCTTAAGGGAACTCCAAGAATTATGTGTCTTCCTCACCAAATAACAACGATGGTTGCTTATAATACAAAGGCGGATATATTGGTAGGAATTGATAGCTACTCAGTTAAATTTATGGGTGACTTTTATCCAGTCTTAAAAAAGCCCGTTTCTGAATTAGCCAAAAAATACAAGCTCGATTATTTATTCTTAAGAGAAAGTTTTGCGAAGTTAAAAGATTTAAAAATAAAGAATGCCAAAGTGGTATATAAAAGCGGCGACATAGTTCTCGTAAAATTGTAACTACTTTTTCTTCACAACCATAATAAATCCTTTGGACAATAACCAAAAAAGAGGCGCCTTTTTGATGAGCCATATCCCGCCATGCTTAAGTAAGGTATTCATTCCGGTTCGTCTCCCGCAACCTATATATATCGCGTTTGGCGCGGGAACAGGAAAATAATAATCACAATTAAAATTGTCGAATAGTCTTCTCATACCAAAGTAGGTTCGCGAATAGGAGCTTTCTTGATAAGATTCACCCCTACCTGTAATTTTTAAATAAAGATTAGCCAAAGAAAGCGGCAACCAGCTAAGAAAAGGCAGCTCATAATGTGGTTCAATAGGCCACAATTTATTGGGGGCAGTTACGTAAAGAATAGCCCCGGGCTTCATGATTCGAAAAACATTCTTAAAAGATTTTTCTTGATGCGGCATGTGCTCGAGTGTGGTAAGACTTATTGCAAGATCAAATTTTTCTTTTCCTTTATAATCTTCGATCAAGCTGTTGACGAATTTTACGTTCGAACGCCTGTTCATCCTTATGGCTTTTTCATAGGCGCCTTTAAATGGCTCAACTCCTACTACTTTTTTAACAAATTTGGCAAGTTCCTGCGAATATAGACCGAAGCCTGAGCCTATATCAAGAACTGTTAAATCTTTCGTGGATTTTCCAAGTTCCTTCTCTGCAACTAATAGTATATCTTCAATAGTCCCTTCAATAGCGGCATGAGGTACGCTCGTTTCGTCCGTCAAATTAAGGTATTTACTTCTATTCTTTGCCATATATTTTGTTTTCTCTGCTAAACACTCCAAAAAACTCCTGTTCTGTGCCGCGTGCAAGCGCTTCTTTTTTAAATTTTCCGATATCCCAAGCAGCTCTTTTTATTTCTACTTTATTCGAATTAGTATCCCAAATGGCATATGAAAGTAAGTTGTAGTCGCGAGGTTGTCCGCAAGAACCGGGGTTTATAATGGTTTTTTTGCCGACTTTTCGAACAAGAGGATAATGGGTTTGGCCAAGAATTATAACGTCGAACGGAACTTGTTCAAATTCTTTAAAATTCGAAAAGTCAGGATAAATCCTGCCCCGCAGATAATCCCACGGACTCCCATGGCACATCAAAATTTTTTTGCCTTTTATTTTGAACTTAAGATTTATAGGGAGATTGAATAAATACTTTAAGCTCGAAGGCGAAACTATCTTTTTCATGAATCGAACGGATTTTTTAACTTCGGGATTTGCACCTTCTGGAGCCTTCCCTTCCAAAAGGTATTGGTCATGATTCCCCAAAACAGAAATGACCTTATGCTCTTTTAAAAGAGATATAGACTCATCTACAAAGGGGTAATATCCTGAAATGTCGCCGGCACACAAAGTCTTATCGCATTTCGAAAGTTTAGACAAAACTATTTTCAATCCGTGGCTGTTCCCATGAATATCCGAAATTATTCCAATCTTCATTTGATAGACTTTTTGTAATGCTCAAGTCCTGAACGTAAATCATATCTTGCTCTATAGCCCAATTCTTTCTCTGCTCTTTTAATATCAATGCCAAAGCTAAATTCTTGAGGTTTTTTGGAATCGTATTTGATGCGAGATGAGGAACCGAAAACACCAATAATTGTTTCTGCCAGATATCTCATCGTCGTCTTTTCTCCACTTCCAATATTAAAAACTCCCGTGGTCCCCTTTTTTGCTGCGAGTATATTGGCTTCTACAACATCATCCACATAAATATAGTCTTGACTGCGCGTCCCGTCTCCGTAAAGGAAAATGTCCTCATTCTTCTGTGCGCGTTCAATAAAAATCGGAAGTGCTGTCCGCTGAGTAAGACCCGGACCATAAACTGAGGCATAACGGAGCACAGTTATCGCAAGGCCGTGAAGCGAAGAAAACATAGTACAATAATTTTCAGCGGTTAATTTACTGACTCCATAAACAATGATGGGATTAAGCGGACTATCTTCATGTGCTATTCTACGTCTTGGTCTGCCATAAACTGTCACGGAAGAACTATGTATTAATCTCTTTATTCCCCGTTCCACCATAAGCTCCAGAATATTTAGGGCTCCTATTGCATTAACAAGTAGGCACTTTAATGCGTCATCGGTCGCATAACCGGTTGCTATATGGGCAGCCATATTGAAAACTACATCAAACTCTCCTTTTATTCTTGAGAATTCTTCTTTTTTTGAAATATCAACTGATACATGATGATATTTTTTGGAATGAATATCTTTTTTGTTATTCCCACTTGAAACTCCTGTTACATCCGCTCCTTCCTTAAGAAGCTTTTGAACCAAATGAGATCCGATTAATCCTGTTGCACCAAAAACAAGCGCCTTCATAAAGTTTGTTTTATTTGATTATAATTTTTGATAGGAACAACTGCGTTGGCAAATTTTCGAATTACTGCATAGCCTAATCTATGTGGAACCTTCTTGACTCTTTCTATGCCTAGAAAGTCGCGAATTAAAATGTGTGGTTCATTAAAACCCATCTCTGCCCTCATTGAGGCAGAACCTGAAAATCTTGGGTGAACCTCAAAAATGTAAACACCTTTTTTTCCTTTCCTACATTGAATATTAAATGGGCCACGCGCCCCTAAACGCCTTGCCGCTAATTCGCAAGTTTTTTTCACTTTTGGTTCGTTAACAAAAAAACCTTGAGAATAACCAGTAGACAAAACATAATTCCTAGGGCCAATTTTTCTCTCCTCACCTCTTGAAAATCCAATAAGACGTCTTTTCATGACAATAGTATCAATTATTCTTCCGTCTTTGCCACACAAAACTCCCACAGTATATTCATGATCCTCATCGGAAACATATTCTTGCGCGAGCATTTTTATTCCTTCTCGCCTAAATTTTTTTAAAACTTCCGAAAGCTCGGCTTTATCTTTGACAATATGTACATTTCTTGATCCACTTGTTTCACCGCGGGGTTTAACGATTAAAGGGAAGCGTATGGAAGAGGCATCGGAGAGTAATTTAATTTCTCGTGTTTCAGGAGTCAAGAGATTATTTTTTTTTAGTAGGTTATAGACGTCGAGTTTATCATATGTCGCCTCAACTAAAGAGTGGGAATTGGTAATAGGAACTACTCCTTCCTTGAGTAAATCGTTCTCGTATTTTGCGACTGCTAATATCTCCGGGATTGATCCCGGAAGAACAACATCTACTTTTTCTTTCTTGCATATTTTAATTAGAGAAGGAAGATATTTTTTGGATGAGGAAGGAGGCAACAAACATCCGCGGTCTGCCTCGTATAGTCCTGCGGCGAAAGGATCCGCGTCAGTCGCAACAATTCTATAGTTTTTTGGAAACTTTTTTAGGCACTCAAATATCTGGTACCCAACCGATCTTCCCCCAACAGCAGTAACCAATGCGGTTAGTTTTTGTTTTTGATTGTCTCGCATATATTGTTCCACATTATATATAAACGTGATTATTTTTACAATTTAAGCAAAACAAAATTTTCAACTTCATGAACTTTTTTATAATGCCCGATTTTAAGATCTGAAATGGTGGCATAGTCTTGATTTAGGAGAATCATATCAAGATTGTGGTCTTTCATGATTTCCCGAAGTGGTTTGCGTATATAGGGATAGACATCGGAAATTTTATCAATTGTTGTGTAGCTTGCGTTAACATATACCGGACAGCCGGTGTGATAAATGGTATTTGTGGTTATCTGATGCGGAATACAAAGCAATCGAGGCTTAGTTTTTAAGGATTTTAAGTAGGCGAACATTTTTTTCATCTCGGGGGTTAAGGTTCGCAGTTTTTCATTTATTATTGCTTTTCGCTGAATAACAACTATGGTAACCAGTGCTAAGACTCCAATAATCGAATAGAGAACGGCAAGGGGTAACCCAATGTTAGAATTTATTTTCGAAACTAAAAAGTTCGAAGTCAAAAATGCTGCAGGAAATGCTGAAAGTTCTAAATATCTCTGCCCTTCTCCCAAAAAGCGAAGATTTGGAACCCATATTGTCAGAAGTGCAAGAATGTAAGATATTACAACCCAAAGAGTCATAAGGGAAAAGACCGGATTTCCCTGAAACTCGAATATAAAAACATATAGGACGAATAAAACCCAAGGACTGGTTATTTCTAAAACAAATGGAGGAAATTGGAGAAATCTATTGTATATACGAAAAATAAAGTCACGATTTTCATGATGCCCTATATTCCCTTTCACTTGATGAGCAAACCTATATTCAATATTTCTCCCCCAGAATTTTAAGTTACCAATATGGCCGCGAAGTACTTTGATGTAAAAACCCTTTGAAAGTAAAACTGCTGCTGCAAAACTTGTGAGGAAAACCAGGGAGAAAACTATATTCTGTTTAATAAAATCAAAAATAACGGCGAAGAACAGAAACCCCTGGGCGGTAAACCGATGTGTCAAAAAAATTATCGAGCCTGAGATTACTGCAAGAGCCAAAAATGCGGGGTTAGGATTTTGATAATAAAAGATAACGGACATCATAAGAATAGTAAATAATGTGTATCCAAGAGATCTGGGAGTAGCGCTTGAATTTTCAAGAATAATAATTGGGGTTAGGATGTATAAGAGTTGAGTCAATAAGGCAAGGAAAATGTTTGATGTCAAAATGTATACTATCCCAAAGATTATAATCAAATGAATAAAATCAAAAAACGGTGAGAATAAAAATTCATATTTCTCAACCAGTTTGAAAGGAAACTTTGATAGAATCCAAATAAAAACAGGGGGATAATCATAATCTCCCGGAACTAAAAACCCATTTTCAATTCTTCCGGGAATTCTTTTTTGCTTATGATATTCCTTAAGATAGAGAAGGTGTGTCCATATATCAACTCCATACTCTCGGTTTATAAAACGAGGATAAGATTCCAAAATGAAAGCTACAAGGGCAAGAGGAATAGACAAAAGGAAAATCATTTACTGTTCATTATAAAGTATTACAGACCAAATATTGAGCATTATAAATGCTACCAACCAAGAGTAGGATACAAATTTCGAAATTCTTATTAGGGGCTTGGATGGTAAAAATAGTGGAACCAAACTTAATCCCCATCCCAGAATTATGAGGCGAAAAACAAAATAGGAAAACCCGAATGACACAGCCCAGGTATTTTGAAAAAGAGTTGTTCCGACGAGTACCAAAAAGAAGAATGTCAGGATTGGGTTCTTAATGAAATAATTACGAATAAAGAACGCGGTAGAAATTATGAGAAACGGATAGAACGGGTATTTGTACCATCCATGTCCTGCTTCATCCGGAATGCCGGTTAGGAAAATAACGAAATAAGAAAGCAGGGCAAAAATTATGAAATAATGTTTCTTAATATCTGTTAATAAAAGGATGAGCGCAAACCAGCCAAAGTAGATCCACCCGTCAAGTAAAAATCTGTCAACAAGCCATGGTTTTTGAAATATTGCATAGATACTTGCAAACGAAATGTCATATCGATTTAGTTGGAGCGCCCAAAGATCTAAAAATAACTTCGAATCAAAATAAACTCCATAAACTAGGTACAGCAGACCAATGGAAACAACAACCGAAACAAATCTGAATAGATCCTTGTATTTTTTAAGATAAAGAAAAATTAGAACTATAGAACCGGTTGCTGCAATCCAAGGAATTTTTGACAAAATTAATAATCCACAAATAACCGCTGCAGTATTTCGGTATAACGAATTTTTTGTTTTGAGATATTTCGAAGTAAAAAGCAGGGCAAGCAGCCACATTGGAATAAAAAAGTTTTCATTTTGAACAATACGTGAACCTATAACAATTGTTGGGATTGTCGCATAAAGAAGCGAGGCAATAAAGGCAGTTTTTCTATCATAAAGTTCGTTTACAAGCAGGTATACAAGGATGATGCTTGTCAATCCTAAAATAATCGCAAGCGGCCGAATGGTTCTGATGTCAACATCGTACATATCTTGTGCGCCATTAATTAACGCGAAAGATCCGGCTACTAATCCAAAGACTGGTGGATGCTCAAGGTAGGGCTTTACTAGGAAAAATGCTGCTCCTCTATAGGTTAAGTGTTCGCGATTTGTATATTGAGGCTGAGAGGACCAAGATATAGGCATTTGTTGCTGGATAAGATTTATCCCAAGCCAAGTCCAGGCATATTCGTCAAATGTCGCGCCTTCCCGCGGCCAAGTGTAAAGATTGTGACTTCGCAATAAAAATCCAAGAATAACAATAAGAGATAAAAGCACAAAGGGGAATAGTTTAACTTTTGCGATTCTCATATTTTGCTATTACTGAAAAAGCTACTTTCGCAGTATTCTCCCACCCTATCTCTTTTTCAAATGATTTTATTTTTGAAAGTAAACTCGTATATAGCTTATCATTTTTTAAATATCGAACCATAGCTTTTCCCAGGAGATCTGGATGATATTTCTCGACCATAATTCCTCTGCTTCCATTTTCAACAACATCTCTAACACCAGGAGCATTGTAGACGGCCGAGGGCGTTCCGCAAACACCGGCCTCTGCAATAACTATACCCCACCCTTCATGAATTGATGGGAAAATCATTAAATGGGCTCGTGATAAAAGTTTGAATTTTTGGCTTTCGGAGACAAACCCAAAAAATTTAACAGCCCGCGAAAGCTTATAACCCTTGACCTTATTCTTGATCTTTGCGACATATTCGGGAACACCAGACCCCACAACCCACAAACGACTATCCGGAATCGCCTCGTTAATTATTTTAAAAGCCTCGATTGCATCTTCAATTCCCTTCTGCTTATTAATTCTGCTTAAATATATAATTGTTGGAACTTTTTCTTTGCTAAGTTTATGAAGTCTGTGAGGAACTGTTAATCCCATTGGGAGAACTGTAATATTTTTCTTTTTGAAACCTCGAGAAATTAAATCTTCCATCGTTGATGACGATATGGCAAGGGTCGGAATTTTTTTATAGAGATTAAAGTAGATTCTCTCGATCAATATTCCAATGTAGGCAAGAGGGGCGGAAAAAACTTGGAAGAAAAGTTTATCTGCCACTTCGCAGGCAAAGAGAATGGTTTTACGAGGCTCATACAGAGCTGCAAAGAATGGTATCCCATGAACTTCATCTATAATAACGTCAACTTTACCGTGCAGATTTTTAAAATAATAAAAGAATGCCAGAAGATGTACGCTCCACCAGCGACCCAATCTGATTATTTTTATTCCATCTATTACTTCTTGATTCTTAGCTTTGTCAAACCCAGCGCTGATTTGTGTGACGCTATGCCCCCAAGATACCCAAAATTTTGCCATCTCATGTGTTAAAATCTCTGCTCCTCCCGCTCCAGGATTTTTAATATCGCGCCAATTGAGAATAAGGATTCGAGAAGTTATTTTGCCCATGAAATTCGAGGAGCCTTTCTTGTCTTTGCATAATAACGAGTAATTTTCTGTCTCCAAAAGACACGCAAAGTATCAAGTAGCATAGCATAAATTATTTCCCAGAAATTTTTAGATGTAATTGTCGAAACTCCGGTAAATTTGAGCTTAATAGGAGCTTCAAAAATCCTCCTGAATCCTAAAGTATAGGCAACTGCTAAAACCTCAATATCAAATGCAAACTTTTTTTCCCTAAGCCTTGGGAATACAGAATCAACAACTTTTCTCCTGAAAAACTTAAGTCCAACCTGAGTATCTCTTACTTTAAATCCAAACAAAAGGTGGGTGATAGTCCTGTAGCCCCATGAAAGAATTTTACGTTCAACTGGATAATTGACCTGAGAAACAGAATGGAGTTTACTTCCAACTATAATATCGGCATTATACCATTCCATGTGATTTAAGAGCATTATAATTCCGGTTGGATCAATATCCATCCCGGAATCTATAAACCCAATAACATCACCGCGAGCTTTTGAAAATCCGTATCTTATCGCGAATCCTTTTCCCTTGTTTTTTTCGTAGCCAAAAATATGAACACGCTCGTTTTCAAGCTTTTTTGCGCGATCATATGTTTTGTCTAAAAATCCATCGACTATAACGATCATTTCAAATGGTATCTGAACTGTTGATAGCGTTGAAAAAATTCTTTTAATATCTCGCGCTATAGTCCTTTGCTGTTTATATGAGGGAATTACAACCGAAAGAAGTTTTATATTCTCAAAGCTTTTATTTATTGCTCGTTGCATGCGGATAGTATAGCAAAAGCAAAATTAGAAGTAAAAATGTAACTGTTATTGAGATCCAAATAATTTCTGCGATAGTCTTATGAAAGAAAGTTATTAAAATTATTTGAAGAATGGCCGCGCCTCCAACAAAAAATGAAGGGACAGTCCGATGTATTGATAAATAGAAATTTGCAAATAGGCTTGAGAGTGATAGCAGGGATACAAATATTCCAAACATTCCAAGCATGTTGGCAATAACTAAATATTTTGTCCCAAAGAGCAAAAGAACCATAAATTCGGGCGCAAAAAAGAAAACAAGGGTAATAAATCCGGCTATAAGAAGCGTGAAGGAAGTCCCCAGTATCAAAAGCCTCCTGTAGCTTTCTCCTCTAGCATGGTGTTCTGAGATCATAGGAAAAAGCACCAACACTATGGGGGCGGCTGCAAAATATACAATTTTTCCTAAAACCGAAAGAGCAGAATAATATCCTGAATCTGCTCCGGGGAAAAAATGTCTTACCAAAATTACGTCTGTAGTAAATATGGAAATAAGAGAAAGGGATGTAATAAACGTAGGTAGTGAAAACTTTAGGAGGTCACGGCCGTGAAGATATTTTACGGTACTAGTTAAATGTATTTTAACAATATCTTTTATATAAAAAGCGGAAACAACTGACGCGAGAACTATGCTTACTATCACGGCGCCATACGCGCCTTCCACTTTATATCCTAAATAAACGAGGAGTATTGCAGACAATAATTTTACAAGCGCCTCGATAAAATTAAGCATGCTTAGCTTAAAGAAGGAGGATATTCCCTGAAGCAGGCTTTTGTTCAAGAAATAAAACAGGTTTATAAAAAAACCCAACGGAAGAAGAAGAGCCAGTGTTATTGAGGGCAAATGCAAAAACTTTTGAATAAAGGGGGAAATTATTACAAAGATAACGGAAATTAATAAACCAAAAATCAGAAGAAGTCTAAGAATGTAGTTATAAAGACCGTAGATAGATTCATTTTCCCCTCTCCCTTTATATGAGGCGACATATTTTACAATCACAAGGTTTAAGGTTAAGGTGGGCACAGAGAGAATATATAGAGCGGATATAATACTTTCAAGGGCTCCATATAGCGATACGCCAAGCATCCGTCCCATGAGCAGATGGTAAAGATAATTCCCGACGTTCATAAAACCTAAGCCCAGAAACATCCAGAAAGTAGCTGAGAAAAATTGGTCCTTAGCTATTTTTGAAACTAAATTAGACGTAAGCTTTCTCATATGCGGCGACTAGATCCTTCATGACTCTATCTAGTGAGAATTTCTTTGATTGTTCGAGCCCTTTTTTTGAAAGCTCGCCGCGAAGTTTTGGTTCGGCAAATAGTCTTTCAATACCGTCAATAATGCTTTCCTTACTATCCGGATCGATATATAATGCTGCATCGCCTGCTACTTCCGGCAGACTTCCTCCTCGTGTCGTAATCACGGGACACCCGCAGGTCATTGCCTCAAGAACAGGCAAGCCAAATCCTTCATAAATTGAAGGCATAATAAGCGCAGTAGCAATATTGTAAAGTTTGACTAAGTCTTCGTCAGGAACAAATCCTAACTGAATAAACTGATCGTCCCCCTCTATAATCTTGAGAACTTTTCGAAGGTCATCGTTCCACGGGTTATTCGAAATTTCAGTAACCGAACTTGACCATACTTTTCCAACCAGAACCAGTTTATGTCTTGTTTGTTTTAGTGCAGAAATAAGATTCGGGAGATTTTTATTCCAAGTCGCATCCCCAACATAGAGCAAAAAATTCTCCGGGAGTGAGAATTTTTTGCGAGTTGCCACCTGCCACGCGCCACCTGCCACGCGCCTGAATTGCTCACCTGCAGCAAGATACACTGTTCGAATTTTGTCTTCGGGAATCCCTACAATATCCCTGACATCTTTCCTTGAACAATTTGAATCAGTAATTATTAAATCAGCTTTTTTAAGACGGGATCTTTGGATTAACCATTTTATCTTTCCTCTTATTCCGGGGGGGAAATGCTCCGGAAAAACTAGGGGAGTTAAATCATGAACTGTAACAATCGTTTTTGTTAGAGACTTGCTTGCTAAGGTAATAAAGAAGGGATCGAAATACGGATAATGGATTAAATCAACATTTGGCGGGAAGTTTTTATCTTCTACAAATACATATTCATTTTTTTTATCGAATTTTGGCAGGTTCGTAATTAACATATTTATATATGCCCCCACTCCCCTCACCTTATGAGCGGAAGTCGAAGCTTTCGAAACAGGGGAAACATGAACAGCTATCTTCATTTCTTAATTATAGCAGTAGTTTTAGCATGAATTAAAACTAGAAGAAGAACTGAAATAAGGAAATAAGTGTACGAGAGTTTTTGGATTGGGGTATTATCTAAGAATACGCGAATATTCTTTGCCCCCTTGGGAATTTTAAGCAAAATTCGGCCTTTATGATTTTCGACTGGAACACTTTCCCCATTAACTTCTGCTGTCCAGCCGGGAAAATAAGCAGTGTTTATTAAGATTTTCGAATCAACTTTTGAATCAACAGTAAACGAATAAGATATCGATTTTATTTCACTTATTTTAATATTTCCGGACCCCTCAACTACTTCTATTTTTTCTTTCTTCTTATCAGGAATTCCTAAAAGCCATTTTGTATTAAATGCATTTCCAGGACTATTTGTCCCATCAGTAAAATTCGCCCGAGTTAAATAGTGCTGATCTGCTCGCTTGTGGTAAAAAGGGGCCTTTGCATACCTAATCGAAAACCCGATCGAAATTATAATTAAAATTGCTGTGATAATCATCCAAGCCTTCTCTCTTTTCTTAAATAACGAGTCCTGGACTAAACTTCCTGCCAAGAATGAAGCAATCAGAATAACGAGACTCAAAAGCCTCCATGGAAATTGAATATAAGCTATACCTGGAATATTTTTCCAAAGCAAGACAGAAAAGGGAGTAATGAAAAAGACAGTAATTAGAAATAAGGAATTGAAAAATAATAACGTTCGCTTCTTTTTCGAAACATATAAAACTATCATCGAACCAGCAACTGCAATTAGATTGGCAATTCCAATCTGGAATGACATTTGATCCGATTCATTTGTCCCTGAAAATCCATAACCCCATGAAGAGTAGATTAATTTATAAAGAACTGGGAAGTGCTGCAATGGCTGAGAAGTCTGAAGACCAATAACGTATTGTGTCTCAAGAAGTGCCGGCAGCCAAAAAGGAGAAGAAAGTCCTAGTCCAGTAAGACAAATTATAAACGTATTTAAAATTAATGCTTTCTTCTCCTTTGAATTAAGTATTAAGTATGAACTATAAAGTATGAAGAAACTAAAAAATATTAGGGCCAAGATGTTATGAGCTAAAATTAAAAGCGCGAGAAAAATTGAAGATAATACAAGGAATATTTTTCGATTTGATTCGTAGTAAGAATAATAAGACCAAAATAACGCAGGCGCAAGTCCCAAACTCCACACTTCCCCAACTGATCCTCTAACATAAATGTCTAAAAAGTGATAAGGAGAAAATGTATAAAAAACTGACGACACAACTGCGCCCCATTCTCCCCAATATTTTTTGGCCCAAAGATACATGAATATAGCGCCAAACAAGGTCGCAGCGGCCATATTGAGCTTAAAAGAGTCAATGAATCCAAGTCCTGAAGCATGAAAAATAGAAGCTACATAATTCGGCCATGGATAGACATAGTTAAATAATGGTATGCCAAAACCATTGTTGAAGTCTGGAGCCCACCGGGGATATAAATTACCTCCGGAGATTACTTTATAAAATTGTTGGAAGCGCATCACGTGGTATTCGCCATCATGAGTTGGCGGAATCCCAAAGTTTGCAAGATCCAAAACCGCAAAAATCCCAATAAAAATTACTATCGCAATAGGGAATATCTTTTTAACCATGTGTAAATTAAAAATATAAGAACAGGGGTTATCATGAGTATATTTCGAATTATTGGGGTTAGGCCAAAATAATTGCCTGTCGCCATGTACGGAATGTAGCGAAGCATGAGCCCTAAAGAAAAGACTAAGACTAAACTCTGCAAAAATTTATTTTTGCGAAGAAATGAAGTAAAAGTTATAAACCATATCGCATACCATGGATAAAGCTCCTCGCGAATGGGAGACAGAACAAAAATAATAAACATTAGAATTGCCGAATACTTAAATGCTTTTTCTTGGTTTATTTTCTTTCCGAAAATCCTATCTTTTAATAGCCCTAAATAAACGGGTGTAAGAAACAGTGTCGCAGGCTTGATAAATACCGAACCAAGAATCGACAAAAACGAAGACATATAATTCTTCTGAAAAAATAGATAAAGGGACAAAAGCGCAAAGAGTATCATTACAATATCGTTATGACTACTTATTAAAGACTCAATTATAACCAAGGGATTTAATGCAAGGAAGAAGGCGGCGGTTTTATCGATTCTTCTCATAAGATAAATTGTTCCAATGTAGAATAGTGCAATAAACACCTTAAATGAAAACAGAGTCAAGATGAAACTCCCCAAGCCTAAAAAGTATGGAATTACAGTTAGTAGAATCCAAAAAGGCCCGTAAAGCGCGGTTTTGTTTGCCGCGCGAGTAAACGCAAGGTATGGATCATTCAACATTTCGATTGGATAAACAACATAAGGATTCTCCTGATAAAGAAACGTGACTTTGGCAGTAGTTATATAATTGAAGATGTCGAATGTTAAAGCCGCAGGGTAAGCAAAAATTGTAGCAAGAACTATGAATAAAATTAATTTATTGAGATTTAGTTTTAGACGGTTAAGATTGGTAAGTAAAAAATAAGAGCAACTAAATAAAACCACGATAAGGCTCGAATAAATAATACTCAATAATATCCGTTGATTGAGATATAAACCAGTATATAAGTTCGATAAGTAAGAAAGATTAATGTCGACAAAGGAATAGGTAAAAATCGAGAATAAAACTAGGGTCAGAATAAAAATAGAGACTACAATATTCATAGTGCTTCCTGTCTCACCCTGATTGAATTTTCGAATGCCTCCGATAGATTGAGGGTTCTACCCTGTTGTTTCTCGGGTCTCCACTTAAAAGTTTGGGGAAGGTTTTGTTTTAACTTCAATAATTCTTCTATATGTTTCTCTGCCGCTTCTTTTAAAAGCTTTTTTTTATCAGTCGTATTTTTACCATTCTTTTTAGCTGAAAGAATTGCAGGCTCTATCTTTTTAAGATATTTGTCCGATTTTTGAAGATCCTGAAATGCTAAAAGGTATTGTTTATAATCAAACAAAGTTTTGGCTTCGACTAAATACTTATCCGACTGAGAAAGATTATATTTAAATTGCCCGAAATCCCCAAAATACCAAAACCGAAGAAGTTCCTCTTGTATTAAATTGAGTTTATAAATAATACTTCCCGGCATTGCCGAAGGATACGGCAAAACATAAGACGATTCCGCAAATATGTTTCGAGGAAATAATAAAATTAAAAAGGTAAGGAATAAAATTAAATAATATCGAAACATTTTAGTTTATAAAGTTATAAGGTTTATAAGGTTTTTAAAGTTTAATTTTACTTTATGAACTTTAAGAACTTTACAAACTTTACGAACTTCGGCTGTGCCACGCCCATGCCGTCCTAACTGTTGTTTCGAGATCTGAATGCTTTGGTTCGAATCCCAGTTCGGTTTTAATTCTTGTCGGATCTGCAACCAATTGGTCAGGATCCCCCGGTCTTCTTGCTTCTTCACGAATTTTAATTTTCTTGCTAGCAACTTTTTCAACCATTTCGATTACTCCTCTATTCGAATGCCCTTCCCCAGTTCCAACATTGTAGTAATATCCACCAGGATCTTTCTGAACTTTTCCTAGCGCTAAAATATGGGCTTCTATCAGGTCTAGGACATGGATATAATCACGAATGCAGGTTCCGTCGGGAGTATTGTAATCGGTTCCGTAAAGTTTGAATTCAGAATTTTTAATTGCCGCGCGAATCGCAAGCGGAATAATGTGAGTCTCGGGATCATGGTTTTCTCCGTTTGATCCATCAAGAGCCGCGCCTGCTGCATTGAAGTAACGGAGCGCGGCAAAACTTACATCCGGATGCTCTCTCCGTATTGACTCAAGAATTCCTTCCATTGCCAGTTTATTTTTCCCATATTCGCTTGTGGGGCTTTTAGGATGGTCCTCAGGAATTGGAATCTTTTGAGGATTACCGTAAACCGCGGCTGAAGATGAAAAAATGAAATTTTTGACTCTTCCAATGTTGATTGCAGATTCGAACAAGTTTTGCGAACCTACCACATTATTCTGATAATATTTATCTTTCTCTCTCTCGGATTCTTCGACCGAAATATAAGCAGCGAAATGCATTATCGCGTCAAATTTTTCATTACCGAATATTGATTCGAGCGCGTTTCGATCTTTAATATCGCCTTGAACAAATTTTGCCCGCGAATCTAAAGCATCACGATGTCCACGTTCGAGATTGTCGAAAACCAAAACTTCATACCCTCGATCAATAAGTAATCGAACCATAAATGATCCAATATATCCGGCTCCCCCGGTTACTAATATTCTCATATTTATAGTTTGTAAAGTTGTAAGGTTTATAAGGTTTTTAAAGTTTAATTTTACTTTATGAACTTTAAGAACTTTACAAACTTTACGAACTAAGTCTTACGTTTTAGATACTTAATGTAAGAAACAGGAAATCGTAGAGCCGAAAAAAAAGAAAAGGTAAAGCCCTGCCATGAGTCCATGAATCCCTTGTGGCGTCCATATGTTGTAAAAAGCCAGTGCGCCGGTTTGACTAATAAATATCCAAATCCATAGCCAAGCTTTAAGATAGTATTCTTGTTCTTTAACTCTTCCTCAATTTGAGTAGAAATCAAATTGTTGTATCTTCCCCATTTTTTGACGTATGTCGCAAAATCTTTATAAGGGTAGTGGAGTAGGGCATTTTTTAAATAACCGACTGCGCCTTCAACTTCTGCTTGTTCGTGTACATCTTTTTGCGGCAAGCGACCTTTTCCTTTTCGGTAGAGTCGAAGAGTGTAGTCAGGATACTGCCCGCCCTTCATGAGGAAACGCCCTAGGAAAAAATTTCTTCTTGGCATCCAATAGCCATTAATTGGCTCTTGGCTGTTAGCTGTTGGCTTTTGGTTGATGGCTTCTCGGATTTCGTTAGCGAGTTCGGAAGGGACTACTTCGTCGGCATCAAGCTGCAGAATCCAGTCGCCTGTGCATACATCAATTGCCTTCTGTTTATTAACATGAAAAATGGGGTAATTTTTGCCGACTATTACTCTTGCGCCAAAACTTTTAGCTATCTCAACCGTTTTGTCAGTCGACTGCCCATCGTAAATCACAATTTCATCAGCAATATCTCGAACAGATTCAAGCGTCCTCGCAAGATTTTCTTCTTCGTTAAAAGTCGCCAACGCTATGGATAACTTCGTCATACGCTAATTATATCCCACCATGAGTTTGATGCGCAATTCTCACTGGGTTTCGGCCAGGATCAGGGAGGTTTTGCCGTCAAGATAAGGGATCTCTTTTATTTTTGTCATTCCGGATCTTAACTCGTCGGGATTGAGAACATAAAGAGTATTGGGGTAAATTTTATCTTCGAGCGAACCAAATTCATACTTTCCTATCTTGTGCTCTTCTGCAAAACCACCCGAAACAGTTCCGCCTTGGGCTTGATATTTGGCTGGATCAATCTTATGTAAGTAAAGATAGAACATGTAGCTTTCGAACAAACGATCTCGATTTGAAACAACAACTTTCTCATAATTTGATTCAATCCTTGCCGTCTCATCAAGTGCCGCAAGAACTCCATACTGGAAGTGTCTCGACAACTCACGAGGTACCAAGGTATAGTATGAATGGAAAAACCAAAGCGCAAAAATACCCGCAACAATACCTGACCCTACGAGAATTGCTGTTCGGTATTTCTTAAAATAATCTATAAAAACAATAAATCCAATTGCGGCAAATATTTGAGGCAATGGTAGGAAATTGAACGTTCTCATTGGGTGGGCGTAACCGTTTGAAATTCCTCCCGGAATAATTGCGATCAATCCCCATGCTAGCAGAAAAATTAATGTCTTTGTGGGAAGTCCAATATTTCGGACAAATAAAAACCCCAGGAAAATTAATGGCAATTCGAATAAATACAAAAGGCCAATTGTTGGAGCTTTAAACTGCTCTCCCCCCTCATTTATGAAAAGCCAGACGGGATCAAGGTGGGAAAGATACGCATGAGCAATAAGTCTTACTGATGCTACTTTACTATTATCGAAAATAGGGCCTAATAAATCACTTTCTACCCTATCAGTGTCAAGTCGTAACTTTTCCCTCATAAAATATTCTTCCGATGTTGACAATAAATTAGTACCTTTAAAACGGATGAGCGCGTTTTGATCAAATGATGTCGCAAGAATTGGAAGAGCTATAATAAATCCGATGATTATCGAAATAATTACAGTTTTTTTATTCGCTACCAGTGTTTTAAAGTGCAAAATAGCCAAAACCAATAGCATTAAAGGAATAACTATTTTTGTACTTTGATAAGAATCAAATGACAAAGCAAGAAATGCTGCTGATAAATACAAATTCCATCGCTCACGATTCAAAAACCTGAAAAAGAACAGAAGCCCAAAAATAAAAAATGCGTATGAGGCATTAACCTCATGACCTAACCGCGAAATATATACGTGCCAGGGAGAAATAGCCAGAAAAAGAGAGGTGAGAAGTGGGACGCTGGAAGCTGGATCTTGAAGTGAGGGGTGAGATTTTTTCTTCACACTTCCCGCATCATTATCCAGCTTCCCATTTCTAACTACCCACATCTGAAATAGTTCTTTAAGCAGCCAATAAACAGCAATAACACTAAGGGTCGAAAGTATCACTGATGGAAGTCGAACGGCAATAACGCTTAAGTTAAACAACGCGATAAAAGGAATAACTAAATATACGTAGAGGGCGGGACGGTAGTCGTCATAAGCGCGAAGAAGTATCGGAAAATGGGTTCCATACTCATCTGCCCCTGTTTTTAAAATTGAATAGGCATTGTATCCAATTGAAACTTCATCAACTGTTGCTTGTGGTGGAACATTCGAAAGATTATAAAACCTAAAAAAAATCGCAGTTAGAACAACTACCCCTAAGATTAGGTTCGAAAGTTTAATTTTCATGTCTTTCTTTATAGATATAGTATAGATAAGATTCGGGAGAACCTTCAAAAAATTCTATTTTCTCGCCAGATTTAATTCTCCTCATTGTTTCCTCTTTATAATATGAGAGACTCCTCTGCTCAAAAGTTAAAAACTTATTAACGTTAATATAAGCATATACCACTATAATAAGCGTTGCTATAACTTTGAGCATTGGCAAAGGATTCGTAATAAGTCGATATAAAAAGTAAGATAGAATTAAAATTACAATTGGTCTTCCTATGAGAAAATAGTAATCAGTTATCTCACCGCTATACAAAGATAAGATAAACCATGGAACCAAAAACCACAGTGCTGCCAAATAGATAAAAAGAATTCTATTACGATTTAATTTTTCTTTAAGATAAAATAATCCAAATATTGGCAATAAGAAAAATCCTAAAATTTTAAGCTGGGGGAAAAAAAGGATTTGCTCAAATTGTATAAATGCATCGGAGATAAGCTGCATTACTCGTCTTAAATGTATCCCATGATAAAAGATACCAAGGTACGAGATTAGATCTCCTCCCCCTTTGTTAATTAGCATATGAATAATTGTAGGCAGCATAACTACTAAGAATGCCAAGATACCATAAGTAAGATATTTAGCCGATATTCGAGTTCTTGGAAAAAATGGTAACGTTAGGAGAATTATAAGAAGATAAAAAACTGATGTGAAATGCACGTGAAAGGATAACCCGAGTGCAATTCCTAACAACAAAAGATGTTTTTCACTACCAGTTATTGCTTTATACAAAGCGTAAAACATAAGTATTGAGACAGGAACCAGAAAATTAACAGTCCACTGAATTCTATCTGCGGTTACCGCCGCATAAGAAGCGGTATAAATTACCATGGCAATAAGCGCAAATTTTGTAGAGAATAGTTCTCTTGCAACAAAAAAAATCGCAAGCAGGGTGATAATCCCGGCCACGCCGGAGGAAACTCCTCCGGCAACGGGATCAAGGTTGGTAAAAAAATAAAATGCCGAAAGATAATAATAGTAAAGCGGACCCATAAAAATACCGCTGTTTAATCTTGCGGGGGTTCCAAGGAGCGGGACCTTTCCGTCAACTATAAAATTTTTTACAACCCAAGCATCATTTACTTGATCGATATGAAATTGATTTCTCTCCTCTATTTGGTAAAATCGCAAAAAGATAAAAAGAGCAAAAATAGCAATAAAGATTATCAATCCTCTTTTATCTCTCCCTATTTTTCTAAAATACTTTGCTATTCGACTTCGCATCTTTCAACTCCCTGCCCGCAACGCTCTCGTTTGCGAGGAGGGCGGATCATTTTTCGACAATTATTATCGCAGGTTTACCATCAAGATAGTTTATTTTTTTAAGAGTTTTTATGTCTTGCGGAAAGTCTTCCGGCCGGCCAACATAAAGGTTTCCTGGCGGCTTTTTATTCCAGTCAATTGTTCGAAATTCGAATTTATCGAATCTATGTTCTTCTTTAAATCCTCCTGTTCGAGTCCCTCCTCCACTAAGATATTTACTAGGATCATATTTAAGATAGAAAAGCGCGAACATATATGATTGGTCAAGCGGCCGATCATTTGTTACAACTACTTTTCTATACTTGTCTGTGACAGGTTTTATGTATTCTATAGCCTGCTTCCAGCCGTACTGCCAAGATTCCGAATAGTAATAATTTTGTTGGACAAAATACTGATTAAAGAAATATAAAAAATTAAAAATAGCGAATAGCAAATAGCCAACAGCAAATAGCTTTGTAATTTTTATACTGAATACTGAATACTGAATACTCGATACTGCCCGAAGCACGCTTATAATCCCCAATGCGACGAATACCTGAAATGTTGGTAGAAAATTAATGGTGCGGACTGCATGTGGTACACCACTCGTAATTGATGCAGGGATTGGCGCAATCAAAAAAATCGCAAAAATTGTAAGTTTTGTTTTTTTATCGAATTTGCCGAAGACCAAAAGGTAAATCCCTATAAACAGAAAGGGTAATTCGAATAAATATAACAGTCCCATATTGGGAGCGTGATGCCTTTCAATATCTCCCGTTATAAACAGCCAGTTTAGATTGAAATGAGAAATATACCCAGCAATAACTGCTTTTGCATATTCTACTCTCCTATTGTCAACTATCATTCCAATAATATCTCCTCGCTCAATATCATCCGCGTATTTAACCGCGTTTCTTTTAAGAAATTGTGTTTGATCGGAGAAAACACTCACGCCGCGAGCTCGCATCAATGCATTTTGATCGCCAAACAAAGCAAATAACATCGGGACAGACAAAATTGCTCCAACTAAAGCGGCAGAAACGAGTGTTGTTTTTGACACTTTGATCAAGTCCCTCCAATAAATAAGTGCAAGAACAAAAAATAGAATTGGCAAATATACTTTTTCGCTTTGATATATGTAAATGCTTGCAGAAGCAAGTACTGCTGACAGAAATAAATACATCTCTTTTTTCAAACCTTTAATGAAAAATAAGATTGAAAAGATATTAAGCGATAAACCCACTTGGGCCTCGAACGCAATTCGCGAAAACTGAAGATGCCACGGCGACAAAGCCAGCAATAAAGAAGTGAGAAGTGCGATGTTAGAAGCATTATCTAGCTTCCCATCTCTAACTTCCCACCTCTTAAAGAGTTCTTTAGCCAGAAAATATGTTCCTAATACTGCTAGTACACCGAATATTGCAGATGGAAGACGAACGGCGAAAGTATTTAAATCTAATAATCTAATAAACGGAATAATTAAATATGCATATAATCCCGGTTTATAGTCATCAAAAGAACGCAGAATAACAGGCAAAAATTTACCATATTCATCTTTCCCTGTGGTCATAATTGAATATGCGTTATATCCTAGAGATACTTCATCCCAATCAGGAGAAGGAGGAACGTTCCCAAGCTGCCAGAAGCGTAAGACGATAGCAATAATAACTATCGCAATCAAAGGCAAGTTCTTAATGTTTGTAAAGTTTATAAAGTTCTTAAAGTTCATAAGGTTAAAGCGCCTTAATTAATCCTGACAACATTTTTGATATAGTTATCGATTCTTGAAGTAATTTATCATACTGCCCACGAGTTATATATTTTAGTTCGAGAGCTATATGTAGCATAGAACGAAGTTCTCCACAGGACCCTTTAGCTATGAACAGAAAATTACGAAATTCTTTATTGCCATTTCTTTCATAGCCTTCTGCAATATTGTTCATAACAGAAATTGCCGCTCTAAATATTTGATCTCGAAAAGAGTAATCTTTACATGATCTAAAAATTCTATAAATCTCTATACATAAGTCTTTCGACTTCCGCCATGCAACAATGTCTTCGAATGTTTTTATCGTCATACTTTATAAACCTTATAAACTTGTAACTTTATAAACTATATGCTGCAAGGCTTGGTTCGCCGTTTAATAAATTAAAAGTTTTCAAGATTTTTACACCATCGGGAACATTTCCTCGCGTATCGATATAGAGATTATTTTTGCTTTTGTCTATATTATCTAAAACACTTTTTACAAACCTATACTTGCCGAATGACTTTACATGAACAAAGCCCAAAACCTCACGTTCAATTTTTGCTTCCTGTCGAAACTTATTCGGATCATATTGTTTATAAAACAGGACATAGATGTATGGTCTTCCAAGTTCCTCGGTAAATATAACATTGTAGAATTTTGATTCGTTTGCACCGGTAAATTCTATGACCTCACGATACCCATATTGCCATTCTGACGAGAATTCTTTTGGATAATGCCTAAAATAATTATGTAAGAAATATGAAAAATTAAATAAAGCTAACAGCAAAAAGCCAAAAGCTAACAGCCTTACTACATTCATACTGAATACTCGATACTGAATACTCGATACTTTTTGCCAAAGGCAAAAAAGACCGTATGCTGTCAGGATTTGGAATGTCGGTAATGTTGTTTCAATACGTAAGGCGTGAGGCGTCTCGCGGGCTGTTCCGGCGGGAATTATTCCAATAATTAGCCAATATGGAATAATCCACCAATTCCCCTCTCTTTTACGAAATAAAAATAAGATTCCTGCAATAAAGAACGGAATTTCAAAAATATACATCTGTCCAACATCTTGAATTGAGAACTTCGGATTTCCATCACCTTTGATAAAAAGAAATTCCGGCGAAAGGTTATCAAAGTAATGTTTTAAGTACTCTACGGCGTATCCAAATCTTCGATTATGTATAATTCGAGACCACCATGCATTACCATCGTTCTCTATCTGCTGATTTGCCCGTTCGACAACTGTAGGGTCTGAAAAGATATTTACCTCCTGAAAACGAAGTTTTGCCTGCGGAGTAAGAAGAAACATTAGAAGAGGAAGAAAGATAATGGCTCCAATGACTACCGATGTAAAAAAATGTATTCTCATGTTCTTAAGAATATGAGAACGATTCATAAACACTAGGCCCAGAAGAAGCAGGGGTGCGACTATTCTCGCCGTATTAAACGTATACATCGACACAACGAAGCATGTAATCGATAACGGCAGCAGCCACTTCGTCCACCTCCGAGGTGTACTAGCTTGGACATCTCGGGATTGTACCCCTAAAATAAACAGTAACACGGCAAGCACTATAAAGAATGTAGCAACGTTTGCTTCAAACGCGGCACGTGATAAAAGAATGTGCCATGGAGAAATCGTGAGTACCCCTGCTGAAAGTAACGCAAGAAGTGGACTTGCTCGTGGAAAAATTTTTCGAACAAGAAAATAGGTTAGCAAAACTGTCAGGATTCCAAAAAATGCCGAAGCAAATCTGGTTGAAAATTCGTTCAGGCCTAACAATTTTACCGGCAGGACTGATAAATAAGCATAAACCGGCGGTTTGAAATCCCCAAATGACTCAAGATACGTTAAAGGCAGAAATCGTCCGAATTCATCACGACCACCAATGCCTATAGAATAGGCATTGTAGCCCCATGAGGCTTCGTCCCAGGTTAACGAAGGAGGATTAGTAGAGATAGAAAAGAAACGAAGAAAAGAAGCAATAACTACTATCAAGATAGCGAACAATAAATTCTTCATTTAATGCTATTATATACAATTTCAACTCAGTTGATTTTCCAGATTTCGGTGTTGGCGTTTGAGTAGATTTTAGATAGACCTAGATCTTGAGGAAGATAGGGAAGGTGTTCAATATAGTCTTCATACTTCACAAGATAAACATAATCGATATTCTTATTCTCAAGGATTTTTCTTGCGTCTTTGCTTGTTTTTGCAATGGAAAAAGAGAAATCAATTAAAGTTTCTTGGCCGCTCATGCGCCCAACGTAACTTTTAATTCCGCGAGCAGCCGCAGGTTTGTATTGAGTTTCGAATTTGCATCGAATGCAGTCCTTATCATATGCAAGCACTCGGCCTTTCGGAAGTCTTTCTAAAACACTAAGTCCGTCTACTTCGGTTTGACTAATATAATATTTCGAACCTAATAGAAAAATAAAGTACCAACTAATTAATAACAATAGAACAATTGAACAATAGAGCAATAGTTTTTTCTTTCTTTGAACTGTTCTGATGAACAATAAACCTGAAAAGAATAAAATTAAAGAAATTGGCATCTTATATTGCTCTAATCGAAACTTAATAGAAAAGGGAATATTAAATGAAAAATCAGAAAGCACTAATTCTTCAGGCGCAACATTGAACTTTCGATCATTCATGATCTTTGGAACTGAGATTTCTTCTGTTAGAATTTCGTTTTCGCGAAAGATAATGGACTCTTTTTCGAATTTAAGTTTTATGTAATTTCCCTCTCTAGAAATTGACTCCAAATTGCCGACGTTAATTTCCCTAACTGAATTTTTATCATTCATATAGTCAATAACATAAGGAAGATTTATTGATAGATTGAATTGTTTATTTGGAGAAATATAAAACGGTTCCTGAAAATTATTTTGATAAGGTCTTAAATCAACTATTCGCAGCTTTCTCGAATTATAATCGTACACCAACCCTATTCTATAGAATGCGCTTTGATACCACATTGCCTTTTTCGGTGTCCCCAAAAGATCATCGGCCTCAATAAAATGAGGGGGCATTACCTTAAATTCATTTCGATACCAGTTTGAAAACTGCTCCATCGTTAGTACTCTTACTCCCTGAGATTCGAATTCCCTAACTGAATCGAGGCGTTTTGCAAATATTGCTTCGTAGATATCCGGAGAGTAGTCGGCTTCAAGACCAATTGTTAAATGACCAAATTCATTGTATTTATTTTGGACCGAGTATAATTCGATTAATCTTTCGAAGTACTCATCCGAGGCTCCGACTTGAGGATAATCTTGAACACTATAAAGGCTCGCCCCGTTAGAAAGATCTCTAACGGGGCTCGCTTGTTTTTCGCTCGGGCTTACATAGCCGTTCAATGGATCGCGCGCGGCCCATCTGAAAGTTACGATATCGAGCTTGTTGGGAGAATCACCCGGTATGCCGGCATGGATTTTACTCGGATAAAAAGGAATTGAATATGGTGTTCCCCAAACTTGATAATTATCTAAATCGAACTGATCAGACAATCCCAGAACTCCGGTAATGCCGTATTTTTGCTTCATGTAGGAAAGCGAAAACGAATCCACCCACCACCCCCCAACAGATTTTGGGTAATAGCCGAATTTATTTTTAAATTCTGAAAAAACTTCATCAATTAACTTTTTTCTATCACCTTGCTTATGTCCTGAAAGAAAAAGAGCATTAGCATAGTGCCAGGAATTTGTTTTGTTATAAGAAATCCCGGAAGCGTTCGAGAAGTTTTCTGTGACCTCAAGAAATATTCCTAACTCCTGTTTGCCATCCATTGAAGAAAAAATTTCGAATAAAGACACATCCGAAATAGCATCGTAAGTTAAAAGCCAGGTTGCGGAAAGATTACGCTCTGCTACAACATCGTATTCTTTTTTAAGACTTAAGGCAGGGTCTTTTGTGTAAGAAGATATCCTTACCGGATTAACGATTGTTATGAAAGATTCTTTTCTTTGAGCAAAAACATAAGTTGAGGAGAAAATGAAAAAAACGAGTATTAATAAAAGCTTGAAAATATAAGACATTATTTAGTCTACATGCATAATATAGAAGACTTGCGAATTATCTACTCTTTTTACAGCATTCAATAACTTGGCGCCTCGGATTTCCTTTTCACATAAGGAACTATTAACATATAGAATTCCCTTTCGCCCTGTGAGTTTATTTATTTTCTTATCAATTCTTAATGGACATTCTTCTTCTGAGAATTCATATTTTGCGAAACTCACATGATCGGATTTTCTCATGTCCACATTTTTGGTTTCTTCTTGGAACTTTTTCGGATCATAAATTGCGTAAAAAAGGAAGAAGGCTGTAGAGGCACTTTCTCGGCTAGTAATCACTGCTTTTTCATAATTGGGTAATAATTCGTTTACTTTTTTAACTAACTCTCGATAACCATCCTGTCTATACCAAGGTCTATAAACTTTGCCCTGCACGTGATACTGGATAAGATAATAAGCAAAGTTATAACTAGCAAATAGCAAATAACCAATAGCTACTAGTCTCACTAACTTTATACTGAATACCCGATATTGGATATTCGATACTGATTGCCAAAGCCTCATTGCTCCGTACCCTGACAGTATTGAGAATGCAGGAACAGCGATAAGCGTTCTTTGGAGATTCGGAATGTCGTCGAATGTCAAGGCTGATCCAATAAAAGAGATGAGAATCCATCCCGAAAGAAAAACTCCAATTTTTAATTCCCTTTTATAAAGAGCGAACAAGGCAAAGAGCATAAGTGGTAGTTCGAATAAATAAAGTAGCCCAGCTTTTGGAATTCTGAATCTATCTGGAAATCCTCCATCAGAAAAAAGAAAGTCGAAAGATAAATGTGCAAAGTAGTTATCAAGAAACAATGACGAAAACCCTATTAATTTATTATGAAAAATCCTTGATAAAGAGATCGGTAAACCCTGAATTGCGTCTATTGTCAACTGTTCTTGAATGACGAGTTTGGTTTCGGGGTGATTAAAAATACTCAAAGATTGTATTCGCCATGAGAGGCTCGGAGAGAAAAGAATAAATAGAACTGGTAGAATAATTAAAATCGCATAAAGTAAAACTTGGAATTTTTCCTGAACCAACTTTTTAAAACCTCCGAATGTTAATGCGATGTAGGGAAGGAAAGTCGGCAGGAATGCTCGTGGTGCTTGATAAACAAGAAAAGTGGCTGCAAAAGAAATGAATGACAAGGATAAAATGAGATTCTTCTTTCTCTCAATATATTTAAGATAAAGTAAAATTCCCAAAGATATAAAAAATACTACAATGGTGCTTTCGACTGCAACCCGAGATAAGTTAACGTGCCAAGGGGAAATTGCGAGAAGAAGAGAAGACAACAACGCAATTATCTGTTTATTTTTGTCTTTTTCAAATAGATGTATCGCTATCAAAAAAACTAGTAATATCGTTAAAGATCCAAAAAGTGCCGACGCAAATCGAACAGCAAATTGATTTAATCCGAACAGATAAATAAATGGAATGGACAAATATGAATAGCCCGCGGGGCTAAAAAAGAACGACTCAAGATGTACCGGCAGAAAACTTCCGCTTATATCTCTTCCTGTTTCTAGAATCGAATAAGCATTATATCCTAGGAAAGCTTCATCGCGATGTAGCGATACGGGAATATCTCCAAGGGCAAAGAATCGAAGAAATGTTCCTAAAAGAAAAATGAGGAGCAGGAGAAAATATGGCCTTTTCATATCTTTCTTAATATTTTATCTGTTCTACTCCTGAAGGCAAACGTAGTAATAATAATCAATAGACCTGTTAAGTTTAGAAAATCGCTAGCAATTCTCGTGGGCGACTCACCAAAGCTTACTTTTATATTATGCGCACTTCTTGGAACGCTAAAAGTGATAAGCCCCCTGTAATTAGGGTCCTGAAATTGTATTGGGACTCTATCACCATCAACCATAACTTGCCATCCTGGAAAGTAAACTGTATTATCTACAATTTTTAAATCATTAGGGGCAATGACATTAAATTCATGAACATTAGACTTTCTTTTTATCTCCCTTATCTCTCCCTCCCCCTCTATTACTTCATACGGAGCTTTCGCAGCTATGGAAAAGTCGCCTGCAGTCCAAATTGAACTTGCCGCACCATGATAATCTGTGGTCCCTTTATAAGATAAGTAAAAGGAATCGTCTTTTGCGTTGATAGGCTGAGTTTTTAAAAAAGAAAGAGAATAGACAAAAATTGCTGTAATTAAAATAACAATTATTTTTTTGTCGATAATTTCATTCAGGAAATACATGGCCAATATTATACTTGCAAAGCCTGATAAGCTTGTCATTCTCCAAGGGAACTGAAGGAAGCGAAAAAGGGGAGCTTTTTCCCATATTAAACTCGAGAAGTTTAGAGTCAAAAATATCGAAAATACTAACACAGCTGTCCAAAAAAGAACCATCTTCTTTTCTTTAAATTTTTTAAAAAGTAGGGCGATTGATCCTATCGCAAGCGAAAGGTTTAAGATTCCTATTTGAGGGGAGAGACCTCCTGGTTTATTTACGTCCGGGCCAAATCCCCAGGGTGAATATGTTAATTGCTGAATGCTTGGGAAGTGATCTTTGAACATGTCACCTATAAAAAGTTCTCTATTTGTGTACCGCGACTCAATTAATGATGGGGCCCAAAAGAAGGCTGATAATATAAGACCCAATACGATAGGGGTTAATCCAAAAATTACATCTTTCAAATTACGTGAAAGTATAAATGCGTAAAGGAGAATAACCGGCGAAAACATTAAGCTAACTGCGTTATGAGAAAGTATAAGTAAAGCATAAGAAATACCAGCCAGAATTATAAAACCTGACGACTTAACTTCGATACTTTTTTTGATGAAAAGAAAAACCAATGGAACAATTCCCAATGCTACAAGTTCACCAATATCTCCCCTAACGTAAAGGTTTAAAAAATGATAAGGGGCAAGACCATATAATAATGCCCCCAGAAAAGCTGCTTCCCTGCGAACAAATTCTTTTGCCCACAAGAAAAAGGTTATAAAAGACAGTCCAAAAAACATACCTATTATTAATTTAAACGTTGCCTCAAAACTTAAACCTAGGGCATGAATCGGAATAGAAAGAAGACCCGGGAGGGGATAATAAAAAATAAAAACAGGCGAACCATAGCCATAGTTTAAATCGCCGGCCCATCGTAGAGGAAACTGTCCATCAAGAAAGGCCTTATAATAAGCAGCGAATCTTGCAACATGCGCTTCCCCATCATGAGACATGTAGAAATTATTAGAGAGCAATGGAAAAAGGAATACTATCGAAATTAAAATCAATAGGATTATCGGAAATAATTTATTTTTTACTAAGAGCTCCATGTGCGGGCTTGCCACCCGAAGCATAAACTGCGGGGGGCCAGAAATAAGCCATAGTAATTAAGATCGAAATATATGCTATATGGCTATTATTAAAGTACCTTGAGAAATACCAAAAAACAAATAGAAAAATGGTATAAGCAAGGATTAAAGTTTTAACCGAAAGGTTTTTTCTTAAATACTTAATAAGGAAAAACACTAATGGAATTCCTACCAACAACTGAAAGACTGCGAAAGGGAATTGATCATTAATGTTCTTTATAAATCCGATTTGATTTAAGAGCATTCCTAATCCGTAGCCGGAGATCGGATAGGCGTGTTCTGTGTTGCCTGAGAGGTAAAGAATGGTACTGTCAATAAATGCTTTTGGATTCCAAAAAAAGAAAGGAAGAATAATTATTCCAAAAATTGCTGCGAACAACCCCATGGATTTAAAAACTTTTGTTTTGTCTTTTTCCTTGAACCATAAATAAGCAAAATAGAATGGGAATAGTGGCCATGCGGACTGTTTGACGGCGAAAGCTGCTGCCATAAAAGCTGATGAAGTGAAGATCCGATTTTTAAATAAAAAGAAAAGCGCCGGAAACAAAAACCCTAACATGAAAAAATCGGACCTTCCCTCAATTGCGTAAGGCAGCATCGCAGGATTAAATGCAAGAAGAAGCAAAAATGACCTTTTCTTTTCTCCGTCTTTTACAAGCAAATGCGAGGAGAGAAGTGTTACAAAAAATAAAAACATCAGGGGAATTCGCCCGTCAAAATATCCAATTGTTCTTCCGCTTATCGCATAAAAAGGTACTGCAAATAAAGTATAAAAGGGCTGCATAACATAATGGTAAAGCGCAGGATTTTTTTCGGTTGTCGAATAATTCCATTCCTCAAGCGGCGTGCCAAAATAATCTTCTTCGTAAGGATTCTTACCGACTAAAAAATATCGAATCGCAATTTCCTGCTGCAAAACTATATCGTGAATTCTAAATATTGGAAGACTTTCATGCCTCAGGACGATCTCCGATATGAATGCGCCGGAAATAATCGAAACAATAAGCGCCCACAAAATAATATTTTTTGAGTTTTCATAAATTTTATTTGGGACTTTTTTAAGATCAAAAAAAACAAAAGAAAGAAGCCCAATGAAGATCAAAGCGAAAAACCAATAGGGGGTGGCCCTTGGCCAAATCCCGTGTGAAAGAATAAATGGCACAATTAGAACAAATGCGAGAATTGTATCTAGTCTAATTGACATTTCTTTTTCGCAAATAAATAAATCCGGCAATTAATAAGCTTACTCCCGTTATAAGTATACCAGCATGAAATGAAGGTGGAAGATAGTAAAATATTATCCTACTTCTGCCGGAGGGGACGACTACACCTCGAAGTGCATAATTTACTCTATAAATTTTTGTTTCGACATTATTGATATTTGCTTTCCAGCCCGGATAAAAACTGTCCGAGAGAATTAAAATTTTAGGTTCGGCAGTTTCCGCTTCTACGATCACCTTATTAGGCTCGTAGGAAATTATTCGAGCGCTTGCCTGAATCTCATTTTCTTTAACCGGTAACGCTTCTGAGGAAATTACCGTGGTTCTTAAATCTATGTTCTTATCATATATTTCTTCGAGCGCTACCCTTTTGTCTATCCTTAGAACAAATCTATCGGCAAAATACACTCTTGGGAATACCTTTCTGTTCTCAAAAACTATGAAATTATCTTTATCCCACACTTTTTTGAAACGTAATGGATCTAATCTTCTTTCTTCGATTTTTGAGATCTCTCCCTTTTCAAACCCAATATATTTAACTCCTAACATGTCCATAATTCTGTATCTTGGGTCATTAACGTCTTCAAATGGAAATTCTGTGACAGCATAAATCAATGCGTCCGATCTTGAAAACGCACCTTCATATTTTCCTTTTCTTCCCGAAGATAAAAGTTCGTTATAGTACGCTATGTTAACAGGATCATATCCTTCCGGGGAATAGATTTTATAAACCGTAGCAAAATTATTGGGCAAATTTGCAGATCCATAACCCCAATAACGGTAAAAACCTTGATTATCTTTTACAAAATCAATTAATGGGTGTGTAGGATAAAGAAATTTATTATCGGAAAATGATATATATTTATTTATAAATAAGAAAGAGCTTAAAACCAAAAAAGCAATCAGAACAAATCCTAAATTCTTTCTCTTTTTTAATAAAAATTGTCCCACAACTAGGATGGCCATCGATGATGCCGTAAAGAATGAAGGTATAACTAAATTTCTTGCAGAAATAATGTACCATTTGTCAGGCAATGCGCTAATTTTAAGATTATTTAAGATACTATAAACGACAAAAGAACCAACAATCACAAAGATCGAAACTATTGGGATAAGAGCAAGAAAAGTTTTCTTCTTATTTTTTTCATTGAGCCACCACTCGATGCCTATTGCTGAAAGAACCGATATCGCAAAGCTTGTTACAAAAATTACCCTTATAGGAATCGAACTTGATAAGAATGGGACCGAGAGATCATAAACGAGTCTTGATGTTGGCAAATTAAATGTGAGAGACAAGGAAATTAAAGTTGCGGCAGCAAAGAAGATTACTAAACTGCGGTATTTTTTAATCCAAAAAGAGAGGCCCGCAAGAACTAGGGGAATAATTCCGACATAAATCATATTCTCGTAGTACTGCCCGGGCCGAGTAATAAACCAATTTTGAGTGACAATATTTCCAAAAAAATCAGGAACAAACAAAGTCACTATATTGGTTAGCGGAAGAAGAAATGAAACATTTAGATCATGTAGCTGGACCTGGCTTCTAGGTGAAAGTAGATATGCTTCAATTGCCGGAACCAATTGAACCGCCGATACTCCAAACCCCAGCACGAATCCAAAAAATACCTTAAAAACTATTTTAAGTTCTTTTTTCTTCTCAATTAAAATTCGAAATATGAAATAAATAAGGGATATAAGAAGAAGATAAATTGTCGGTTGAATATAGCCTGCCATGATTGACATCGCAATTGAAAAACCGAGCAATAGCACAAACTGCATTTTGCCTTCCCGAATTATTTTTTCAATAGAAAAAAGCGCAAGCGGAAACCACAAAAAGGCATGGGCAGACTGCCAAATTTCAGCATCCCAGATCTGCATGGTAGCAGAAAGCGCAAAAGCAAAAGCTCCAAAATATGAGGAGATTTCGCTTAATTTAAGAGCTTTAAGGTAAAGGTAGGTGAAAAAACCTGCAAGGACAGATGCACTTAATTTTAAAAGTATTAAGACAAAAGGCTTATTTAAGATAAGTATAGAAAGATGAAGCGGATAAAATACGCCGCTTGCCCAATTTCCAATGTGTGAATATCCTGAAAAGTTATAAGGATTCCACAGCGGAATTTGTCCTGATCGAAAAGAATTGTAAGTAAAATCAAGCAAGGGATAGAATTCGCGGACTTCATCCACGCCCATGAATTTAAACGGTATGCCCGCGGGGAATTCAGTCCATTTCAAGAAATTCAATGGGGGCCATAAACCAACCAGAAGATTTCCATTAAAAGGAATTTCCCCAAGTAGTATTGGGTAATAAATAATTAATGCGACAACGAGAAATACAAAAATGGGAATTACATTAATTTTTCTACCCATGTAGATGGCGTTTCGTCTGTCACTATTTCAAGATCATCAAGATAGCGAAACTTTTGAGGCCCAAGTTTCTTTGCCCAGGCAACCATTTTCTTAATGCCCTCCGCAAGGTCTACACTAGTTTGATATCCCAGGATTTTTTTTGCTTTATCTGCTGTACACCAAGCATTTAAAACTTCGAGTGGCCTCATAGGAAGATATTTTGGCGCAAGATGGGAGGGCACGTTGCCGTCGGGGAAAAATTCTTTCAAAACAATATCGGCAAGCTCGTTAATAGTGTACTCTTTTGTTGGGCCAATATTGAAAATCTCGCCTTCTACTTCCGGAAGAATTGCTGCTTTTATTATATATGGAGTAAAATCATCAATATAAGAAAAGGCTCTTTTTTGAGCTCCGTCTCCGTAAATATAAAAATTTTTATTATTTAAAAGACAATTTATAAAAATTCCAACAACATTTCTGTAGGGATCGGAGAGATTTTGCCCCGGTCCGTAAACGTTATGAGGGCGCATTATTACATATTTGAATTTATGCACGTCTGATAATATTTTCGTTGCTTTTTCCATTGCGGCTTTTGAAACCCCATAAATATCATCCGGCGCGGTCGGCATAGTCTCATCAAAGGGCGGCGTCTGAGAACCGTAAACACTCATTGAGGATGTTAAAATCATTTTTTCAAGCCCATTTTTAATTGCAGGCACCAAAACGTATAGGTAGGCAAAATAGTTCCTTTCGGTACACGATATTGGAGTAAATTGGCTTCTACCTTCAGTTGCGTCAGCTGCCAAATGAAACACTATTTTCGGTTTAACTTCGTTAATATAATCACGAGTCTTATTTTTTTCTCTTAAATCAAGCTGGGTGAATTTACTTTTAGGATTGATATTTGATTCGTAGCCTCCTGATAAATCATCGACTCCGTAAACTTCTAAGCATCCTTGTTCAATAAGACCATCTACAAGATGGCTCCCCATAAATCCCGCAGCTCCTGTCACAAGAATTCTTTTACTTTTGTCCATATTTTTGATTGTAATATAATACAGGTAGGTAATCAATTATTATGTATAAAGGCAAAAGGGTCAGTTTAGTATTCCCAGCCTACAATGAAGGGAAGAACATCGAAGCGGCGATAAAGGATTTTCAATCTATAAAATTTGTGGATGAAATAGTAGTAGTTGATAACAATTCGCGTGATAAAACTCCTGAGATTGCAAAAAAAGCGGGAACTCTTGTTGTTCTTGAAAAAAATCAAGGATATGGATTTGCGCTAAGACGAGGAATGAAAGAGGCCACGGGCGACTTAATAGTTCTTTGTGAACCTGATGCAACATTTTCAGCAGAAGACCTCCCAAGATTTCTATCCTTAACCGATAAGTTTGATCTTGTGACGGGTACGCGAACAAACAAGCGATATATTCGCAGTGGAGCAAATATGGGATTTTTTTTACGAGTTGGGAATATATCGGTAGCAAAATTTATGCAATTGCTTTACGGATTAAATAATGTATCCGACTGCGGGTGCACTTTTCGCGTCTTCAAGAAATCTTTAGTCGAAAAAATTATCCCTCATCTAAGTGTTGGCGGCTCTCATTTTTTACCTGAGACGGTCGTATTGTCAAAACTTGCGGGCGGAAAGATTATTGAAATTCCTGTTCATTACGGCCCAAGAATCGGCGAATCAAAAATAACCGGCTCCTTTAGGAGGTCCGTTAAGGTAGGCCTAAACATGCTCGGCACCATTCTAAAGAATAAAATAAATCCACCGAAACTGATGTGAGAGGTTAGACATGAGAAGCTGGATATTGACGTGGGAAGTGTGATCGTTAAATCTCACATCGCACCTCATAATCTAGCTTCAAACTTCTCGTTTCTCACCTCATGTAATTAGTCTGTGAATCGATACTTTATTAATGTCCAGAGGGCGATTGTTCCGTCACGAATTGTATTTAGTTTTTTTCCTTCCTCATATCCTCTTGGTTTGGTTTTTATAGGAATCTCGCGAATCTTAAAACCCCTCTTTAATAATTTCGAAGTAATCTCTGGCTCAAAATCAAATCTTTTGGATCGAAGCTCTATACCCTTCACCACTGATCTTGGAAAAAGCTTGTAGCAAGTCTCCATATCGGTAATCCACTGCCCGTATAGAACACTTGTAACAAGACTTAAAAATCGATTTCCAAAATAATGTAGCAGGAACTGGAGCCTTCTCTCTTCATCGCCAAGATGAGGCATTCTAGCAAGTCTTGTACCATATATTACATCTTTATTTCCTTTGAGCTCGGAAACTAGCATTGGTATATCATTTACATCATACTCAAGGTCCGCATCTTGAATTATTATGTAATCTCCTGTCGCTTTTTCGATACCGGTACAAACCGCAGCTCCCTTCCCCATATTTTTTGGGTGCTTTATAAACTTAAAGTCTTTCTTAGGTCGTAAGTCTCCAATCTTAGAAACTGTATTATCCGTCGAACAGTCGTCAACAACTATTACTTCTTTTTCTACGCTGGGAATTTTAAGATTCGAAACTTTGTCCAAAACTTGCGCAATAGTTTTCTCTTCATTAAAAACGGGAATAATAATTGATAACTTCATTTAGCGAAAAAGTGCGGAATCGGACATTTTGTAAAGTTTTCCCTGTTTAAACCTTCGCAAGATTATAATCGGAAATCGCAGGAGCGCAAAGATAAAACCTGAGATAAACGGAGCGTCTAGTTTTAAAATTGACATTAATAAATGATAAGGAAGCCAAAAAAGATGTGAAACTATTAATTTTAAATCAGTTATATTTTTCCAAACAAAAATGAATTGGTTCCGATATGCAACTGTTTTTATATGAGCATCCGTGAAGTGTTTTTTAATAGCTCCTTCTGCATGCTTATGAACAACAATACTGTCGGGTTCGAATTTAATTTTATAACCTGATTTTTTGGCACGATATGAAAGATCTATATCCTCCCAATAAAAAGGGCCATAAAGAGTATCAAATCCTGAAAGTTTCTCAAATAGATCTCGTCTAACTATGCTACTTCCGCCAGATATCCAAAATGTATCTGTCTTATCAACTTCTCCACGTTTATGGACTAAAAATCCCTTTTCCCAGTTTGCAAGACCTCTGCCGCGAAGAACAGTTTTCCCGTCTTCAATACTCCTATCCAGGAAGCCTACGCCGAATAAATTATCATCCGATTCTAAATCTTTTATTGCTGCTTCTAAAAAATTTTTCTCAGGCTTAACATCTGTATTAATCAACGCAACAAGATCTGCTTTCGATTGAGCTACTCCTCTATTAACAGTTGACGAAAAACCTAGATTTTTCTTGTTTCGAAGTAAAATAATAGATCCATTCGAAAGACTTTTTATAAAAGCCTCAAGGGCTTCAAATTCATTATGGTCCGAACCATCATCAACGACAATTACTAAACCTTTATATCTTTCAATTTCCTCTATCGTCCTGGGCAAGTTTTCTTTCAAAAGTGCCAGACCATTGTAGTTAGGAATTACTATATCAATTGTCATAATTAAAATAATGTATCATAAAAAACAACTCTGTGTTTTCCTTTTGGAATAAATACCCCTCGAAATGCATAGTTAGTTTTGTATATTTTAGTATTCGAACCATCCACTTCTGCTTTCCAGCTTGGGTAAAATGTATCGCTTAACACAAGAAATCCCTCTCCGCTATTTTCAGTCTCAATCTCTACTCTATTCTCATTATAACCAGTTACTTTGGCCTCCCCTTTTGTAAGACGAACATTCTTAATTTCCTCACTTTCAACATAAGCCGTTTCATGAAGATTATCTTTAAACAAACCCTGTATTGTGGTTGTTTTATTGCCCGATCGTATTAGGCGCTCAACAAAAAAAACTCTTGGGAAAGCATTCGCATTTTCATAAATCCTGGTTTGACCCTCTTGAAATACCTTTTGAAATTTATTTGAATTAATATCTGAGAGTGACAGTACGTACTTTACATTCAGAAGATCAATAATATTAGAATCCAAATTATGAGGAGTTATGATTCTATTAAATCCAAAAGGCATGTGAATGCTATGATCTTCCCGTTCCGATGCTGCAATAAGCTCAGCATATGATAAAAGATATAATGGATCATATCCTTCAATAGATTGGATCTTATAGTAGGTTGAGAAATTTGGCGGGAAGATTCTTGAGTCATTTGATGCAATTCTAAATATACTTTTATCTTTTTGTAAAAACTCTATTGCCGAAGTTTGCGGATAATAATACTCTTGAGGCGTGAATGATGTGAACTTTCCTCCAAAGCGATAAAGGTCATAAAATGAGAGAGCAAGAAGTAAAAAGATTAATAGCGTTCTTGCCATCGTTTCTTTAACAAAAATTATTCCTAAAATAAGAAGCATACCGCCTGCTAAGATGCCGCTTGGGAATATAAGATTTCTTTTTGCCACTGCCAAATTTTCCGATGTAATACCTAAATCTATTTTTGAAAAAACAACCGCCCATGCCACAAAAAATAAAGTAATGAATATGATTCCAAGTCCGATTAGCGCCTTCCGATTTATTTTTTTATCCATGATTAAGTAATCGAAACCAAAGGCTGAAAGAACAGAAAGAGAAAATGTAATAAGCAATATTAATCTTGTTGGTTGGGCTGATGATAAAAATGGAATTGACAGATCAAAAGGAAGTTTTGCTAAGAATGTGGGAAGAGAAAAGAGAAGCGAAACAATAATTGCCCCGGTAAAAAATACAACCTCTCTTGCTCTTCTTAAGAAGATCGAACAAAATGCCAGGAATAATCCTACTATCCCAATATACCCTACAAACTCGGCATAGTTCCATACTCCCCAATAATTAAGCGTTGCTGGATTGCCAAAAAAGTCAGGCGCAATAAACTGGACAAGGTGTTGCCAGGGAATAAACCACCCCTCAGCTGTTAGGGGATTTTGATCAGTCGAGCGAGCAGAAAGATTTATGAATTGAAGAGCGGGAATCCACTGAACCGCTGTCGCGATAGCAAATAGTAAAAAGTAAATTGTAAATAGAACTGCAGTTCGAAATTTCCTGCCGTGTTCTAACCAGCGAAAAACAAGGTAGGCAATCGAAACAATAAATACATAAAAGAATATTTGGAGATGTCCTGCGAAAAATGAAGAAACTAACGAAAACAAAAACACCAACCCCCATTTGAAATTTGAAATTTTCTGGGACATTATTTTATCTATCGAAAGAAGAATTAAGGGTAACCATAATGCTACGTGGCCAATATTTCCCCATTCAAGCCAAGCTATCGAAAAACCTCCAAAAGCAAAAGTGATTGCACCAAAAAGACATGCCCGGACATCAAGTTTTAAATTTTTTAAAAAGGCAAATGTAAAAATGCCGCTCAATAACGGCGCAATTATTATAAAAATTGTCCATGAAATAAAGTAAGGTTTTATAAGTAATAATAAATTGAGAGGATAGAATATTCCCGATTGAAAATTTGCCAATAAGGGCTTTCCCGCCATTTCATATGGATTCCACAAGGGAAGCGTAAGGTTTGAAAGATTATCAATTGCAAGCATTTTCCAGGGAATAATCTGGCGGACAGGATCAGTTATTAAGAAATTTTTGAACGGGACTCCTTGGGGACTTACTTTGGCATAATAATCAAGATACGGATGGTATAGCCCGACAATAGTGTCAGATGGAATTGGCAAAAGACCTTTCAAAAAAAACTGCCAAAAGAAAACGACAACAATTAAAACTATGATGATTTGAGGCCAAAGTTTTTTAATAAATTCAATCATGTCAGTTGTCAGCCCGCCCCGCTTCGCGGAGCGAGGCCGGGGTTGTTAGTTGTCAGTTGTCAACTTTCAATCATCTTTTTGATCTCCTCATAAAATCTTTTTCCCTCAAAATCTCTTGCGCGTTTTACTCCTTCACCTGACATACTCTCAAAAATCTTATTTTCTCTTGCAAGTAATAAAGTTTTCTCCGCAAGTTCATTCAATGTATTCCATAAAAACCCGTTGATATTGTCTTCAACGATCTCCTTTTGTCCACCGGCATTAAATACAACGGGAACCGCTCCGCCCCCCATTGCCTCAACTGTTGAAATTCCAAAATGCTCGGCAAATTCAGGATGTTCCCCTAGGTCCTCACCAAAGCCTGATGCATGCCAGTATATTTTCGCAATCGAATACGCTTCCCAAAGCTCGTCATTGGTTTTGTTTATTAAAAATTCGATCGGGTAGTTTCTTATGCTTTTGACAAGCGCCTCGAATTCATTTTTATCCTCATCCTTAACGCTTACCGCAAGAACGAATTTCCAGTTTGGTATTTTTTTTGCCATTTTTTTAAAAGCATCTATCATAACATACTGCTTTTTATAGTCTTTCACTCCAACCGTAACATCCATCACTCTAAACCTTCCTACGTGAAGTATTATGTTCTCTTTTTTAACTTTTTTGGGGTGAAGATCAACCGGAGGATAAATAACTAAACTGTCAATTCCAAGCTGTTTATCTATGAAGCTCTTTGTAAAGTAGGAGTTACAGAAAACTTTACTCACGCGCGACAGCTTAAGTTTATTTTTTAAGCCTCTTCCCGCACCTCTTATAGGGCGTTGAATATGCATAAATAGTTTTTTGGAAAGAGAAAAAGGAATGCTGCCGTCAGACAAAACAATTATTGCATCATAGTTTTTTGTTCCCATCAACCTTTTAAAGAAACTAACATTTGGCGAAAAAAGGTTTGCGGCAATTTTCACATTTGATAAATTGACAGAAAATCTAACTTTTGCCGTCTCAAGATCCTTTTTGTTATTCCAGAAGACTGTAACATCATTCCCCTCCGACAAACATTCGGCCATTTTGAGCATGTATTTTTCCCCACCGCCAACATCATCCAAGTACGGATCATATATTCCAATCTTCATAGAAAATGGTTATAAGAAATTAGAAATTGGTAATAGAAATTGATTTTCCATTCTCTAACAACTAACTTCCATTTTAACAGCTATTGACCCCGTTAGAAAGAGCTTGCGTAATTCTCTTTCTCAAATTTTCTAAAACGGGGTTGATTCCTATTTAAAGCTGTGGTAGAGTAGCATTGTGGATCCAAATATTGTAGGCTCACCGATTTTATTGATTGTACTCTATATATGGTCCTTAATTGCAAAGGGAATAGCATTATGGAGAGCAGCAAATTTAAAACAGCGGAATTGGTTTATCGCAATTTTAGTATTAAATACCTTAGGCGTTCTTGACCTTGTCTATTTATTTAAATTCGCCGAAAAGAAACTAACCTTCAAAGAAATCCGCTCCTGGGTCGGCAAGTAGCTATTTTTCGGCACCCACGCCTGTCCGCTTCGCTTGCAGGCGAGCTCCCTCACTTCGTTCAATCCGCTCCCAGAGTTTTACGTAGGTTACGAACATTGAGAAGGCTTGATAAATAGACTCAATCAACCCCGCAGTGCCATTTTTGTATCCTTTTTCTGAGATATACGAACGCAAAAATCCGGTTATCATTACTCTAAAAAACCTAAAAACATTCATTTTTGGGTGATTCGCTTTTGACCGAAGGTCTGCCTCAAACTCTGACCATTCATTAGTTTTTACCACCATTTGCTCCAAGTTTCGATGAGTGTAATGAAGAATTGATTCGCTTATTGTTTCTAAACGACCTTCGAATTCCGGCGTTTCGTGCACTACCCCATGCCACCCTTTTAATTTATCTTTACGAAATACACGTTCAACCTTATCAGTAAATCCCCAATCTTTACCTAAATAAAAGGTCTTTCTCCTAATCCGGAAGCCCCCAATATCTTTATCCTGAGCGGACTTGTCCTGAGCTCTGTCGAAGGAGTCGAAGAGCCCAACCGCCCTAATTCGATTCTTTACTTCCGAAATAAACGCTGGTGTCGCTCTTTCATCCGAATCAATGTAAAAAACCCAATCGCCTTTGGCCAAAGACAAAGCTAAGTTTCTTTGATCTGAAAAATTCTTAAAGGGATTTCTTACAACCTTTGCTCCTAGTTTTTCCGAGATTTCAACCGTGTTATCTTCCGAACCTCCGTCAACAACTATGATCTCATCCGCCAAATCCTTGACAGACTTTATACAATCTCCGATTACATCCCCATCATTTTTAGTAATTATCAAAACCGAAATCATAATTTATCTTTTCCTTAAATATAATATCATTCCCCCAATCCCTAACAGCCCCAACAGCCCTAATGCCGTACCTATTCTAAAACTATCCGGCTCATAAGTAAACCTAACCAGATGTCTTCCGACAGGAACCACAATCCCGCGAAATGCGTAGTTGGTTCGATAGATATTAGTCGGCGAACCATCCACAAACGCTTTCCACCCGGGATAAAAAGGGTCGCTTAAAACCAATAGCGCTGCGCCGCTTGAGGAGGCTTCAATTATTATCTCGTTTGGTTTATAACTCTTGATAGCCGTCTCTCCGCGGACCTCACTTGAAATTTCCTGATCAATATTCTCTTCAAGAAACGCCTCTTCTTTTAAATTCGAATCATTATCAAACATCATGCTCAAAAGCTTTTGGCTTGAGCTTTCAACTCTATACTTCCCTACCACAAAGGAACGCGGAAACACTTTTTGGTTCTGATAGACCTCATATGACGCATCTTTATAAACGGGCGTAAAGTAATCAACGGGATATTCCCAAAACGGATATGCCCAAGCATATCTCCCGTCGGCAATCTTATGAATTATGTATTTTACTCCCAGGAAATTCAGAATGTTTTGCGTATTGTCTCCTCTTTTGGGAAAAACAACGCCGGACCGCTGAGCTTTATGAAACTTCCCATCAGATGCTGTGGCAATAAATTCTCCATATCGGGAAATATACAAGGGATCATAACCTTCAATATATGAGGCTTTATAAGTATTTGCAACTTCCGCGCCAAAATTTCCAAAGATTCTGTCATAGGGTTTAATCGTTGACAAGAACTTAGAAATAGGAAGCTCAGGATAAACAAATTTACGAGGCTCAAATGGCTGCCATTTTATTGCAAATCTTAGAAGATCAAAAGCTACTATCAAAATTAAGAAGATTGGTAAGGCGCTGATGAATTTTTTATTTCGAACAAAAATCGCCGATACGGCTATAGCTATCATCGATCCAAAGATCAAAGTGGGAAGTCTTAAGTTTGAGAAGGAGATCCTAACTTTGTCTTCCGGAATAAATAACTTTAATAAAACTATTCCCCAAAGAAGTACAAAGATTGCTCCAAAAATCAAAAACAAAACTACGAGAGGCTTAAAATTTCTTTTTTTAATATCTTCGATTATTTTTTCGAACCCAAACCCCGATAGCACCGCAAAACAAAAACTTGTGATAACTATTATTCTTGATGCTGCGCTTGTTGAAAGTACCGGAACTTTGAGGTTAATCAAAAGATCCAACAAGGGACCTCTGAACGCAAGGAGGATCGAAATTATTGCTACCGAAAAAAAGAAAAGAATTATTCCTCGAGATTTCTTCTGTGTCAGCGCGTAGAAACCGAGAATTAAAGGAATTAATCCGATATATCCATTCCACTCCGCATAATGCCCGAGCCAATTATTGCGGGTCACGGGATTTCCATAAAAATCCGGCGCAATAAGCGTTGGTAGATAAGACCAGGGAATTATTTCGACTGCAGAAAATATTTCGCTCCGAACAGAATTTAAATATAATTCGATCGAAGGAAGAATTTGGGGACTCGATATCAAAAGCCCAAATATTATCGATGAAAGATTTAAGATGTAAGATTTAAGATTTTTTGTAACTACTAATTTGAACGTCGTGTAGAAAAAAATGAACAATAGAAAGTAGAGGCTGGTTTGGAAGTGGCCGCTGAAAAAGGACAAAGGGATTGTAGCTGATAATAAAAGGGCATATTGCCATTTTTTTGTTTCGAAAAATTTTTCCACGGCAAAAAGTGATAAAGGCAGGAATAAAATAGCGTATCCCAACGTCTGATAGCTCATCCATGTTGTTATGAATCCTGCGAACATGAAGGCAATGGATGAGACTATTGCTCCGAATTCGCTCAGTTTTAATGTTCGAATATATAAGTACGTAAACAGTCCTGCCAAAAGAGATTGAAGCAAAACCGCAATGCTCCACGCGTCAATAAAAGGAAGAATGAGATACAAAAGATTTAGCGGCGAAAGTGCGGCCGACTGATAATTGGCAAGAAGTGGAGTTCCGGAGAAACTATAGGGATTCCACAAAGGGATTGAACCTTGTTTCCAAAAATCAATGACAAGATTTTTCCAGGGGTAGATTTGGGTAATTACATCAGGAGTTGCGCCATTTTTGTAGGGTCCTGCAAAATCGGGCACTGCGTTCCAAGGCGCAAAAAAATTCACAAGATACCCTGACGGAAAAGGAACCTTGCCGAAAATAAAATAAGGGTGGGCAAAAACTAACCAAACCCCAACAATAAAAATTATCGGCCAATACTTCAAAGCTAGTTTCATTTTTGGGACAATTTATATGTTTTAAACAAGGTTCCAATCACCAGCACGAATGACGCTAATGAAATATAATTCGCGACTGTTCTTGTCCTTGTTTCATGAAACTCTACATCTATAATATGTTTTCCTCCCGGCACATAGAAAGTCATGAGCCCCCTGTGGAGAGGATCCTGAAACTGAACACCGTCATACCTTTCTCCATCAATATATACCCTCCAGCCGGGAAAATACAATGTATTTTCCCTGATTCGGCTTTTGTATGTTGATTCAATCTCATATCTACGGCGTGTTGAAGTTCGGAAGACCTCCCGAATCGTGGCCTCTCCTCTAATTACCTCCGCATGCGCCCCGGCTCGCTTTTCCATGAACCGAACAGACCAAATGGGCGAGCTTTCTCCAGTATCTGTTGTGCTGTTATAAATACCCGTATAAAAAGATTCGGGCTTTTGAAGATAATCTTTTGCCTTCCAATAATCGCGAGTTAGGACAAATGTCGATACTAAAACCACAACCAAAATCGCTTTTCGAATATCCTCGTTTTTAAAGAGATGAACGAACAATCCTCCCAAAATTGCTGCTGTAAAAACAGAAACAGACAAAAATCTCCAGGGAAACTGGAATTTTTGAAGAGTAGTAATTGTCCTCCAGATAAAATCTGATTCTTTCAGCATTAAGAAGAGCGAAGCTATGAAAATTATAAAAACAATCAAATAAAACGCAAGTAATTTTCTGTCTTTTCGAAATAAACTTGGAGCCAATAGCAAAGAGCCAAGAGCCAACAGCCACTGCATAATTCCCACCTGAACGGTAAACTGTCCGCTTATCCCATAACTCCATGGACCATAGAACAATTGGTCAAGACGAACAAACCGAGAAAAATATTCGGTGCTCGCAACAATATCCCTTAGTGTATACTTACCCTCCGCAAATGCAGGGTACAGAAAGAAGAATGACATTCCCAAACCCAAACTAGCTAATAGCAAATAGCTAATAGCTAATAGCCTTTTATTTTTTGAATTAAAAACGAGATATATCGCGTAAATAATAACAAATGGTAGAAACATTAGAAGGAGTGCGTTATGAGAAAGGATTAGCCCGGCAAGAGAAAGAGAAGTTCCTGCAAAGTAAAATCGATTCAAAACACCCCCGAGGTGAGTGTTTTTGCTCCTCGGGGGTGGGGCCTGTGAAAGTTTCAAAAGAAAGTAACAGATCAGGGGTGGAAAAATGAATGCTACATGTTCGCCGATTGCTCCCCTCACATAAAGATCGACAAATCTATAGGGTGCAAAATTATAAAGAATCGCGCCAGTCATTGCAGGTATTTCACCTAAAAACTCTCGAAGCCATAAATACATAGCAACTCCGCTTGCGATAAAGGCAAGAGCGAACACAAGCTTTGTCGAATCAACAAGTGAAAATCCTAAGAAATGAAATAAGGAAGCAGCGTAAGAAGGCAAAGGGTAGAGAAACATCAAGATCGGATGACCGTATCCCCAGTTAAGATTCGCAGCCCACCTTGGAATAAGATTCCCCTCCGAAAGATTCTGGTAGAAATTAGCGATTCTTGCAACATGATCCTGCCCATCATGCGTCAGGGGTAATCCCGAATGCATTAGGGCGGTTAGGGGTATTAGGGAAATCAGAAAAACGAAAATAAAACCCCACCATTTTTGATAAATCCTCATATCTAAAATTATACACCGCTATTTTTGTCTATTGTAGAGGCCGATGAGTTGGGTATGGGCGAGGATATGGTCTCCCATTGCGCGCTCAAGCTCCCCTTTTGTGGCTGATTTGTCAAGAGAAAGCTCTGTATCAAGTGCGTAAAGTTTGAAAAAGTAGCGATGTTCCCGGTCCGGCGGACACGGACCTCCGTATCCCGGCTTCCCAAAACTTGTATGCCCCTCAACTGCCCCTTCAAATTTGCTATTCTCGTCAACGCCTTCTGTTTTTGGATCAATATTCCAAACCGTCCAATGAACCCATGTTCCTGCCGGTGCGTCCGGATCATCCATAACGAGCGCCAAGCTTTTTGCATCTGACGGAATATCTGAAAAGCTAAGCGGCGGATTAATATTTTCCCCATCGCAGGTGTATTTGACAGGAATTGTTTCATTATTGTTAAACGCGGAGCTCTGAATTTTCATAACTTGCTTAATTTCACTACCTGGCTTTCGACCTGATAATATCACAGACCCGGCAATCGCGACAACCGCCAAAACTATAACGACAGAAAGCTTCTTCACCCCACTATTATATACTAACAACGCACTTCCACTCTGCCTCATTGGTATTTGCCTGGTTCAAATACACGCCTGTCTCCCAATCTAATAACCCCTCTACCTCACGGCGCAAACGAAGAGTAAATTCGTCTGGATGTTGTAAGGCGTTCCAGCCCATAAAACTTTCTGCCACAATAGAGTGAAAACGTCTTCCTGGCAATACGTTTTCTACCATTCTCATAATTCTTACAAGATGATAGGAATTTGTTAATAAACCTGCCCTTCCACCAAGATTAAAATTCGCCTTTTTAATCGCTCGCAGGTTGCCCAATGTGTCGGGATCAGATTCTACTCTGATTATTTTAGGCTGTTCGTTTAATCCCGTCTCTTGCATTTCTTGGAGTAGATAATCTCTCATGCCATCGACCTTGGGCTTGCTACCTCCAACAACAATAACAACCTTCGTCTGTGAGCAAAGTCGAGCAGCAGCTTGCATTCTAACCTCTCCGCCCACATATATATTTCCTTCACCTTTGCTATCATTTCCTATATCAAAATAAGAATAGCGTCCGTCCACGATTATTGGATCACTCGGACAAAAAACCGTAACTGTGCTATAAGGTCTCCTCTCCACCTCTACCCCTCTTGGGTTAGTTTCCGTGGTCATATTGCAGAATTATAGATTATTACGAATGCAAAATAAAACCCTGATGTCCTTGCTTGCCCTGAGCGGAGTCGAAGGGAGAAATAAAATTATTTCTGTTTTTTTGGTTTTCGCTTTTCGCGCTTTTTATGAGTCCTTTTCTCCGCCATATATTTTATATTAACCTATTCTAAACTTTTTGCAAATGGGCGGGGTTTGACCTTATTCGCTCAATGTGAGAAGCTTGTCTTATGAATCAAACTTGCCCTACATGCAACTTTGCTATTTCGGAAAATTTTAATTTTTGCCCTAATTGCGGAAAAATGCTTAAGGAACCGCAACTGCCGATTTCTCTTGAAAAACAAATAAAAGTATACGCCATAAGTATCCTGCTTCCTCCTCTGGGGCTTTGGCCTGGAATAAAATATCTTACCGGGAAAAATGAAAAAGCCAAGACCGTTGGGATTGTTGCAATAATATTGACGATCATTTCAATAATTATTACCGTTTGGTTAACAATCGGTTTTGTAAGCCAATTAAACAACGGCCTCAACGGCCAACTCCAACAATACCAAGACCTGGGAATTTAGAACATGGAAACAAAAGATAAGCCTCCCCCGCCCCTAGTTTAAGGCTAAAATTAAGCAACCCAATATTGCTTTTTGGAAACTCTGGGATATAATGGGGTAATGTCTGGACTATTTGCATTTATTTTCCTTATATCTCTCGTTCTTTTGCCTATAAGTCTAATTAAGCCGGATCTAGTTTCACGTTTTGTAAACACTACGCGGAAAAGAAACGGAATATTCTTTGGAACCCTTGCAATTGTTTCATTTGCACTATTTGGACTTACCACTCCACCGGCACCATTAAACGTGACCGACACAAATGGCGCTTCGATATCTGCAACCCCTACAGCCATCCCAACTGCTACTAGTATCCCTGCAACGAATACACCATCTCCGACTCTGTCTGAGCCGACACCTGAACCCACAAAGATACCAACGGCAACTACCAAGCCCACTCCAACTTTAAAACCAGTTTATATCCAGTCAACCTCGACACCTACTCCACAAACTCAGACATTCTCACCAACCACGCCACCATCGACCGGCGGTTATGTTTGTAACTGCGCAAAAACTTGTCCGAATTTATCTTGTGATGAAGCTCAATATCAGTTAAACGTCGTGGGTGTGGTCAAAGAGATGCTGATAATGATGGCATCGCCTGCGACACCCAATGCCAATAGCCACGACTATTGAGGCTAAAATTAAGCAACTGTAGACGAATTTTACAGAGTGTGGGATAAATAGGTGCGAAGAAAAAATTATCTAATAACATTTTTCAAAGCTACGGTATTTTCACCCTCATCTTGAATAGCAATATCCAAACCCTCAAAAGCACAATCGATGAATTTATTATTTTTGCCTTTGTTCAAAATGCCTACTCTTTTTCTTGTATCTCTTCCGAGTACCACGTTTATCTTAGGATCTATTTTTATTAAGTTATAATCAATCATTCAGATCACCTCCTGTGTTTTGTTCCGTGTTTTTGACTCAATGCACTACCGGCAGTTGATCTAGCTGCCCGGTTATTATATCTTTTGCTCCCTAAGATTTTAGAAGCTTTTTTCGCCACTCTTCTACTTGTTGTCTTCGGATGCGCCATAATTTATCACCACCAATGTTTTACTAAAGAATTCTAACCTGTATTATACTGTGACAAACAGTAAGCACAGGCGTCATATGACGAATTCTCAGAAAGCCATGCGACAAGGTTTGATTCCTGAGTTGATACTAAATACCTAAGCTTCCTTATTTCATTAATCTGACATTCAAATGGCCCATATTTTTCATTATCTAAATCATGCACCTCTAACCGTACAGGATTGTCATTTATTAGAAACCTATATCTTGGATCTCTGCGCATAAAAATACCACAACCTTTTTCTACTTGACATGATACCTGAAAAGTGGTACTTTATCAAGGTGGGATATAAATACCATGAAAGACTTGACTAAAAAGGATCAGAATACATTACGTTTTATCATTCAATATCAAACATCTAATGGATACTCTCCTTCTATGAGGGAAATTAAAGACGCCATTGGCACAAAATCTACAAGAGGAGCAACGCTGCATTTAGATAAACTTAACAATCTCGGATATATTAAACGTAATCCAAATTCAAGGCGTGCAATAAAAATCCTTTTAAACCCTTTCGAAGATAAAAAAAAGAAAATAAGAGTTCCTATTGTAGCAGAGGTAAAAGCAGGCTATGGAGGCTACACCGAGGAAAATATCCAGGGATATAAAGAAATTCCAACAGGCTTAACGCAAGGAAGAAAGGATGTAGTACTTTTAAAGATAAGAGGGGAAAGCATGTCGAAGGCTGGATTTAATAATGGAGACCTCGCAATAGTAATCCCACAAAATACTGCTTACAACGGAGATATTGTTGTAGTTTTCGATGAGGAAGAACGAGACGAAACAATTAAAAGATTTAAAAAACTAGAAAATTATGCAATACTCTTACCAGAATCTTATGATCAAAGCTACCAACCAAGGATAGGCACTCATTTTACAATACAGGGAAAAGTTATTGGTAAACTACCAAATCAATTTGTTTAATACTAGAAAAATTTGTCAAAAAAATGGTACGATATTTTTAGAACCAAGAAGCAAGAAATATAAAAATATCTATCCCAAGTCGTTAGAAATTAGAGGAAAATTTTTTGGTTTAATAAGGAAATAATGAATTTTAAAGCAAACGAAAGCAAGCAAAAATTAAGAGGTGGTTATTATACACCATTGGATTTAGCTGTCTTTTTGACTAAATGGATATGCGAGATTAATCCTAAAAATGTGCTAGAACCAAGCTGTGGAGATGGTATTTTTTTTGAGGCACTCTCAAGAATTAATGGACCAAGTAATATAGCTGCAACAGCTTTTGAAATAGATAAAAACGAGGCGTTAAGAGCCAAAAAGAGGGCGGAGCGTTTCAAAATTAATACTGAAGTGTACCCCACTGATTTTCTAGCATGGTCAATAAAAAAAATGATCTCCGGAGACTTACCATTTGATGCAGTATTAGGTAATCCTCCTTTTATACGTTACCAATATTTACCTGAAGGATTTCAAGAGAACACCGAGGAAATATTTAACTTATTAAATCTTCCATTTACAAAGCACACCAATGCATGGGTTCCTTTTATCTTAGCATCTATAGCGTTGCTTAAGCCAGGTGGAAGACTTGCAATGGTCATACCTTCTGAAATAATACACATACCTTATGCTCAATCCCTCAGAACATATTTAGGTAAAGAATGTCATAAAATAGTTATCATAGACCCACAGGAACTTTGGTTTGAAGATACGCTACAAGGCGCTGTATTACTGCTTGCAGAAAAAAAACAGGAGCATCAAGACACAGAGGGTCTGGGAATTTACCCAGTAAGAAATCGCGAATTTTTAGATCTCGATCCTTATCGTATTTTCTCTGCTCCCAAATCCATAAACGGTAAAACTGTTGAGGGGAAATGGACACGGGCACTACTAGATCTTGAGACACGCACTTTATTAGATAAGTTGTCAGAACATCCAAGAATATTTCGATTTAAAGATATTGCAGACGTGGATGTTGGCATAGTAACAGGAGCCAACAATTATTTTCTTATAAATGACGAGGTAGTGGCTAAGTTCAGATTATCGAAGTGGATATATCCAATGTTTGGCAGGAGCGAACATTGTCCAGGTGTAATATATAATGAGAAACAACATCAGGAGAATATCAAGAATGGCAAACCTACAAACTTCGTATGGTTTAAGGATAAATCGGCCCAAAACGATCCCGCTGCCAAAGCATATATTAGTTATGGAAAAAAACAAAACCTTCATACTAGATACAAATGCCGTACTCGTAATCTTTGGTACTCTGTTCCCTCTGTTTACTCTACAGAAATTGGTATGTTAAAAAGAGCGCACGATACCCCTCGTCTCATTTTTAATAAAATAAGTGCTTTTACCACTGATACCGCCTATAGAATAAAAAGTCGTATAAAACCAGAGAGGCTGGTCGGAAGCTTTATTAACTCGCTAACAGCACTCAGTACTGAAATTGAGGGACGTCATTATGGCGGTGGTGTTCTTGAGCTCGTTCCTTCTGAGATAGAACGATTGCTAATACCATTACCACATCAAGTATCCACGAGCGTTGGCGATTTAGACCATAGTATCAGGTCTATGCCTATAGAAAATGTGCTGTCATTGCAAGATGGTAGAATTCTTAAGGGACTGGGACTTTCAAGAGTTAGTCAACAGCAATTATTTAATGCTTGGAGCGAACTTAGAAATCGCCGACAACGTGTCTCGTCAGATTTAAACTAATCAATTTCGAGAACAAATCTAACAAGATTTGATTCGTCTCTATACAAAGAAAGAGTTCTTCCTATGAGATTACGCTGAGCCACATACTCTTTGGCTAGTCCCCAGCTTAGACGGGTCATGGCGTTGTGTTGTTTATAACTAGCACTTGTTGTACTAAAACTATGCGCAATCCTTAATTGAAAATCTCCATAAGATATTCCTTTTATCATTAACTGAAACTCTGCCTTGGCTTCCTCCACACTTCTAGATTTTTTTGCCCACTTGAGCCCGGCAAATATCTCCTTACGAAAGTAATGCCGATGATCAACATGCTCATCCAGTCTTCCCTTATCTAGACTTATCGATCCAGCAGCATGCGTGTTTCGGCTGCTAGGAACGTTCAGATCGCGTTCCGTGAGAGGCTTACTATCCCAAACATGCTCAAGATTAGTAGACACTAGGTATGAGGGTAAATTTTTTGATGGTTTTGGACGAAGTATTGCGGGTTTGGATTTCGCACGCCTTATAGTCCGAGGTAGAAACGGAATTACAAGTTTTATTCGAGGAACCGTATCCGTTTTCGTTGTCCTCCCCGTAGATATCGGCCTGGGAGGCTGAGCTTCTGCTTCATCCAGAAGACGACCTGTTTTTAACAGTAAATCAAGTTCGGATGATTTTTGGATTAGAGAGACATTCTCCGGGAATCGATCAAGTAATTGCTTGAATTGTGCCTCAATATTACTAACAAGTTTTTTGTCACTTCGTTCATTCATATCCAAATCAAGCATAAGGCCACCCTCTATATTATTATTTAAACCTCCTGGCGTGAAATTTCCGCTCCCTATTACAAGACGCGTATTGTTTTCTCCTTTGGCTAGATATAACTTAGGATGAAATATTATTCCTCTTGATCCAGTATCCACAACAAAAACTGAAGTTTTTATTTTTAAAAGTCTGGCTAGTCCTTGTTTTGAGGTTATATCGTTTCTTATTCCAGCAAAAACTGAGACTTTGTTAGCAAGAGGTGTTAAGTCTTTTTCCAAGTTACGAACCCCTTCTTCGTTCACAAAAGCTGTACCTATAATTATTTTTTTAAGCTTGGGAACTTTTAATACCCAACGAACAGCGTCAATGAAAGTATCGGCAACGATTCCCTGAAGAAAAAAATCATTCTTAGCCATATAGATTAGGATTATACTGCTTTTTGGGGTGTTTATTAAAGGGTTAGCGGGTGGGGATTTGGATGAATGGGGTTCCGCTTGTTGCGTTGGGGAGTTTACCGTCCCACTTTTGAACTGCCAGGAATTGAAGATATTCGGGAGTTAAACTTCCGTTATTTCTTAAAATCAACTGGGCATCTGCTTGACCCTGAGCTTGGGTTATCGCAGTTTCGGCCTCAATTTTGGCTCTTTCAAGATTTTGCTGAGCTACCTGTTTCTGCTCAATTGCGTGATTGAAGTCGTCTGAAAACTGGAAATTAACAATATTGAAATCATCAACGATTACATTAAACCTATTTAATCTGTCCTTTAAATGTTCAAACGCTTCTTTTTTAACGGCCTCTCTTTTTGTAATCAATTCCGCCGCGGTAAATTTGGCGGTTGTTGCTTTAAATGCTTCCTGAATTGCTGGGTCAATAATTCTGAATTTATATTCCGGCCCGATATTCTGATAAACCTCAACCGCTTTTTCCGCTCTTAAGTGATAATTGAGAGCAATTGTTGACTTTACTTCCTGCAAATCCTTTGAAGCGGCCTGTGCGTCAACCTGATCCTTCTGGGTCCTCGTTTCCATAATCGTAATCCCTTCAACTATCGGAAATTTTAAATTAAGTCCGGGATTGACTACTCTATTCACCGCTCCAAGTCTTGTTATAACTCCTACACTTCCGGCCCGAACGATTGCAAAAGAGGTTAAAAATAAAATCAGAACTAAAACAAATAAAACACCTGCCACGACCAGTTTGGGCACATTATTTTGCAATTCCATAATTGTCGCCATATTATACTGCTTTTCCCGTGAAAAAACTATCCTTCGGTGGATACGAATTTTTCAGGGTAAACTCTTCAATCCGCCAATTAGAGAACTCTAGATAAGGCGGGTTTTAGGGGTTAAAGGGACTATTCTCCTGCATACACGTCACAACCGTCGTCATCTGTGGCAATACCTTCATCATAATGGATCTCCCCGTGCGCATGCTCCTGATCTATTGTGTCATCAAAGTCATTTCGAGTATCCCAATCCTCCTCTTCAAGTACTGCACTTTGAACTGCCATTCGGGCCTCATCAATCCGCCTCTGATTTGAATAATCGCTTGTCCTTTGCCCTCTGTTTCCAATTCTCGTTATGGTATTATTGCTTCTTGAATCTAAAACTCTGATAGAGGATGCTATGCTTCGCGGAGTAATGGTTTGCGCATTAAATGGATTCTTACTCGCAGCTATTAACCCTTCGAGAATTTTTCGCCTTGACTTTACTAATGTCTCTAGAAATCCTCGGTCTAACTCGCCTACCATCGGAATAGGCACATTAAACACCTGCTGTTTTGACCCTCTGATTGTAACTTTCGCAACTTGACCCTTAATATCTCCACTCTTAACAGCTTTTGCCGTTCCATCTGCAACTTCTATTGCAACCATTACTTCCTTCGCCGCAACCTCTCTATACTCGCCTATTTCCCATCGGACGGCGGCAGCAAAACGGTCTCCAAATTTTTCAGAAGAATATACAAGTTCGGTACTTTTTTCGTTGTCTCCTATTGCTTCAATCAGAGACAGTGCGCCAAGCCTTTCGGCCGTCAATCTTCCTAATCTATACATTATCTGACCGTAGGTCAAATTAGCGAAGTCAGGAAGACCGTAATCTGTCCTTGCAGCGCTTGACATTCTTTGTCTAAGTAGATATTCTGCAGGGTCGAAAGTTGCAATAAGTCTATCAGAGGAAAAATCACTTGTTCTTTTGGGGTTTAAAACTGCCCGTTCAAGCGCTTCGGAGAACTTTTTTTGGTCTTCTTCAAGTTTTTCCTGAAAAGCAGTATCTCTAGCCGAATCGGCGGCAGGTGGTCTAAAGGGATAAAACAAATTGAATTCCGAGGAATCTGCTGAAAGAATCTTTGCCTTGCAACCAACGTAGTCGTAAGCAGTATTATAGCGCGTAAAAAAATGCTTTTCTTTACCTTCTCGAAATGAGAAGTAAAATTTTATTTCGCTTGCTTCTGTTCTGTCTTCATTGAAATCCCAGCAAACAGAAGACGCATAATAATTTCCGTCTTGCGGTCTTGTTATTAAAAGCAAAGCATCAGGGTATTCGGACTGCATTTTATTCCAAAAATCCACCAGCCCGTAAAACTTCGTCGCTCCCCTGCTACGCTTATACTCCTTTTCATTTAAAGAAGGCTCTTTCTCAAATGAAATATTTGCCTCAGGCGCCATACTAGACGGATTATACTCCCTTTTCCCTAAATCTGCCAGCCAGGGGTTTAAAGAGTTAAGGGGTTGGGGGAGGATTTTTGATCAGGTTGGTATAAATGCAAATACAGCCTCACATATCGAGGATCAAGTTTTGCATCATCTATCGGTCTTGTGTATATATACAATTTGTAAAGCTCTTCCGGAACATCTTGTATCTGAGGGAATGTATAAATCAGATTTTCCCCCGCTTTTCTAATATTTGTGGTACCCGGATACCTTATTTGCCGGTGATATCTACAAGCAATAAATGCGCCCATATCTGGAACGTTTGACATCAGATAGGAAAGGGTACCAGGAGTCTCAACCGAAACTGTAATACTAAGACCTTCATGGGTCTGTTTAACCTCATACTTTCCGTCTATTGTAGTCAACCATGCCGCTTCCTTTATCTTTCGTTTTTCTGTATCGCTTAAAGGTTTACCCTCCGCAATTTTTCGTTTCGCGGGAAGACTTATGTCAGCGGCGATCACGCCTTTTTCCATGGGGTGAATTTCGACTCCCGGCGGAGTCAAAACACCATTAATTTTGTATTCCGGAAAATATCTATAAAATCTTTTATACTCGGCTTGTCTGTCTTTGAAAATGGCAAACCTCTCACGGGCAAGCCTAAGTCTTTCCCTTAACATAGTGCTGTATTATACTACTTTTTGGCGGCGGCGGGCCTCGGCTGCGCGGACTTGGGCCTCATCCATTCCGAAATGGTGGGCGATTTCATGCCAAACCGTTAATTTAACAATTTCCTTCATGTCCTCTTCATCTCTTGATGCTCTCAGAATCGGGTTTTGAAAAATTGTTATCTTATCAGGCAGCACTCCGGAATAGTGACTTCCGCGTCTATCCTGCGCTACTCCTTCATATAGGCCGAAAAGAGTAATCCCGCGATGAAGTTTTAGTTTTCTTATTTGTTGCTCGGTGGGCTCGTCCTCTATTACAATCGCAACGTTATCTAATTTATCGAGAAATTCGGAAGGAATTGATTCTATTCCTTCATTTACTATCTCTTCAAACCTCGCCCTATCCATAGCCAATTCTAACACAATGGGAATTTTGGTAGTGCTTTGATATAGATTTGACCTATTGACAATAGGTTGTAATGCAATGTATAATACTTTTTACCTTTAATACGCAAGTGTTAAGGGTAGAGAATCTAGCAATAGATTTTCGGCAGGAAGACCCCGCAAGGGGTTTTTTTGCGGCTTATATTGGGAAACTGCCTCGACCAAATTTCCGAAGGTAAAAATCTAGAACTCCTCTTTTTTGCCACTTTCGGCCGTTTCGAAGTAAATTAAAACTTTCTCGAAATAACGCAAGTTTTGTTCTGATTGGCGCGTAGGTCATGCCAAACAAGAGGCGATTTCGAGTTATATAATAATCTTGAAGGTCGGATCCTGACCCACCTGACGATTCTGCGACTTTGTGCCAGAGAATTGCCTTTGGTTCATAAATAATTTTAAAACCGGCCCGTTTTATTCTTTCCGAGAGGTCCGCATCTTCGTAATAAAGATAATAACGATCGTCGAACAATCCTACTTTTTGAAGCAGATCTGCTCTAAGCATAAAACAACATCCTGTTGCCAATTCTGTCTCCATTCTAGTGTTGAATTGACCGCGATCAACCTCATCCACTCCTATATTTCCCCCGATTAAATTATCCCAGTCCATCTGCCCTCCCGCATACCAAATTACTTTCCCACGCTCAGATTCCTTATAGCTATCTTTGTGAAATTCATAACCTTTTTCAAAATAAATTTTTGGCACTGCCCCGCCGATGAGAAGGGTATCAAGGGTATCACGAGTATCACGGGTGAATGAGTTCAGGAGGTTTTTAATTAGGTCGGGATGGACGATTGTATCGTTATTTAAGAGTATTGTAAAATCTGCTCCGTTTTTTAATGAATATCTTATTCCCTCATTGTTGCCGCCGGTAAATCCAATGTTTGTTTGGTTTCCAACCAGTGTAATTTTAGGAAATTCTTTTTTTATTTCCCTTACGGAATCATCGGTTGACGAGTTATCAACAACAAGGGGTTCGATAGCTACGTTTTTTGGAATATCAAGTTTTTCAAGGGACTTAAGACATTCAAGTGTATTATGTGCTCCGTTGAAATTAAGAATTATTACAAAAATTTTAGTCATATTTTTTGAGATATCCGAAGAATAGTTTTTTTAACCGGATTTTTTGTCTCATTCTTCTGCGCATCTTTGATCCAAAAAGAGATCTCCCGTTTCATCTTTTTTGCTTCGTTATTGAAATCGTCAAGAATTTTATCTTGCTTAGTAAACTTATTCTTTTCCCAAACCTTCAGGAAAATAACAAAATGGTAAAACCCCATTAGAAGCGAGAGTATCAAACCGTGAAGCCCGTCTTTGTATCCTTCATGAGTAAAAAAACGCCTTAAAAATTCTTGAAAAGGCATTCTAATTGCGTCTATGTAATTAAATTCGTATCCTCCCGCAAGAAGCGCCTCGGCCTCAGAATCCGTGTAGGCTACCATTCTGTTTAAGAATTGGTTTATGGACTGATAATTCTCGTGATGAATTGGAGACAAAAGCCTTTCTATTTTTCCTTCGACAACGATTGGTTCATGAACTTTCTTGGATACGTACTTTCCTTTGCCTTTCTTAAAAAGTCTCAATTGATAGTCCGGATACCAGCCCGTATGCTCTATCCATTTACCAAAGATGATATTTTTTCTGGGAATCTCGTATCCTTGGATGTTGGATGTTGGATGTTGGATGTTGGATTTGATTTCGCTTGTTAGTTCGGGGGTAACCCTTTCGTCGGCGTCGAGCGAGAGGATCCAGTCACAAGTGGCTTTTGAGAAGCCAAAGTTTTTCTGAAGATCAATTCTTGAAGGATCATTCTCTTGTGTAAAAATGTTAGCACCCAATTTTTTTGCAATTTCGGCGGTTTTATCCGTGGACGAATTGTCAACCACAATGATCTCATCCGCCAAATCGCGAAGCGAATCTATGCAATCCTTAATATTTTTCTCTTCATTATAAGCCGATATTACAACAGACAACTTACCCATATCTATAATCTATGATCTAACCCTTACTCCTTACACTAATCATAATAAATCTCAATGTTTTTACAAGCTCGCTTCCCGCCATTAAATAGAGCACCCCCAAGTAGATAATTCCTGCAATAAACATATTTAAAAACAGTGTCGGAAAGGAATCTATCATTTGGCGGGTTAAGTAAATGAAAGTAAGCATTATAAAGCTGGCCGCGAATTGGCGGAAAACAGGCTTGGTAAAGGAAAAACTGACATATCTTTTTGCAATAAGATAAACTAAAACAGAGCTTACCGAGATTATAAAGGAAGACGCGGCAAATCCGTTAAAGCCGAATGTGAATATTGATAGCGGCGTTAAAACCCAGGTGAGAGCCGTCCAAAAAACCATGAAATACAAAGTAATTTTTACTTTTCCGATTGCGTTTAAAAAATTCGTCAGAGGAGTTGAGATAGACGAGAAGATTGTATTCAAAGCAAAGAATGAAAGAGAAAGAATAGCCGGCTCCCACTTGGAGTACTTGGGAATAAGATCAATTAAAAATTCCGAATATTGGATAATAAAAACCGCGGTTGGAAATATGAAAAAAGAAATTAAAAATAAGGATTTTTCTATTGCGAGCTTTAGCGCCGCAGGATTATGTTGGAGCCGGCTATAGGAAGGAAAGGTTACTTTTATTACGTTATCCATAACAAGTCTTAAGGGCAAAAACGCCCACTTTTGAGCAAAACCGATATATCCTACTTGACTAAAAGGAAGGATTTTACCAACATAAACTATAAGAAGATCGTCCTTGACCAGCGCAAGCAAGGTGTTTGCCTGAAAAGGAAGGCCGAAGTTTATCAGTTGCTTAATTGCAGAAAACCTGAACGAAATGCCGATTGGCCAGCTTTGCACAAGATAGGTTAGGATGAGGCCGACAATCCCCCTTGAAAGAACCGCGATTGTAAAAGTTGTCAAGCCAAAACCCAGAATGGAAAATACTATTAGGGCAGAATTGTACGCTACATTTTCTGCAATCTGTGGTATCACAAGCTTACCAAAGGCAAGTTTTCTCTCCATTATTACTGTAGGAATTGTTCTTAAGGATGCCAAGAAAAAGGAAACAATAAGCGCCAGGAATAAAACATAGCCATCATTATTAAGTTTGTAAAAAGATGCTATTTGCCCTGAGAATAAAAGAGCTGGAGTAATTATTGCCAGGACCAAGATTTGCTGCAGAGTAAATGTTGAGCGAAGTTCCTCTTGCGTGACCTCATCTTTTTTCTGAATAAGTGCTGCTGCCAAGCCTATGTCCTGAAAATAGTTAAGGAAAACAACAATGGATGAAACAACAAAAAACACTCCAAAACTTTCGGGCGAAAGATAGATTGTTAAGACAAAAGATGCAATAACGCCTAAAATCTGGATGAAAAAAGTCCGGGAGGTAAGGGCGAATATCCCTTTAACGGATTTTCTAGCAACAGTATCTAAATCAAAGTCTTCCATATTTATATAGAAATTGGTTATTAGAAATTAGAAAATGGTTCGGAAATTAGAAAGTGGAAATTGGTACTATTTTATACTATTTTCTATTCTCTATTTTCCATTACTAATTTCTATTTTCTACCAACTATTCTCTACTTTCCTTTGCTTCAGAACCGCTTGTTTCGTATATCCATCCAAAGAGTCAGACTCTCAAGAACAGCCCGAACAATTACCGGGATGTTTGCGCCGGTTTGAACTCCATGCTGACGTATATAATGCTCTACCCCAACTTCTTTTATTCGAAGTTTTTTTCTTATGGCTTTGGCAAGAATTTCTGTTGTGATTATTGCGCCTTCCGAGCGCAACGGAGAAATCGTCTCAATGGCGCTTTTGCGAAACATCTTAAAGCCGCAATCTATATCCCGAAATGTGAATCCAAATAAAGTAAAGTCTCCTATTTTTAAAAGATTCATAAGGAGCAGGCGCTTGAAAAGATTCCTGTCTCGCCTTTTCTTCCTATATCCGATCACTATGTCGGCATTCTTTATTTCTTCAACAAATTTATCAACTTCCGAAAAATCAAACTGGAGATCACCGTCCGTGAATACAATACAATCATAGCGAGAATTTTCAAAACCCGCTTTTAGAGCCGCCCCATAACCTCTGTTTGGATGGAGAGAAACAACACGCAAGTTTTGGTTTTTTGAAGCCAAATCATTAGCCTTATCAAGAGTTTTATCGGACGAACCGTCGTCAACCATAATAACCTCCCATTTGTCGGCAACTTTGGGTGCAACAGAAATAGCACGAGAAATAACCTCCTCTATATTCTCTTCCTCGTTCCAAAAAGGGAAAAAGACAGACAGCTCAGGAAGCTTTCTTACCATAAGTATCTTAATGTCATTCTGAACGAATGTGAAGAATCTTTTATAAAGGCCTTTAGAGCAAGATCCTTCGCTTAAGCTCAGGATGACAACCGCGTTTTCTTACCATAAGGAATTATAACAATAATTATGCCTAAAAGACCAATTAACGAAAGCAGGTTGCTAATTTTTTCAACAGGAGTTTGGACAAATTTTGTTGTTAATGTATGCTCCCCCTTTGGTAAATTTATATAAAAACCGTTATCCTTTATTATGTAAGAAGATTCACGACCATTAATGTACACTTTCCAGGCAGGAAAGTATGCAATGTTTGCCCTTACGGTTCCTTCTTCCGATAGATTAACTTTTGCCCTATTCTCCGAAGTTTTATTAAGCAAAATCACGAGATTCCCGCTTCCCTTAATAATATCGAATGGTGTTTCTCTTAAGCTTGCTTGGGACGAAGGAGTCGTAAAGTTTCTCGGCAGATATTCGTCGGAAATTCTTGAAACCGTCCATTTAAGGTAGGCTTCATTCGTGTAGTAGGAACTTTGTCTATCATGTATGGTTTTAGGCTCAAAAAGCCGGACGTTATAAAACAAAGTCAACAGAATAATTATAAATGCAGTAATATAAAAGATTCTGTCGCCAAGAAGATTTTTATCCAGCACCAAATTGGTGCTGGATTTAACCTGCCAGACAAGATAACCTAAAATCAGGGCTAAAAATAATCCCGAAAAACTAAGGAATCTCCATGGAAACTGAAGAAAATCCATAAAAGGAAGCCCCCATAAAATTGACGAATACGATAACGTCATAAAAATAGAAAACACGAGGCCCGCGAATATAAATGAAACCGTCAATAATTTATCTTTAAGTTTTTTGAAGTTAATAATAAACAACAGAAGAGAGATACCGAAAAGTAAAACATTCAGCTTTCCCAATTTAAAACTCATTCCATCAACGCAGGTTGGGGCAGATCCTCCAAATCCCCAGGGGCTATCCCAAAGTTGATTTATGCAGACAAAGTGGTCGCCAAAGTAAGAACTTCCCCCAATAATTGATGCGATATTTGTATATTTCATCTCAAAAATCGCGGGAAGCGTATAAAATGCAGAGAATAGAAATGCAAAAATCAGAATCAAAGCATATGGCAATAACAAAATTTTTCTGCCTTTATTAAAGGCCAGAGATGCCAAAATGAAAATTCCAATAAATATGAAAAGCATAAACGCCGATAAGTTGTGCGAAAGAATTACCGCGGCAATGGATAAAGAACCTAAAACAACATACTTTTTTAAGAAAGCACCTGATTTGTGGATTTTAAACAGGCTAAGAAAAGCGAAAGGAAGAAAAGCATAGGCTGATAATTCCGCAAGGTCTCCCCTGACATAAACGTTGATCGCATGATAAGGAAAATATAGATAAATAACAGCCGAAACAAGTCCGGCTAACTTGCCAAAAAATTCTTTAGCTAGAAAAAACATCGAAACCCCGGAGCCAATCAATGCAATCGTGAATATAATTTTTGTAGAATCAAGAGCAGTAACGCCTAAAGACGTTATAATACCCCCTATATAATAAGGAAGCACAGAATAGAAATTAAAAATCGGATATCCATATCCATATCCTAAGTCCTCCACCCACCGGACAGGAAACATTCCATGAGACAAAGATTTTCCCATTTCAAAAACCCTTGCAACCTGCGTATCGTCATGCATTGGGAAAAATCCCGGCGACAACAATGGAGATATTGAAAATATCGCAAGAAAAAAGTAAAGGACAAGATGCCAATTTTTTTTGAGTTGTTCAATCATTTTTGTTTCTGCGCCGAATGGTCCACCCTAAAAGTCCCACAAAAGAAACAAGCGAAATGAGATCCGATACCAACCGAATCGGGCTTTCCCCGAATGTTGCTTCGATTTTATTTTCACCGGGACCAACCTCAAGCTCCATAACGCCATTGGGATTATCATATGATATTCTACTTTCTTTTCCATTGATAGTCGCGCCAAAGCCCGGATAATAAATTGTATTTATTCTAATATTCGAATTATCATCCGTTTCTACATCGAATGTTATATTTTTCGAATCATTATAAATAAGATTTTTTATTTCCCCCCCACCTCTAACTATTTGAACTTTTTCTTTGTATCTTTCTACCGGCTCTTCTTTCACCCACTTTGGCATATACTCGTCTTGAACGGTTGTTGTGGCTTCATTAGTAAAATAAAAAGAATCATCTTTAAACACTCGTTTTTCGGGAACAATATAATTATAGGAAGAAAAAACAAGCAGCGCCAAGATAAAGCCCGATGTAATTAATTTTTGTTTTTTTAAATAAAACGCCGCAAAGGCAGCCAAAAATCCGGCGCCGAATATTAAATAGGAAAGAAGCCGAAAAGGAAATTGGACAAGTTGCGATGGTAAGATATTCCAAATGGGCTCACTCGCGTTTTGTGACAGTAGAATACTTGCGACGGATATAAAGAAAAATAAAACGAACAAAGAATCTTTCCTTTTGAATTTTAAAAAGACGAGTAAGGACAGCGCCATGATAAAAACGCTTGATAGTCCTATCAAGTTAAAACCAACAAAATATTCAGATAGATTGGAGATTTTTGTCGCGGCAAAATTTGTGAACTGGAGTTCGTAAAGCGCGGGGATCGTAAAAAATGATGACATTAGAATTCCGAACACAAAACTTATCGCCGTATCTTTAAAATTTAAGGTTTTTCGAATCAGTGAATATGCGAACAATAAAGGTGCAAAGAGCAAAAAAATCGTATTATGCGAGATTGCAAGCAGAAACACCCCAATTGAAATAAAGAAAATATTCTTTTGTTCGATCGCGAGAAGCGTAAAAGAAACCCAAACAAAAGCAAACAATTCTCCAACCGATCCTCTTTTGTATAGATCGAAGAGATGATAGGGCGTATAAGTTAAAACAAGCGAACCGATGGCTGCCGAAAATTTATCAAAAATCCTCGACAGCCAAAAATAAGCAAAAACGGCCGTTCCTGCCATTGAGAAAATTAGAATTGCCTTAATTGCATTAACAAAATTCAGACCCAAGACATGAATTGGTACCGCAAAATACATAAAGCCTGGATATAAAAAATTTGAGACGGGATATCCGTATCCGTGATTTAGGCGGCCTAAAAAGCGAACAGGGAACTGCCCGTCGGCAAAAGCTTGATAGAATGCCGAGAATCTAATGACCATCCACTCTCCATCGTCACTCTCAAAAAATCCCGGCAAAAGCAAAAACCAAATCGAAGGAATTATTAACAAACCCAAAATCAGTACCGGCCAATATTTTTTATAAGAATCGAATAAGTTAACCATACCTCTTTTTTATAACAATCGAACAGTATAACAATGGAGCAATTGCCGCGAAAGCGGCATATAATCCATAATAAAAGCTTTTAGGCTTAAACTCAAAGACTACCCTGTGTTCGCCGGAAGGAACAATAACAGCTCTAAATGCATAATTTGCTTTAAAAATTTTTGTTTCCGAACCATCTGTGTATGCACGCCAGCCCGGATAATAATTATCTGAAAGATAAAGTAGCCCATCGCCATTCGAGTTTGTATTAAGGACTACTTTGTTCGCTGAATATTCAAGCAAAGCAACATTCGAATTTAACTCGGAAGACTTAATTTTGGGATCTTCGTACAAAATCAATGTGTCCTGCTCGTTGAATTCGGGATCGAACAATGTTCTTAATGCGCGATTGTTGTTTTCGACTACAACATATTTGTTCGTGATGAAATACCTCGGCATTATTGTTAAATTCTCATACGCCTGCCAAAACCCATTTTGCCATACTAGTCTGTATCGATCTTCTGGAAATGTCACATAATCAGGATTAAAGTCTCCGTTTATCGTTTCGTCCTTGTTCAGAATATACTTGACACCCAAAATGTTTAAAATTTTTTGCCGATATGGATTGTTCGCAAGATCATCTTTGCCGAACCCAGGCGCAACATTTGCGTCCGGGCGAGGTAAAATTTCAGGTATCCGCCCGGTTTTGCTTGCGGAAAGTAACTCCGTATACTCTATTATATGAAGAGGGTCGTTGCCTTCCGGCGAAAAGGTTTCGTCAAAAGTTTGGAAATTACTTTCAACATACGCCGATCCATAACCCCAGAAACGGTTCATTCCGGCATTTTCCTTAAGGAATTTAACAACCGGAGTCTCAGGATACATATATTCTTTTGGCGAGAAAGGCGTTATCTTCTGGAAATAATAGTATAAATCGAAAAATACCATGACAAGGATAAGCGCTGTAAACCCAGCACCAACTTGGTGCTGGGTAAAAATGGGCAATTTTTTCTGAATTCGAATTCGAAGATAAGCAAATGTTAAGATCATAAAAGCGAGAATCGATCCGATCGGAAGAATAAGATTCCTCTGGGCAACAGTATTTTGCCGCATGACTATAAATATCACTGATAAAGAAATTAAAATTATTCCGCTTATTAAAAGGGTCAATTTTTTACTCTTGCCTCCTATAAAATGGTCGAATCCAAAAGCGGCAAGAACACTTCCCGAGAATGCAAAAAGCGAAAGCATTCTTGTCGGAACGGTTGTTGTTATTACGGGAATAGGAAGAAGATAGAAAAATTTTGTAATTAATAAATCTGTAGCAAGTAATATTGTCGAAATAAAGAGTATAGAAAAAATTTTAACTTCCGTTTTTTTAAACAAGGAAAGAATTGCAAAAATTGCAAAAACGAAAGGAATTAAACCAAAATAAGAAACCCTTTCAATGTAAGTCCCGTCGAACCAATAATTCCGCGTTGCGGGATTGCCAAAAAAATCAGGCGCAACAACCGTAATTGCGTACCAAACCGGATTTAAAAGCCGACCGATTTGCTCAATAGAATAGCTGCCTCTTGTAGAGTAACTAAACAGTTCAAGGGTGGGCAAAAGTTGAAATAAGGATAAAATAACGGGGAAAGCCAATCCTAATATAAAAATTATAGATTTGATTATTGATATTTTTTTACTCGAATATGCCTTCCCAAAGAAATAAATTAAAGCAAAAAGGATTATGTAAAATGCTCCTTGTATATACCCTGCCAAAATCGATAAAAGCATCGAGACTACCAAGCCAAGGAAATCGCGATAACTCACCTTCTCCAAAATTCGATCAACAAAAAATAAAACAAGAGGAAGCCACAGAAGCGTATGCCCGATATTTCCATACTCGACCCAAACCGTCATGTAAAGTGAGAATGTGTATGAGATAGATCCAAGAATACTTGCTAGAGAAGTCAACTTGAGCCTTCGCAAAAATAGATACATAAAAATCGAAGACAAAATCGAAGATGAGATTATGTAAATTGTCCAGGCATTCTGGAAATTAAATAAAAAGAATAAAAGATTTGCCGGATAAAACACTCCGCTCTGAAAGTTCGCCACCAAAGGATTGCCTGAAAAATTATGGGGATTCCAAAAGGGAATCTGTCCATTTTTTAAACTCTCGATTACGAAATGTTTCCAAGGGATAAGCTCTTTCGCAACATCCGGCCCCTGAGCTTTATGTGGGACAACAGCCGAATATGATTTGTATGGCTCGTAATTTGCAACAATAAGGTCTCCGGGGTATGGAATTAAACCTGAAATTATCGACTTATTAAAAAAGGCAAGGATTATTAGAAGTATTAAAAGAAGAAAGATTCCTTGCTTGCCTTGAGTGCTTGCGGTGAGCGAAGTCGAACCGAACTCGAAGGGTTTTTTAATTGCTTGGAATAACTTCATAAAGACGCGTGTAGGCATCGCCCTCCCCTTTTTTGTACTCAACAATCAATTTGATTGGCCAACTTTTTAGGTTATTCTCAAATTCTTTTTGGTTTGACATAAATACATATACGGGCATGGTTTTTGCGCGCTCTAAAAGATCTTTTGGAATATCCTCGGGAACCGGAAAGATGCCTCTTTTTTCAATATTTTTATTTTCATCAAGATAGATTTCCATTGCGTACGTTGGCAGTGAACCGAATGTTCCACCGCTTGCAACATATATCTTTTGTGTTTTTGCATAAGTTGAAAGTATTGAAATCACCTCAGATATCCCTCCTCCTGCCGGCCACTCGTTCATGAATTGGTCTGTGTCAGAACGCGAAATGGAAGCATTCGCAAAGTCTGTGAGGATAAAAAAATCCGAGCGAAGCATAAATATCACAAAGGCAAGAAAGACACCAGCTTTTAATAATTTCGTCTTTACCGAATCAAGAATAAAGTTTAAAGAGAAAGCCACCAAAACGAGAAGCGGCATTATCATAAAAAGAATGAATCTCGGATATAGAACTCGTCCAAAAAGTGCCAGTAGAACAAATGGAATTATAAACCAAGAAAAAAGGAATAACTTCTCGCGCAAAACTTTTTTATCACCAAGAAAAAACGAAATTAAAATCAGAATAAAAGTCGGAATTGTTGTATAGGCAATAAACCAATCAGTAATACCGTTAAGGTTTCCTACAAAAAATTCGAACGGGTGAGAAAGCCAGTCGCGTAAAGGATAAACAAAAATTGTTGTTTTCTCGGCAATAATATGGAAGAAGGGCGATAGCCTTAATATCGAATAAAATCCATATGCCATGATAGCCGACAAGCCTGCTAGAGCTGCCCATTTTAACAGCTCTTGTTTCCAATTCTTTTGCTTGAAATTAAACAGGAGAATAGAAAAAGGAAGCAGATAGATCGCAAAAAACGCGGAGGATTTAGTTAAAACCCCAAAGCCTGCAACCATTCCAAGAATTAGTGCAACGTCTAGTCTTCGCAAGCGAATAAGTAGAATTTCAAGGTACAATGCCCAAATGGTTACGGCTGAAACCAAAGATTCGTAAAGCGCCATCCTATCATAAACGAGCGAAAAAGGATAAATAATATAAATAACCGCTGCAATATAGCCGATTCGTTTATTCTTGAATATTTCCGAGGCCAAAAAATAAATACCGACAAGAGCAACAATACCTGCTAAGACTGAAAGCAATCTCCCTGCAAGTAATGGATCGTTCACGAACCGCATAATAATCATGTCAAGCCAAACAAAGGAAGGTTGCTTTCCGTCTGTTAGCGAAATAAACCGCCATGAAGCATCATATCGAGCAATTTGGGCCCATCGCGTATAGATTGCCTCATCGGTAAACATGGGAAGAGACATTATGTTATAGAGACGGGTTGCTAAATATGCTCCCAGAAGTCCTAATGAAAGCAGCATCTCATTTAGGTATCGTTTTATGAACACCATAAGAAGATTATAGCTTACTTTTCGAGAGTTTCCAAAAAAGGGTTAAGAGTGCTGACATTACCACTGAAATAATCATCATCCGGTTCAAAATTATAGGCACTGGATCGTTCCAATTGCCAAGATAAAGAAACGGAACGTATTGAAAAAGCGCTGCTGCTGACACGACAAAAACAGGAATCATAACAAAATATTTATTTTGAACAAAAGCAGAAAAAGGAAGTACAACCAATAAATACCAAGGCTGAAAATTCGTTCGAAAGGTAGAAAGAATCACCGCACCAAGCATGGAGAGGACTAAAATATAGAGAAATGTTTCATTTTTGACCTTAAATAAGACTTTCGCAATAATTCCCGGAATTAATAACGCCGTTGCAAATTTAATAAAAATCGAACCTACAATTCCGATTAGTGAAGCTATAAATTTTCTCTCAAGAAACATTAAAATTCCAAACAGCCCGAATGCGATCATAACTATATCTATATGTGCCGAAACCAAAGACTCGATCAAAACCAGGGGATTAAGCGCAAAAGCAACAGCGCTGAAGCTAGGATCCGACCCTAGCTTTATGGCGATTCTTCTAATCAGATATACCGACCATATAAAGCTACCTACCATTAATAGTTTAAATAAATAGAACGTTACTAAAAAGTACCCAAAACCTATAAAAGATAAAGGTACGGTAAGTAATAACCATACTGGGCCATAGGGATATGTTCTATGGGTCCAATGCATGAATGAAAGCATAGGATCTCCCGGATAATCAAGTGCTTTATGTTCGTACGGACTCTGTCCATAATGAGTTACTATTTTTGCATCAAAAATGTAGTTAAAAAGATCATAAGAAAATGCATTGTATGAGAAGAACAAAATAATACTTATCGCAATTATTATTCGAAAAAGTTGTTTTTGCGAAATTTCCTTTTTCTTGACTCCCAAGAGAGTTAAGCCATACAAAAAAAACATCGAACCAATAATCGCGACGTACAAAACAGTTGATAGTGGTCTATTGAAGTACCCTATTTGCTGGAAAAACTTTTGGATACCTTGCCAGATTGACATCTGGGACAACGTTAAAGAAAGGTCTACTTGAGTAAAGGAATAAAGCAATAATGCTATTGCAGCAGCTATCCAACCGTAAAAGATAAATTTATTCATTCTAGTTAGAAATTGGTTGTAAGAAATGAGATATTGGTTATGGATATTAGAAATTGGAAATTGGTTTTTGTTTATTGTTTAACTATTTTCTATTTTCCAGTTTCCATTACTAATTTCCATTTTCTAACAACCATTCTCAGTTATAAACTCCTTTAATAATATTCTTCTTGATTCGTATTAAATCAAACAATCCTTCGATAGAGTCCTTAATTGGGCTGACTCGCCGGGTCTCAACGTATAGCCAGTCAACAGGTACTTCTTTTACTCTATAACCGAGCTTCTTTCCAACATATAATAACTCAATATCGAATCCGGCGGTGACGGATGATCCGTGGATTGATTTAAATCCATGATGAATTTCGCGGATCTTTTCAAAAACATCGCGCGCTGCTTTTTTTGAGAACAATTTAAACCCACATTGGGTGTCCTGAATTTCAGGAAATCCTACGAGAAGTGAACGAAGCATAATCATCCCTCCCGCCATCAATTGACGTGTGAACGGCGCGCCGCGTCT
>MFOC01000002.1:176845-196163 GCA_001782235.1 Candidatus Levybacteria bacterium RIFCSPHIGHO2_02_FULL_40_18
CAATCGGAGTTGCCTGATCCATATCCGTAAACAAAATAAAGTCACCTTTTGCCGCCAACACTCCTGCGGTCACAGCTCCAGCTTTCCCGGTGTGATTATTTTCTACAATTCGAAACTTTGGATTTTCCTTGACAAATTCTTGCACGAACTCTAAGCTCCCATCATCAGAGCCATCATCCACAACAACCACCTCATAATTATATTTTTTTCGCTCAAAATAATGCTCTACCTTATCTAGGGTGCCTTTCCGAAGATTCGTAATTTCGTTATAAGAAGGGATTACAATAGAAAGGATGAAAGATTTCATTGGTATAAATCATTATACAAAACACAGAACGATTTTAAAATTATATTTGGGACTCGTTTTGTTGGGAAGTGGCTAATCTTGATACTGTTTCTCTAAGACTTGGAAGAATTCGTAAGCCAGGTGCGCTTTTTTCGACGGCCTTCACAAATGCTTCGGCCTCTTCGGGAGTAGGACTTCTCCGCTCAATAGTAGTACTAAGGTTCATTGTTCTGACAATAAAAGATTCGTTATTTTGGCCGGTCTGTTCAAATTCGATTCTTGTTATTTTCCCGCCAGTTTGATCTATAAAACCTGAATAAACACCTCTTCCATTGTACCAGCTGAACACCCTATTGATCGGCAGAGGAGAAGTTTCTCTATTTGCCATAATAGCGGAGATTATATACAAATTCCTTTTATAATTGCAAGAGACACATGCTCTCAATAGGCACTCTTTGCCTTTTTTCTTTCGTTTATTGACCGTGCTACATTTTCTCTCCGAATTTTATCTTGCTCTTCTTTTGCAAGTTTTCGCTCGTTTATTTTCACCAACTCTTCCGCTCTGTTCCTATCGAATAAATCCTGGCATGCCTCGTTTGTACATATGATTTGTGAAATCTCAAGAATAGAAACACCTCTCATAGTCTCGAGCTTCTCGGTCCATGTTTTGGAGATACGCTTTTTGCTACCACAACGTTCACATGGTTGATCGATATATGTCATAAAGGTTTAATTACCAGCTTCTTCTATTGGACTGAAACTTTCGATTGTTGCCTCTTTGAGTCCTATGGTCCCTATTTCCAAACCCCCTATCTTCTCTTCTTACCTCAGGTTTTGCTTCATTAACTATGATCGTTCTTCCAGAAAGCGTAGAATTATTGAGTTTGTTTATGGCTTCCTGAGCTTCCTGCGGCGTGCTCATTTCAACAAAACCAAATCCCTTGCTTTGACCGGAATATCTATCTGTAATAATCTTTGCTGACAGAACTGTACCAACTTGAGAAAAATGTTCCTGAAGCTCTGCATCAGAAACAGAATACGGGAGACTACCTATAAATAATTTATTTGTCATGAACTTCCTCCTTTCGCTTTAAAAGTAATTAAAGAAATATAACTGCCTAGTTTATGAAATATATGTTGAATAGGGGAAAAGATCTAAACTTAAAAATAAAACAATAGTTTTTAGAATCTTTAACTGGTCTAAACTAAAACGATTTCAAAATTAAGCAGATAAATTACTTTAATCCGCAACTTCTAGGTATTATACCATTTAACCCCCTCAAAGTCAATAAAACTATAGGCCAAAATTGCTGCTTTTCGAAGTTGAGATTTAAGCTCAATTTAGGGTAAAATATAAAGCCAAGCCCCCGTCGTCTAGCGGTTTAGGATATCTGGTTCTCATCCAGAAGATCACCGGTTCGAATCCGGTCGGGGGTACAAGAATTAAAAAAGTGGCATATGAGAAAATATTCAGGCAAAAGTGATTTTCCGGTAAGTAAAATCCGCAGGTACCTAGAGCCTGGCCCTATTGTCCTCGTTTCATCCAAATGGAAGGACAAAACCAACATTATGACTATGGGCTGGCATACGGTAATGGAATTTGTACCTTCACTTGTTGGCTGCATAATCGCGGGCGGTAATTATAGTTTTGATATAATACGTAAAAGCCGTGAGTGTGTAATCAATTTGCCTACGCTTAACATGATCGATGCTGTTATTAGGATAGGCAATTCATCAGGCGATGAAATAGATAAATTTAAGGAATTCTCGCTCACTCCCGATAAGGCACAGGAAGTTGATGCACCTCTAATCCGTGAATGTCACGCGAACTTTGAATGTAAGCTCTACGATGATTCACTTATCGACGAATATAATTTTTTTATCTTTGAGGTTGTAAAAGCGCACGTTGCCCGCTCGCCAAAGCATCCTAAAACAATGCATTACATGGGAGATGGTATGTTTATGGTTGCCGGCAGCATCGTCAATAAAAGATCGCTCTTTACCAAGGTACTTTAAATTCCACTCAGCCCACCTCGGAGGTGTCTTTCTATTGACACCTCGGGATGTGTTAGGCGGCTAGGGGCAGAAGATCTTTGATTGACACTTCTACTTTGTCTCCTTCATGAATTCCCATGGTGATTATCTTATGCTGCTTTCCGTCTGGGTCTACAACTGTTGTTTCTACTGTTTCTCCCTGGTCGACCTTTGCGAGTTCGCTATGTACCCGAGAGCCATTTACAACTTTTTCCTTGTGAAGAAGAATAGCTAATGCTTTCTTGTGTTTTGGCTTTCTTCTTATGATATCTTTTGCCACGGCCGCAGCGGAGTCTTCATTATCGCCATGGAGACGAACAAGCAACCTATCATGCCCTGTCCCTCGGCCTCCGTCTGCATGTGCTGCCATGGCAACTGGTGCGCTAAAATGGCCTGTCTTCACATGACCAAGGGAATCACCCTCGGGGATTACAGACCCCTCTATAATGGACACACCAAGCTCTGCAGCCACTAACAAATGGTTACCTTCGTGTTCATCAACTTCATCTGTTACGACACCAGAATCAATTATTGGATTTGGGATTTCCGAAATAACCGACCACCCATCCGGCAGATATTTTCTTTCCCCAACGCCCGAAACAATTTTGCTCTCGTTCTCTACTCCCATATGTATTCAGCATATTTTACCCCTTCGACTCCGCTCAGGGCAAGCCCTTCGACATCTTCACACTGAGTTATATCGAAGTGCTCAGGGCAAGCCCTTCGACATCTTCACACTGAGTTATATCGAAGTGCTCAGGGCAAGCCCTTCGACATCGCTCAGGGTTTTTAATCGGCGGAGACAGGAGCAAAACTGATGCGATTTGTGCTATAATATAGGCCTAATTTATGGCTACACAAGAACTTTCGGAGCGAGAAAGATATATCTCTTTGTATCGAGAAGGGGAGGGACAAGCTTACGCATGGGGTAAAACCGCAAGGCTTCTTACCGAGCCTTACTTAATGACTACACTTCAAGAAACTACGGGGGATTTTTTGCTCGTAGACCTATGCTGCTCCTATCCTATCTACAGGCAAATTATGATGGGCCAACATAAAACAAGAACCCGAACTGAAATGCGCAGGGTCTCGGGCGCTTTTATTGATGACCTACAAGGCGCACATAAAAGAGATCAATTTTCATCAGTTCAAGGCCTTGACGCCTCAACTCTTAAAAGACTTAGAAACGAACTTACGCCAAGAGATTCTCTCACACGGCAACTTATGGAGAGCACGTTATTTGGCCTTATGTGTGTGGAATCCTCTAGGGAACTTGACGAGGAAACTATTCGTAATAGGCTCGCTTATGGTTTTAGACTTTCCACAAAAAGCTATGAAGTAAAAACAGAGCCGCCCGGACATAATCCGAGTGACAAAGGCACATGGCAATATATGGTTTCTGTTGAAGAAGAAACAACTTTCAAGAAAGACATGACAATGATAATGGGCGAGAGAAATGCCGACGCATTGATTGACGACATGGTGGAATATTTTACCGAAAGGCTTGTGGGCAATATTAGAGGGTTTCGTGTTGTGAGCTTGGATATAAAAGATTTAAAATCTATATCCCAAGAGGCCGAGAAAAGTTTTCCTAAAAAATATAGGAATACAAGATATTTCAGGGGCGGTAGGACTGGTAATAACTACATCCAGGCAGATATGCGTTATTTACCATTTGTTGATAATTCTGTCTTTTTCTTTTCTAGCATAGAAGGGTGGCCATTTTACGGCACCAACTTTGAACTCGGAGAGCATGTTGAAATAGCCAAGCGGATATTCGGTGCTCTCAAACCGGGAGGACGAGCAGTCTTCTTTCCTTGGTCAATGCAGGCTGAGACAGGTGAAAACAGAGCGAGTCTTGAGGCGGTTGAAACTGCCTGGAAAGAAAAAGGAATTGCAATATCGAAAACTTACTTTGAACGTGATGAGCTTAGAGGCGATATGAGCAGTAGAGAGTACGATTTGGTTCACCGTTCGCCCGTTTTCAGAGAAGGCGAAGACAAACTTGTCTCACTTGTTATCGAAAAACCAATCTTATAATGTCGCAGAGTAAAGAAAATCTCAATCAAGTATATAGAAGAATGCCACCTCAATTCTGGAGAAGCAGGGACTGGACATTTTTGGATGATGATACTGGCGAAATTTTAGAGCCTGAGGAACGTCTTCTTAGACATACTCTAGTCCAACAGAAAACCGAAGGGATATCTTACGCGTGGGGAAGAACTGCAAGATTGGTCTGTCAGAATGATTTTGTTCGATCATATCTTAATACTAAAGGAGACTTTGTCTCGCTAGATCTTTGCTCTGCTTTTCCAATGTGGCCACAGATACTAAGAGAGCTTCATAGAGATAATTGCTTTACTCACTCTGTTGAAATTGTCGATGAGTTTATGGAAGAAATGAGCTCGGAAGCAGGACAAACGTCATGGATTGCAGAGCTGGATCCGAAGTTTAAAAAAAATTTCCTAAAGACATTTTCGCGACCCCGGATACGCAACACGCTGCATATAGCAATTCAAGATACTTTATATAGTCCTCCAAACGTAGACGACAAGTCCGATGCGCAAAACATCGAACAAGAACTGGCCAACATATTTTTATACAGATTCAAAAATAGAGTTGTAACCAGGGAGAGAAGTTATCATAAAGACTTTCCGGGAGAAAAAATAAGAGAAATAACTAAGTGGCGAACGTTTGAAGAAGAAGTTAAACTATTGAGAGGCGAAAAGGAAGCGGATTTGTTTATACAAAACCTTGCTACATGGGTTGCCCCAAGATGTCTTCCTTATCTCCGAAATTTCCGAGCTTTGAGTCTAGATGTTGAAGACCATCATAAATTACTAAGAGATGCGGGAAAGTTCTTTTCTCAAGCGGTGAAGGACTTTTCTAACTTCTTCGGACAAACCGCAAGTTTTAGGGATCATTTTAGAGCTGATGCTCTAAGACCTCCGTTTGCGCCAAATTCCATATCGTTCATTAGCAGTATTGAGGGCTACCCCTGGCTTTTCTCCGATATTCCCTTAGATTGGGATACTGGAAAATCTAATGATCCGGGAAGCCATCTCAATTTTGCCGATTACATAAAAGATACTCTAAAACCAGGCGGGAGAGCCGTATTTTTTCCTTGGACAACAAGAGAAAATAAACCAAATGACGCATCAATTCTAAAGTTTGTTGCAAGATACTGGTCTTTCGTAGGTATGAACGTGTATAGAAGAAAATATGATTCCGGTAAGCTCCTTGAGGGAATGGGGGATAGAGAACGGGTTCTCGCCGCTATGTCTCCTTTATTTACAGACTTTAAAGATGAGCTATACGCACTGATAGTCGAGAAGCCGAAAGAGGCTTAGACTTTGCCTGCAACATCCCAGGCCGTAACCATTCCAAGAAGCTTCTCATCTCTTCTCCCATTTTCCGTAATGTAAACGACTGCAATTCTCTTTCTCGCCTTTAAACCTTGTTGAAACAAAAGTTCAACGTCCGCAAGTAAAGTATCTCTAGGGACAAACTCAAAATATTCGCTCTTGTGTTTGTCCACCCCAATAAAATCCTTAAACTCTTCTATTTTTGTATCTTTTAAAATTATTGCGTCGCGATGACTTACAAGATAAGCAAGTAGTGTATTTTCAGAAAAAACACCAATTAATTTATCCTCTTCGATGACGGGAACGTGCGTATAGGTTTTATCGTCCATCTCAGCCATTACATCAATTGCGTTGGCATCAAGTGAGGTTGTATAAATAAATTCTCTTCTTATAGCTATATCAATTGCTTTTTTAGGACGCATAATTGCATTTTTAATCTCTTCATATTTCTGCGTGATATATTCATGTGGAATTATGATGGGGTTTGCACGGTCCGGGTATGGATTATGCACAAGAAGATTTCGAAGTTCTGCAAATAATTTTAGGTCTTTATAATAGTCTGAAAATAGCCGATTCTTCTCAGACATCTGGCGAAGTAGTACGCCATGATCTACGTAATCTTGCGCGTTTAAAAACCCACGCATGTAATGATCTATCTCGTTATAAATTGCAAGGAATTTATCTGTTCCGTCTTGCTGCTTCATAACCGTATTTTACCCCTTCGACTATGCTCAGAGCAAGCCCTTCGACATCTTCACACTGAGTTATATCGAAGTGCTCAGGGCAAGCACAGAAATCATACTTAATACTTCATACTCAATACTGGATACTGAACTAATCGGCGGCTATAGGGATTGGAGGTATGATGTTTTGACTTGGGATTTGTTCGCCCTTTATTTTTTTAAGTCCGGAAATTTTCCTAGTTAATGCAACTTTTAGGACTTCGTCCATGTGAGTTACAAAGACAAAACGGACCTCCTTTAAAACCTCTTTTGGCACATCCTCAAGATCCTTTCTGTTGTCTTTTGGCAAAATCACGGTCCGAAGTCCCGCTCGGTGAGCGGCAATTAACTTTTCTTTGACTCCCCCAATTTCAAGCACGCGGCCGCGAAGCGTTACTTCTCCTGTCATTCCAACCAAATGATTCGCAGGGACTTTAGCGAGGGCTGAGACAAGCGCGGTTGTAATAGCTGTTCCTGCTGAAGGACCGTCTTTTGGAATTCCGCCTTCTGGAACGTGTATGTGAACATCGATTTTTTGGTAGAATCTTTCCGGAAGTCCGAGCTGTTTTGCTCTTGCTCTTATATATGACATAGCAGCCTGACAAGACTCTTTCATTACGTCTCCTAACTGTCCTGTTAAGATTAAGTTCCCTTTACCTGGCATAAGGGCAACTTCCACAAAGAGAATTCCGCCTCCAGCTCCTGTTACGAAAAGTCCGGTCGCCATACCGACCTCATCCTTTTTTTCAGCAATTAGGGAAGAGAATTTAGCCGGCCCTAAGAATTGCCCGACGTTTTTTGCAGTGATTACCGTTTTCTCTTTTTTGTTTTCCGCAACGGCCTTAGCAATTTTTCTGAATATCGAAGCAAGTTCTCTCTCAAGATTTCGGACCCCTGCTTCTCTTGTGTATCTTTCGATAATATAATGAATAGCATTATCGCGAAGCTCAACATTTTCAGGCGCGAGTCCATGAGCTTGGAGCTGTTTTTTTAGCAAGAAGCGGCTAGCGATGTTAAACTTTTCTTCTTCTGTATATCCGGCAAAGTTAATTACTTCAAGTCGGTCACGAAGAGCCGGAGGAATTGTGTCAAGAATATTGGCGGTCGTTATAAACATTACGTCCGAAAGACCAAATGGGACATCAAGGTAATGGTCAGAGAAAAAATCATTCTGTTCAGGATCGAGCGCTTCAAGAAGCGCGGCAGACGGGTCTCCCCGATAATCTGCTCCAACTTTATCTATTTCATCAAGCATAAATACGGGGTTTTTTGTTCCTGCGTCTTTGATTCCCTGGATTATGCGGCCGGGCAATGCGCCAACATAGGTTCTCCTATGTCCACGGATCTCTGCCTCGTCGCGAATTCCTCCCAGGGACACTTTTACGAATTTGCGTCCTAAGGCCCGTGCAATAGACTTACCTATTGATGTTTTTCCAACTCCGGGCGGCCCAACAAAACACAAAATCGGCCCTTTCATCTTGCCTGCAAGTTTATGAACTGCCAAATACTCAACAATTCGCTCTTTTGCCTTTTTAAGGCCGTAATGATCCTCCTCAAGAATTCTCTCGGCATCTTTTATGTCAACATTATTCCTGGATTTTATGCTCCACGGAAGAGCAACCAATGTCTCAAGATAATTTCTTATGTATCCTGATTCGGGATTGTAAGGCGATGCCTGGGATAATTTTCTAAGCTCTTTTTTTGCCTTTTCTTCAACGTCTTTTGGCATTTTGGCTTCTTTGATTTTCTCAAGAAGCTCCTTTACTTCTCCCCCCTCTTCGCCTTCCCCAAGCTCTTTCTCAATTGTCTTTATTCTCTCGCGAAGTATTGCTTCTCTTGCGGTCTTTTCAAACTGCTCGTTAGTCTTGCTGGTTATTTTTCTCTCAAGTTCCAAGACCTTAACCTCGCGAGACAAGAACTCAGAAACCCTTTCAAGCCTTCTCTTTATGTCGATGGTTTCAAGGATTTCTTGGCGTTCAGAACCTTTTATATCTAAAGTTGAGGCAATCTGATCTGCAAGTTCTCCGGCAGAAACCTCAGACATTATGTTCATAAATACTAAAAAGTCTGCCTGTTTTCCAAGGCTTAAAGCTTTCTTAAATTCGGATATCAAGTGATTTGATAAGGCGCGAACTTCGGGAGAACTATCAATTTTTTCCTCTATCTCCGAGACTCTTGCAAGGAAATACCCAGACCGTTCATCATAGGATAAAATTTTTGCTCTCGATAATCCACGTACTAAGGCATTAACCTCGCCATCGGTCCTTATCATTCTTTCAATATGTGAAACCGTACCCATTGAATAGAGTTCTTCCGGGGCGGGATCATTTTGTTTGGGGTTTTTCTGAAGAACAAAACAAACAACTCTTTCTCCTGCAAATGCCGATTCTAAAGCCGCCAAGCTCTTGGGCCTCCCAAAAGTGAGAATGGATTCTGTGTGGGGAAAAACAATCCCGTCTCTTATTGGTATTACCGGCACCAGCTGCTCGTTTTTTTTATTTGAAAGATTTATCATAAATTTTGTTAGCAGTATAACAAATCAATTGCTAAAATGTCAAGGGAGTACCGCAATATGCGGTACGACCGCAGATCCCGTACCAGCGCCCTTGCGACGCGAGGACGTAGACCTCGGGATCAAGTCCTCGTCTTAGCCCTACTATACCTAAAACAACCTACATAGTCAAATCTGCGGAGTGTGCTAAAATAGAAAGTCCATGCCCGACCGCAAACTTCTAACTTTACTTTTGGTTGTATTTATTGATCTTTTAGGATTTGGGGTTGTGATCCCAATTCTTCCTATTTTGGTTGAAAATATTGGCGGCGATGTTTTCTTGGTCGGCGTAATAATCTCGGTCTTCTCTTTTTTCCAGTTCTTATTTTCCCCGATTATAGGAAGACTATCGGATAAATACGGAAGGAGGCCGCTCCTTATTATAACAGCTTTAATTAATGCCGCATCTTACATATTAGTGTTCTTTTTTCAATCTCTCCTTCTTCTTTTTATAGCTCGAATAATAGCAGGGGTTGGGTCTTCTAATATCTCCGTTGCTCAAGCTTATGTTGCTGATACCTCAAAATCGCATGAAAGAACAAAAAAAATGGCCTTAATGGGCGCGGCTTTTGGTCTTGGGTTCATTTTTGGTCCTTTTATCGGCGGCGTCATCTCGGAAGCTTTTGGTCCAAATGTTCCGTTTATAATTCCCGGAGTATTATCTTTGATTAATGCCGTGTTAATTTATACATTGCTTCCGGAGTCAAACAGAGTCCTCCAAAAACATATTAAAATAGAGTTCTTTAATTTGAGGGTAACGCGGGAAGTCCTTAGGCCCAAAAACATGGCGTTTCTGCTTTTTCTCTTCTTTTTCGTAAATTTAGCTCTTGCCTTGATCATCGGCATTTTTCCGATATTCGCGCAAAGTAGGTTTGGCTGGAATGAAGCTCAAAACGGATACTATTTTGGCCTAATTGGCGCAGGCTCATTTATAACCCAGATTTATCTTATCAGGCTAATGCTTAAGCGGTGGGACGAAACTCAAATAATTCGAATTGCGCTTTTAGTTTTTGGCGTCTCAACAGTATTTACCGGCCTTGCTCCTATTGGTTTATTTATGCTTATTATCGGTCCGCTCTCATCGTTTAGCTTTAGCCTCTTACATGTAAACGTGCAATCATTAATTTCACTTGAGTCAAATCCTAACGAACAGGGAATAGTTCTTGGGGTTGCACAAAGCTTTGGATCGTTGGCGCGAGTCTTTGGCCCTCTAATTGGAGGTATCATAGCAAGCTTTGATATTGGCGCTCCATATATTGCCTCGGGAATTGTCACTTTATTAATTTTGTTTTTTGGTTACAACTATCTTCACTACATGCGCATGGCCCGCAGCACGAATAGGCAGTTGTCATAGTTTGACCCTTATTGCTATATTGACAGCACCAAGGGCTTACTTCTACAATCAAGTTAGAACAACTTGCTGACCGCAATCGGAGGCAATCCCGCGAGGGATTGCCTTTTTTCGTGCAATGAGTTATTTAAAGGTTTTATCAAAGAAAATTGAAGAAAGAAGTGCCATTGTGGGTATTATTGGGATCGGCTATGTTGGAGGTGCTCTGGCTCAGGGTTCGGCCTCGCGAGGTTTTAAAACAATTGGCTTCACAAGAAGGGAATCGCGAGCAAAAGAAATAAATGATGCACAAATTAAAAATTACACGGCAACCACTGAAATAGACAAGCTATCCGAATGCGATATTGTTTGTATTTGCGTCCCTACCCCAATTCATGAAGATAAAAGTCCCGATCTTGAACCGCTTGAGAATTCCTTAATAAATACTGCAAAATATTTAAAAAAAGGTACGCTGGTCATTATAGAGAGCACTATTGCTCCCGGTATGACAAGAAATTTTGCGTTGCCAATATTAAAGACGTCGGGCCTTAGAGAGGAAAATGAGTTTTTTGTTTCTTTTTCGCCGGAACGAGTTGATCCCGGAAACAAAAAGTACACGATTTTCAATACACCAAAAGTGGTTTCCGGCTTAAGCAATGAGGCACTTTCGCTTACCTCATCTTTTTATAAATGTTTTATCAAAGAAATTGTTCCCGTTTCATCTCTTGAAGCGGCAGAAATGTCAAAGATGCTTGAAAACACATTCAGGCTGGTCAATATTAGCCTATCAAATGAACTTCTTAACTATACAGATGTCCTTGGCATCGATCTTTGGGAAGTGATTACTGCCTCATCGACTAAACCTTTTGGTTTCATGGCTCACTACCCCGGGCCCGGGATAGGTGGGCATTGCATCCCGGTTGATCCATATTATCTACTCGCAGATGCAAAAAAAAGAGGCATATCTCTTGGGATTGTTGAAGCAGCTGGAAATGTTAATGATGAGCAACCAAAAAAGATTGTTAAAAAAACTCTTGATATCCTTAAAAGCACTAACGGAGTAAAACAAAATCATTCAGCGCTTGTAATTGGAGTATCTTATAAAGAGAACGTGGCGGACAAAAGAGAATCTCCGTCTCTTAAGATACGGGAACTTTTAAGAGAGAACAATGTTCAGGTTTCTTATCACGACCCCTATATTCCAAGCCTTGATGATGAGCAATCTGTAGATATTACCGAACCGACTATTCAGGATATAGACATTATTATAATTGCGACTTCCCACAGCAATATTGATTATGATTCTCTTGTCTCATATAATAAACCCATTCTTGATACGAGAAATATCTTAAAAAACCACACTGCCCCTCACATTTTTCGCATATGAACCACGTTGTGGTAACAGGAGGCGCGGGATTCATAGGTTCCAACCTTTGCAGACGGCTGATTTCGAATGGAGATAAGGTCTTAGTAATCGACAATTTAATCACCTCGGACGGAACTCATCTCAAACAATTTAGGAATAATCCGAATTTTAAATTTATCAAACAAGACATCACAACTTCGCACTTCGCACTTCGAAATTCGAAATTCGAAATAATTTACCATCTTGCTTGCCCAACCGGCGTCCCAAACCTCACAAAACTAGGCGAGGAGATGCTTAGAACCTGCTCTATCGGAACTCTAAGTGTGCTTGAATTGGCGCGAAAAAATCAAGCAAAATTAATTTTTACGAGTTCTTCTGAGATTTACGGCGACCCAAAAGAATTTCCTCAAATGGAAAGCTATACCGGAAACGTTGATCCTGTCGGAGCAAGAAGTCCATATGAGGAGGGGAAGCGATTTTCAGAAAGTTTAATTATAATGTATGTTCGAAAATTTAATTTAGACGCGCGGATTATTCGTGTCTTTAATACATATGGGCCGGGAACTTCAAAAAATGAAACCCGCGTTGTCTCTCGCTTTTTGCGAAACGCAAAATCCAATCGCCCTCTCCCTGTTGAGGGTAATGGTAAGCAAACCAGAACTTTTTGCTATGTGGACGATCTTATCGATGCACTTTTATTAATTGCCGAACGCGGCAAAAAAGGAGAAATCTACAATGCGGGAGGAGATATTGAAATATCGATAAACGAACTTGCAAAGCTTGTGTTGTTTGTGACTGGTTCGAAAAGTAAAATAAAACATATACCTCGACCGGGTCATGACCATCAAGGCCGCCGCCCGGATCTCTCAAAACTTAAATCGTTGGGATGGCAGCAAACAGTTGGCATCTACGAAGGCCTCAAGCTAACAATTGACCCTGCTCTTTCTTGATTTAAACTCTTAATCACCCTATAATGCTCATTCAACTATGAAGATCGCTTTCCCATTCAGTTTTAACATTATCTTTTGGATCTTGGTTGGGATCCTTCGATATCTTACTACGAACTTGTTTGTAAAACGAAGAAAGCTCCCTGCAGGTGTATTTAGAGAGATGCATAAAAGGGTCGCAGTGTGCCTGCCTGCGCATAATGAAGAAGATGTAATTGCTACCGCAATTAAGTCTGCAAAAAGAGTTGTTCCGCCAATGCAGATATACATTGTCTCTGATGGCTCCACAGATAGGACAGCGCAAATTGCAAAAAGCCTTCGATGTAATCTACTTATCAATAAAAAAGGGCTCGGCAAGGCGAAAGCGTTAAAAACGCTTCTAAAAAAATTCAATGTGCTTAGAAGCTATGATTATGTTATTTTTGTGGATGCCGATACGAAATTGGATGCTAATTATCTTAATCGCGCGTTAAAATATATGTATTATCATCCCGAAACAGCCGCGTTGACCGCCCATGCAAATCCTTATTGGAGAAAGAAAACCCAAGTTAGTATTCCCGACTTTATATCGGCCTACAGAACAAGACTTTACAGAATTTTACAAATGAGTTTTATGTACGGACAAACATGGAAATATACAAATGTAAATGTTGTAATTCCCGGATTTGCGGCACTCTTTCGCACATCGGTTCTTAAGAAACTGAGACTTGATACTCCCGGAGTATGGATTGAGGATTTTAATCTTGCTTTTCAAGTTCATAAGAAAAATTTAGGTACCATTTCATATGAACCAAACATCAGTGCCACTTACGAAGATCCAAATACACTTGCGGATTACTGGAATCAGGTGAAACGCTGGAATGTTGGATTCTACCAAACATTAAGGGCACAGGGAATATGGCCATCTTTTTTTTGGTTATCTTTAACGGTATTCACGTTTGAGTTTTTCTTCTATTCAATTTTTATTCTAACAATCCCTATCGCTTTAATTCTCCTCGTACTTTCCAAGTTAAATTTTATTTTCGTTTCGGGGAATTCCATTACATCTTTTCTTTTCCCAAGCGGAGCATTATATGCTTTGGAGGTCTTTGTAATATTGCTTATCTTTGATTATATTATCACTATTATCGTAGGCCTGTACGATAAAAAGTATCGACTTATACTTTATGGGCCATTCTTTATTTTGTTTCAATTTCTCAACTCGTTAATATTACTTTCATCAATAAAAAAGGGTCTTTTTGGTCATTCTTCAGGAAGATGGGTGCCGGCCGCAAGAAAATAGTTATTTAGTTATTTGGAACAATATCCCAAACTTTAGGATCCTCAGCGCTTATTCTCCAAAACGCAAATTTATTAATGCCAAATTCTGACATGGCGATTTTCATTTTTTCATATATTGTTTTTGCGTCTTCAAACCATAAGGAATGTCTTTGTCCATCCGTGTCTTGGTACGAGACCATCTGCGAGGATTGCGTGACGTTATATGTGGGATTTAGTTTTTTTTGCTTGATAATCTCCACGACTTCTGGGTAAGTTAGTCCTACAACCTCTGCCCCCCAATCGTACCCGTGAGTTGAAAGACCAACCAGTATCTTTTCCTTCGGGATGGTTTTTGTTGCATACGTTAATACCTCTCTATACCACTCGAGCGGGGCCTGTCCTCCGGGATCAGTTGAGTCATTGTTAAAATTGTAAGTCATTAGTTGCACCTGATCAGCATATTCTCCAATCGTTCCATAGTCATGGGCAATAGATGGATCATAAGTTTCCTTTTCTTTTCTTGCAAATACAATAATAAAAAGTTTTAGATTGTTCTTATGAAGCTCAAGCGACATATTTTTAACGAACCTTGAAAATGCTTGCTTATCTTGGGAATTTAACTGTTCGATATCAATACTCCATCCCATAAAATTTTCACCTATCGCCTCGTTGATCAAGTCTTGAATGAATTTTTCCTGCGTGTTTGGATCATTAAGTAGTTTATTAATTCGTCCTGAGTCACCTTCATCCGTTATCACTGGCGCGAGTGGTATATTATACTTTCGAGCAAACATAATCATTGTATTCCTATTCCGAATATTGTGCCTCCCAAGGCTTCCGTCGGACATTACTCTATATAACATCGGGGAGAAGGTATGAAATTTCTGCATCACTTTTGGAAGTGAACTCTCGGCAAGATTCTGGTCCCATGCCGCAAACCAACCGGTCAACTCAATCTCAGAAATTGCCGGAGAGGGGGAAGGAGTTAATTCTTTTTGTGAAGACCGGGGAGCCCCTGTTGCAAAATTAAAAAGAAAGATTAAAAACAAGACAACTTCTAGGGCAATAACTATGATAAGGATTCTATTTATCATTTTCTTTCATAGATTCTGATCTTTCCATCATCAAAAATCTTTATATACTTTCCAAGAAGCGCCTTCTCTATATCCTCAATTATCCCTGTTGAAAAATAAACGTTTTCAAGCTCCACGAAACGAAAATACCCGTCTTTAATTGCTTGAGTGTACGCAACTGCCTCATCCTGCCCTTTATAGGTAAACGCGAATGGCCCAACTATATTTTCGTAAGGAATCTTTTTTTTAAGACTCAATGCGACTGTGTCGCTTCCTTCGGCAAGAATGATATCCGATGCTTTGGTTTTCTCTCCGATTAGGTTTACTGCGCGGTAGGAATTGGGCCAAAAGCTTTCTAAGTCTTTAACTTGCGGCCACGAATACATAAAATTAAAAATCAACAGAATAATGGCCACTAACGCTCCAACTTTCTTATATTTGTTAATATACAAAGTGAAAAATGCTCCGACAATAGGCAGAATAAAAATTATTGAAAGAAAGCTGTGCTGATGTGCGGAATTGTTGTTTTTTGAAAGGACATGAACCGCAATTGGCACAAGCGACATGAAAATTAAGGATAAAATAAGTTTTTTTTTCGTTTTCCATAAGAATAAGCCTCCAAGGAAAGAAAGAACATAGGTAGGCCATAGGTACTTTGCGAATGTTTGAATAACTTCGATATATGTTGTTGCTTCATCTCCTATCTGGCTTGAAAAATATGTCATTAAATAAGTTCTAGTGTTATAGAAATATAAATACATCAAAAGTAGGAGGGGAAACCATAAAGAAGCGATAATTTTTACTTTAAGCTTTGATGAAAGAAAAATAAAAGGGAAAAAAATCATAGTGATATATTTGGCTAAAAAAGAAAGAAATAACACGATTGCCGTTAAAAAGTAATGTACTTCGGACTTAGAGTTTAATGCTCTTATGTATAGGTTTAGCCCCCCAAGAAAAAGCGTAAACGACAAACCATCGTAAATTGCAACCCTACTGGCATCAATTGGGATTGCGGCAGTTGCCATAAAAGAAGCAGCAATAAGTCCTGCGATTTCGTTGCTTTTCTCTTTTTTGAAAAATCTCAACTGCTTTGTGAAAGTATAAATGAGTATTACGCAAAGTGTTCCGAGCATTACATTAAAAAATCTTGTCGCAATAATTCCACCTAGGTTAAAAACTATTCCCGAGATTAAGGGATAAAAAAACGGAAAGGCACCGACCCAGGAAATGTCTCCTATCACATTTTCAATTTGTCCCGCAAGTATTTTTTGACCAATTACAATATAGGCTGCCTCATCAACAAAAGGTGAATTAAAGTTGAGATTATAAATACGTATCGCAAAAGCGATAAGTAGAATCAGACTTAAAATATTATAGGGAAATTTTAAAAGCATACTAAATCATCAGCTCCTGTCTTGTTGCAAGATTTTCATTCATAACAAGGTCAATTACGGATAAATTAGGGAGAAATCCTACTTTCATGTACTGTTGGCGATAGGAAGGCGCCTGCCAATTTTGCACAACACCTTTAATTTTGCTTTTCTCTAATTTATCAATATCCATATAGGCAGAATGCGATGTTCCCCCATAATAATACTCATCTGCTCCCGCATGTTTGCATAGAGCTATAATCCAATCATTTGCTTCGCCTTTTTTTGGAGGGGGAAGTGGGCTTTCAGATGCAAGAAATATTTTTTTTAAAAGAAACGGATTTTTATTTTTTTTAAGTAGTGTACCTATAAATTCCGGTGAGACGTCCGACATCGCAATTTTTTCATCAGTTAAAAGTCTTATAATCCCCCAAAACACTGTTGCTACAGTTAAATCTCCCAAATTAAGGTATTGTTGGTTAAGGATTTCTTCGATTTCGGGAAAGAGTTTTGAGAAATTTAAAGCTTTCCTATACCCTACTTCTATACTCTTCAAATGTTTGTTTGCCCAATTTTGAGAATAGTCAATCTTGGTTTTGTTTATAGGCAGAAGCTCATCATGAGTTGGTATTGCAAGAAATAAAGGTCCCTGGTCATTCTTGATTACCGTATGAGCTTGAAAAGATTTTCCCCGCTTCATTGTTCCGTCAGGCTGTGGAAAAGCGTGTTTTCGAACAAACTGAACGTAGTCAGATATTTCAAATACGTCAGAGTTTAAAATACGGTTGAAATAATGTAACCTTGGGAAGTATTGTGGCTGGTATCCTGCTAGTCTCATTGTAAAAAAATCCTTTGAGTTTTAAACCCCTCCGCATATTGATTTCCGCAAAGTGAGCCTAAAAGCTTACTGTGCGCCATAATCGTCTCTTTAGATCTTGTACTTGGCTCTTTTCTATATTGCGTAATATAAAGCTTGATTGCGGTGAGTTTTTTATCCAGTTCTTCAATTGATAATGGTATAAGAAGGTTGGGCGTAAAATTGGCCGAGAGACTCCAGAGGTCTCCAACCTCCTCATAAGAAAGGACTATATTAACAAAGTGTTTTAAAGAGTTTGGGGCCGGACGAAGCGCTGCATGTGCTGCCAATGCCGCCATGTGATGATCTTGATTGTATGATGTAGGCGAAGGAAAAGCGACTATTGTTGGTTTAACTTTTTCAATCGAAACTTTACTCTCGCGTTCAATCATGTTCATTAGAGCAAGTTGTCCCAAACTGTCGAGTTTTAAATGGTACTTATTCCCTGGAAATGCTATATGATAGTTATCGTATTTTAGGAATTTAGCAACGTGCTCAATTTCTTTTTTGCGGGAGGACGCGCTTGATTTTCCTTTTTCCGAGAAGTCTTTGGTATCCCCAACCGTCAAGAACAGTACGAACACTTTTCCTCCGTTTTCTTTTATTTTTTGGATGAGACCGCCACAACCAATTACTTCATCGTCGGGGTGTGGGGCAATAACTAATAATCGTTGTCTTATCAAGCTAATCACGAAGTTTTACGATAATAGCACACCCAAAACATCTTTACAAGGTATCAGCAGCATAATTGACTATTGCGGCACTCTTGACTTTAGGAGTAATCATAAGATAATATCGGAGAATGGCAAATCCGGAAAAGGGTCAAAACGGCGGAAATAATCTCTATGACAAGCCCCTACGGGTAAGTCATCTCCCTGCTAGAGATAGTGTGGTTGCGGTATGGGCAAGATTCCACTATTCCCAAACTGGCCACGCTCCTACCGATGCAGAATTGCACGGCATATTCGATCGTCCCGAAGCCGAAATCAATGACATACTTATCAGGGCAGGACTTCGCCAAACACCTTCCGAGTTAACTTCAGTTGACAAGCCTCTTATAACAGCCGGGAATGGGGGTTCACCGCAAATCGAATCCACTCTTGAGGAGGAGGGTAATATGCGGCGCGAAGAACATAGACGACATAAACTTACGGAAAATGAGAGGGCATTTTTCATGGGTCTCTCCTTCGGCGACTATCAAAGACGTCCTTCCGGATATTTTGGAAGAAATGATTTGATAATAGCAACACAATCAGTCAAGGCTTCTGGTATGGAAATGCTAAGAAGAACACTTGGAAGATACAAGATGGATGAACTGGTTAGTGCCAAAGAGTATAAAGTATATGTTGACCTAGATGAATTCGGTTTTTTTAAAAAACCGGAATCATCCTCTATTCCCGAGAGCAAGGAACAATTTGCGCCATTTATACTAGGATTGCTAGCTGCAAAACTAAGCGAAAAAGAAGGAAGACTAACGTTTAACAAGCAACGGTGGCTTCTGGCTATCCAAATAGATATTGATTTTAAGAAGCATTTTGGATTTCGCCTTGGAAGTATAGTACGCGAACATAAGGGAACATCTGACGAAACGACTACAGTTTATGTTAGGGATATTGAAAAAGTTCTAGATGCGCTAGGCAATGAAGAATCTGTTTCCTCTCTGCCTTTTTTTGAAGACGTCAAAAACCTAATCCTAGAAAGAATATCCCCAAACCAATCCCCGAAAGCCTCTCATTAATCCCAAAATTTAGCCTGCCCCGCACCACTATATGACATAGTAGTTGCGGAAAAAAATGGTGCGGGGTAAAATATACCCTGCCATTGCTGGATCGTCTAACTTGCCCCGCCAAATTATGGTGAATCTATATATACTTAAAAATGATAAGAATAAATATTATGTTGGAATAACATCAATTGTATTGGAAGAACGAATCCAAAAACACAATAAAGGAGACGTTCGCTCAACAAAAAAGGGTAGACCTTGGAAATTAATATATTCGGAAGCGTATAATGACTTTAAAAGTGCTAGAGTTCGTGAAGTAAAAGTAAAAAGCTGGCATGGAGGCAACGCTTTTAAAAAGCTTGTTGCCGGTGCTGTCGGATCGTCTAATGGTAGGACGACAGATTCTGGATCTGTCTATCTAGGTTCGAATCCTAG
>MFOC01000002.1:196186-206527 GCA_001782235.1 Candidatus Levybacteria bacterium RIFCSPHIGHO2_02_FULL_40_18
CGTAGTCCGGCAGCTAATTGACAGGAGAGGAGCAAACGAATTGCTGGTGGATGTAAAGGAGACCTCCAAGAGCCTTAATTATCTCCCTTTTTTCGTCAACCGTCCCACTTCTTAATGCATATTTTGAGTATTCGTATATATCAAGAGGTCTGTAATCAGGGTCGATGTCTTGATTTAACAATATTACCTTCCTAACCTTCTCGTATTCTGCTACGTATTTTTCAAGTTGCTCTGTTGGCCTTACCATTTGAGGATGGGCTGTTCCTGTAAATTGAATATACCTTAAAAGTTCTTTTATTAATTTACCTTCAGAAACATATGGCTCAGGGCATTCATAGTTCTTTTGTCTCGTGCAGTGATAATAAACATGATAAACAGGCTCTCTAGTTTTCCTCTTTCTGTATCTATCTTCACCAATAACCAGTGATCCGCATGATGCACATTTAAACAAGTCTTTAAAAGCAAATGTTTTACTTCCCCATTTTGCCTTTTTGAATGGGATAAACAACTTCTCTTGAACTTGATCAAAAATCTCTCTGGTAGTTAACGGTTGATGAGCGCCTTTATACCAATTGCCACTTCCAACCGGATATTCAAACTCACCATAATAGAAAGAATTTTTGAGCATTAGGTAAAGATTGCTCAGATGGACTTCTTTCCCGGATCTTGTAGTCATTCCGGCACTATCCATCCACCGCTTTAGTGTCCGTCCGCTATCTCCGTTCTTTGCAACTCTCTCAAACATCTCTGTTATAAAGGGTGCACGTTCAGGATCAGGAATAATATCCTTTATTCCATTCATTGCACGGTTAAAGTAGCCAATTGGCGGCATTCCGGGTCTCCATCCCATGTTGCATTTTGCTCTAATTCCTCGCTTAACATTAACCCCTTTTTGATCATTCTCAAGTTTTGCTTGAGAGCAGAGAATCATCAGCAAAAACTTGTCACTTGGGCTGTTTGAGAAGGCCTGGGTAAATGTTTTGATGTGGACTATCTTTTTCTGATCCATCAGATCGACTAGCATCCCTAAATCTCCGGCGTTCCTACTTAACCTATCCGGCGCCCATGTAAGAATTCCTGTAAACATTCCATTTCTAATATCACTGAGAAGTTGATTGTAAACTGGTCGTTTACCTGATGTCTTAGCCGAATGTTTTTCTTGGCGAACTTCTTTTATATACAATTCCTCTTTGGCGGCCATTTCCATCATTTCCTTAATTTGGGAGTCAATCGACATGGCTTGCCGTTCATCATCCTCTGTGGATTTTCGCGCATACAAACAGTACTCAATAATAGGGTTTTCACCGGTGTATTTGGTCTTTAAAGATTCGCTGTATCTATCCATAGTTAGGGTAGAAGGTACCGCAACTACTCTTTGAAGTCCAGACGCAAAATACTATATTCAAAAAAAGTTATTACTCATAAAACCAGAGATAATCTGGCTCTTTGACTTCTTTAATTTTAGATTCCCATAATCTCCATTTTCCATTAATGTTGTGAACATCCCAATAGCCTTCAAAATACTTATAAACAATTTCTACGGCCTGAGCTTAGATCAAATCTACTCCCTAACCACCATTAGGAATTAGAACTGGTATAATTTAGGCCTGTGAAAAGTAGAATAACCAATAAACAAAACTGGGGGCAAATTAAGACATACCAAAAAAGATTCAAAAGACAAAAACGATTTTCTGCTATGCCCAGGCCTTACGAAAACAGAATGCAACCTATTTTACACACAGGGTACTTGATGTTTATCCGGGGAAAATTTCTCTTTCAGGGTCTGATTGCAAGTTTGGAAGAAAAGAATGAGTATACGTTCTATGCTATTATAAAATCTTATTGGGAGCATGTTGCCGCTTTTGGATATTACTATTTAAGAATTTCAGCTTTATTGAATGCTGGTCAAGAAGAGGAGGCCTTTTTGTTAGCGGCTAAAATGGGTTTGGGTGGTCGAGGATTCCCAACGGAAGAAATGATCAGGAATAAAGGTCAAAATACCGAAGATTATAAACTTCCAAACATATATACCATGATGGACGCGGTAGATAAAGATTTTGAAAAACATTTAAAGCAAAAGGGTTCAATGATGAGAGAATTATATGACGAACAAATTGCTGAAGGTGGACACACAACATATACCGGACTAACTATCGCTACAAAATGGGCACCTGATAGGCTTTCCCAGCTTCCTGACCTAAAGAAATCCTGGGAGAGTAAGGATAAGGCTTCCTTGGTTAATCTTGCCGCAATGTCTTCTACTATTTTTTTCTTTTATTGGGAAAAGTTTGAACAATTTAGAAAATAAGATAAAGTCTTTAATACATTTTATCGCCATTAAGGATTAGAATTATTCACGCTCCCGCCCAAAAGTTAGTATTTTTCAGAACCGCATTTGCTACTTTATGACACTGAAAGATTATAAATAATTTTAGATTTCTTCACCTGTTCTCACAAAAAAAATTACTATGTTTCCATAAGAATATGGAACATTGAAAACATCGTGAATAAAAACCGGCCCATTTGCCCACTTTGACCTGACCTTTCCTTTCCCTAAATAAATTCCGCTGTGTTTAATTATTGGGTTCGCAGATGCACGTTTGTAATAGAGAATTACATTTTCCTTCTCCGGGCTTTCTGTCTCTATAAGTTTTCCTGTCTTTATAGCATCGTGAACATTTTTAACTTCAAACCAAGTATTTTTCCCAAAAGTATAACTATGACAATTGCGCTGATGTTCCTGTGAATCAGGCGGTTCAATGAGGCCTAAACTTTGGGGGATGAATTTAGCAACAGAATCAAATAACACAATATTGCAAAATCCTAGCATTCCATAAAGTGTGTCGAGATTTTTTCTATAACCCTCATCGTAAGACTCGAAATCCATAATTTGCTTATACTCTTTCCAAAATGAAGCCACAAGCTGCAAAATTCACCCTATATTTTCATTTTTAGGGTAGTGTTTCGCAGGCGATTCCATCATGGTCTGCGTCAAGTCTGTGGGGGTCGTTTGCCGGACCGCCCTGAGAAATAAAGAAGGCTTGCGCCTCTGCATGAGTCGCGAAATCTCCACAGTCCTTGTCTCCACCGGAATAGGTAGAACCGGAAGTAATTTGTGAAAGGGGTAGGACCACTATTGTAATGACTGAAACCTGTAAAATTAATACCACCAAAGGTGTAGGTCTGTTGCTCGAATTGGCTAGTTTCTACACGCACCTGCTCAATTGGATTAGTATTAGTGTCTTGTACATGTACGGTAACCTTCTTAGCAGGAAGAGTGATGTCTAATGCCGTATTTTCTGTAAGTGAATAATTGTTGGCAGTAAATCTGTAATTCAACGGAGCATTAGATAAAGTATCATAGGTAGGAGAACTAATTTTAATGGTATATGTCCCAGATGCAACAGTAACCGAGTAAGCTCCTGAAGAATCGGTATTTGCAACATTACCATTTGTCCCCTGTAGCTCCACTTCTACATCTTGAAGCGGATTACCAAGTGGATCATATATATGGCCAGATAAGGCAACTGATCCAGCTGGAGCAAAAATAAAATTTACGACAGTATCACCCGAAATAGTTCTGCTCGGGGCAATTGCGGAGTCAAATCCACTTCCTCCCGGTGGCGTAACTTCTATATCATATGTTCCACTACTTACTTCTATACTGTAATTTCCGAAACCATCTGTAGTATCGTTTCCTACATTATTGTTTGTAGTTGTATCAATTACGTCAACAACAGCCCCAACTATATCTGTACCAGAAGAATCTGAAACATTCCCCGAGAGTGTGTGTGCAAATGCTTGATTTGCATGAGCGGTAATAAAAAATCCAAAAAGAAGAACAGTAAAAGTTGCAAGTAGCAGACTTAGCTTTTTGACTAAGCAATTCATTTATGTTGACTTTACTAAATAAAAAACATTTTTGTCAACTATATCTTTCCGGGTCTTACTTAAACTCTTCGTTTAGAGGCTCTCCATTAATGATTATATCGTAGTAATGGATTACAATTGCACTCTTGTTAAATCTATAAAGCGTAGAAATAGTAGTCTTAGCGTCTTCAATTTGATTATTTTTATACTCAAGAATAGCTAGGGAAAGCCACAATTTTGCATTTTGAGGATATTTTCTAAGTGCATCTTTAACAAAAATTATGTTTTCTTCTGGATCTCCATAAGCCAGAGCCAGCACTGCAAGATTTTCGTAAGTTATATAAAAATCTCCATACTTCAGGGCATTAAGATAAGCCTCCTTTGATTTTTTATAATCTCCTAACCTGTGGTAAATGGTGCCTAAAGTAGTATAGTTATTAAAGAAAGGATAAATGTTCACTGAATTTTCTGCATGGACTTTTGCTTCATTGTATTTCCCCTGATTCAGAAGATAATCTGCAATTCCGCTTTCCAAAACATAATTATCTTTTGATACTGTAATATCACGACTATATAAAGTCCATACATCTCTCCAATCATAGCTTCTTACTATTGTTCGTACAGATAAAATTAATAGAATTATGACAACAACAATTATGATCCAGGTTTTAGAAAGTTTTAGTTTGAATGCACTTAAAACAAGACCTATCATTCCCAATAATCCGACGATTGGAAAGTAAAACCACCTATCTGCAACTGTTGCATCTAAAGGAAAAAATTGAATATGTAATAAGATTCCAATAATAAACCATACTAAGAAAAATATAGATTCCTTGAAATATTTACGAGTGGGTTGTTTATAGAGTAGAAATGCAAAAAATATTATCGTGCTTATAAAAAGGAGGACAACTAATAGTGGAAAGAAAAAGTGACTAAAACTTATTTCCCTATGAACCCAATTATAAGATATTGCAAGGTTAACAGGAAAGAAAAAAGTCTTTACGTAGAAAAAGATAATTTCAGGCACATTAATAAGGCGCTCCCATAAATCTAGCTTTGCTATTGGGGAATTTCCCGGTATAGATAGAAATTTGATAGCATTTATCCGCAAAAAGAAGTATATCGCGGATGCTATAAGTGAAGCAGTTAGCAAATGATAAAAATAATGACGTTTAAATATAAGGGGATATATAATTATAGTTGCCACAAAAAGAAATCCGGTTTCTTTTGAAAGAAGCGAGAAAAGAAGAAAGAATGTCACTAGGACCAATATTTGAGTATTTATTATTTTTTTAGTAGCTAATAATAATGCTACTATTCCAAATAGAAAAAATAATGTATCTTGCGCAGCAGAAATATAAAAGACCGCCTCGCTATTAATCGGATGAACCAAAAAAACAATAGATAAAAAAAAAGCTTTTGATTTGTCAAAAAAACGAGTGAAAAGTAGAAATAATAAAGAAGCATTAACAATATGAAAAATAATTTGGAAAAAATGAAATGCGGAAAAATTAGGTCCAAAAATAGAATACACAAGTGAATAATACAAACTCAGTATAGGTTTATAATAATGTCCGTATAATTGTTCAGAAGTTCCAAGATAAAAAGTACTTCCTGAAAAGAAATTTGGGATATTCTTATATGAGTGAACCAGAGGGTTATTAACAATCTGTGATGCATCATCACCAACAAAACCGTTAAAAAGACTCGTAAAATACACAAAAGCACCTATGATAATTATGATCCAAATTGCTTTCTTGTTTGTTAAAGGGAAAAAGAGCTCTTTAAGGGAAGTGCCTGAATCTTTGTCAAACATGAATTAATGTTAGCATTTGGAAAACACTCTTTCAACAAAAGTCTGTTTGTGGGTGTCTTAATCCCACAACTTTGTGGAGTCCACAAGTTGTGGATGGCAAAATTAGTACCACAAAACGGTTGTGGTCCACAACCGAATCTAGGTCTTCTTGTTCTTTCCTGGGCGGCGTCCGCCGCCCCCGCTTGCTCCGGGATTACGCCCTGAAAAGGAGAAAAATACTTTCTGTTTAAAGGTTTGATATTCTTATTTCTTTACAAAGTATTTTTCTCCCAAACGAGCCCCGCGAGAATTACTTTGTTTTAAAAGAAAACGCGGGGCGAATCCATAGGATCGCAACCAGTAACAGGAACAAGAGGGATAAAATAAGAGAAGGCGGGGGCGAAAAAGCGGACACCCCTCCGACGGCGCTACCGTTTTAAATCAACTAAGAGTTGAGACGAGCGAAGCGAGCGAGGAAAGATACTGTAAAGCGATATTAGACAAAGACAAAACAATGGCAAACCCGCCCCAAGGCGGGTCTTGCGCCCAAAGGAAGGGGTCGCCGCTTCCCTTTATGTTTTGGGTAGGGTGGGACTTTCGTATGCCTTTTAAAGAGAGTAAGATATATTGTCCGCGTATGGGAAGGGTTGGGACAAGGACAATAAAATAACATCCTTTGGAGGACAAAGTCCGAGACCTAACGCGCGCACAAAAAATACAAACAGAGCGAGGCCGAAGGCCGAGCGCAAAGCCCCGAGCGAAGCGAGGGGCAATTACAATGAGGTTCGAAGTTTTCGGTAAAGCGGCAGCAGTTCGACTCGCTCCGCTCGCTCACTGCTGTAGCCAAGAGTCGAACTTCCTGAGCGAGGAGCTAAAAAAAGCGACGAGTAGGAAAAGGTAATACGAAGCACTGCCGAAGTATACCCTGCTCGGCAGCCATAAAAATAGCCAAAACGCTCTATTCTTCTCACCTTTTTGGTCTTTAATAGGACTATAATGTGTTATGGATAATAAAAACCCGAGAAGCTCAATCCTTTTAACATATAAAGGAAAAGTACTTCTAATGCGCAAAAATAACGGCTATACAGATAAAGAAGATTACCCATGGTGTTTTATTGAAGGAGTAAAAGAAGAAAGAGAGTCTTATGAACACGCTCTGATAAGAAAAGTAGAAAGGGAAATAGGTATAAAAATTGAAAACGTTGAGTTTGTATCGAAATCTTGTTATCACGCAAGATTAACAGACGATAACGTGAATAAAATAGAAAGGAAAGAAAACCAGCTTCTCGATTTTTTTTCACCAAAGGAATTGAACAATCTTTTTCTGTCTGAGCCGGTACAGGAATTTATATATAAACACGGAAGTCTCATACAATAGCCCATAATAGTGCTGATTGAGTCGTTTTGTGTTATAATGTATTTAATCGCAGATTGTACGCGAGTATATCGGCTTACATTTTGATTTAGGTTTTTAAAAGATAAAAGATACTCATTGTTTACACTTCGTATCTTCTTCCCAACATAAAACAACTTCATTTTAAGCAGAGGCACTCGTATAGTATTTAAATTAAAAGGAAAGGAGGATCAAACAATGACAAATAAATTATTTATAGGTAGTCTTGATTACGCAACTACAGACGCACAACTTCAAGACCATTTTGCACAAGCTGGAACAGTGCTTTCAGCAAAGGTAATAGTGGATAGAAATACAGGCGTAGGTAAAGGTTTCGGGTTTGTTGAAATGTCAACACCTGAAGAAGCAAAAGCAGCAATGGATAAACTTAACGGTTCGGATCTTAATGGACGTTCAATCGCTGTAAAAGAAGCAACACCGAGACCGGAAAGATAAAATATGTTTAAACCTCGAGGTAGAAGTCACAACCATAAGAGTCATGGCAGTAGTTTTCGTGCTCATACGAATGGCTTTCGTGCCAGACAGCCGAGGCGCGAAAAATCAGTTATAATGATAGAAAGGTTCGAAACCGGTACGCACAGCACGATTGTGTAGAAATCTCACCTTACCCTCTGGATTCAGGAATAAGTCGCAGAACTCAAGATCTACGGCTGATAGGTGATAACTAGTTGAGGCGTATAAGAGCTTTCTTTTGTACCGAATTCTACTCTACCGTTTTGTTCTTCTTCTGTTTTTCTGATAAGCCATCCAAAATTGCTCTCGCTACCACTTAGAAATGCTTGAACATCAGACGTAACATCATATTCTATTTCTCCCGTTAAACCGCTTGTAATTGTTATTGTATCTGTTGGGGTTTCTATCCATGGATGAAGTTCGGGCTGGTTTGGTTTACCCATTTCCCACTCGGAAGCACCAGAACAATCTTTACCCTGATTACTTATATCACTATCCGTGGCACAATTCCAAGTAGTTCCTGATCCTGTGCCCCTATCATTTTCTGTTCCGTTTCCTTCAGTCCAGCCTGAAGTAAGTCTATGAATATCTACTGTTCTGCCTGTTCCCCAATTGTTACCATTATCAGTAATTGTAAGTACTACTTTTGCTTCTAGAATAGTCCCGCTGCCTACAGCATTTTCAATTTCTGTCTGCTCAAAACTTACCAGAGCTCTGTTATTCCCACTGGATCTAACTCTCATGAACACATCTCCTCCTTCATTTCGATTATCTTGGCCATTCTTTATGTAGGTATCATCAGTAGGGGTTAATGTAATTTCTATTGGTTGTGCTTCATTTACTGTTATTGTTACTGTATCACTATCAGTTTCACCCTGACTATCTTCTACTGTAAGGGTTGCAGTATAAACTCCAGCATCATCATAAACATGTGTAGGACTTATTCCTGTTCCTGTTTCCCCATCTCCAAATGTCCAGTCATAACTTACTATATCTACTACACCATCGGGATCTGTACTCCCCGAACCATCAAACTGAACTGTATCTCCTTCTGTAACTGTCTGATCAGAACCTGCATTTGCTGTAGGTGACTCATTAGGAATATATTCGAAATTATCAGATACCCATTCAGTTCCATCTCCTCCATGATAATGAACGAAGTAGGTTCCGTGGGGAAGCTGAAGAGGAGGAAAAATTAAGATTGCATATGATGGGTCTACTAACCCTAGACAATGACTATATCCAGTTTGATAAGAAACCTTTTCGCCTGTTAAAGCATTATAAATTTCAAATGCTGCATTATTATCATTGTAACAATCATGACTGTAAAAGGGATATTGATATTCAGCAAAGTCATCAAATGTTATATTAGCGGTTACTGTAACACCTCCTTGTACAATATCATTTATAACAGCATTTTTAGGATCAACAATCATTGATTTAAATTTGTGCGGGGATTCTTCGAGACCTGTATTATCAACCGCCCAATACTCTATTCCATGTGAGCCTGTTCCTATAACAGTTATAGGTGATGTATAAACTTGCTGTGCTCCTCCATCCAATTTGTAATAAATCGTATCAATTGTATATCCTGTATCAGCAATGCTGCTAATCGTTAAGGTTACTGGGTCTGAATAAATACTTAGTCCATCTCCTGGTGTAGCGGGGCTTGGACTTAAATTTACTGACGATACAGGCTCTTCATGAACAGGAACAGGTTCAGTATATGAGAAATTATTAGTTATCCAGTTATCACCATTTCCTCCGTGATAATATACAAAATAATTACCTGTCGATAATTGCAATGGAGGAAATCCGAGCCAATTATTGCTTCCATCACTAGCTCCTCCACAATGAGAGTAACCACTTTGAGATGAAACTACAGCTCCAGTATCTGCGTTATACAGTTTAAATGAAGCACCATTATCGTTATAACAATCCTGACTATACAAAGGTGCAGTATAGTTACTAAAATTAGTAAAAGTTAAACTTAAATCTATAGTTGTGCTATTTTGCGTAATTGAAGAAATTTCTGCTGAATATGGCTCAATCATAAAAGAGTTAAATTTATGCGTAGTTTCCGCAAGCCCTGTATTATCTACAGACCAATATTCTATGCTATGCGACTTTGATCCAGTAACATCAAATGGGCCAGAATATGTTTGAGTTGCCCCACCATCAACTGTGTAGTAAGTGGTATCAATTGAATAACCTGAATCCGCAGTTGCATTTAACGTTACTGTTACTGGGTCTGTATAGATACTAAGTCCATTTCCTGGAGAAGATGGTGATGGAGACAAGCTTGAAGTTGTCGTAGGCTGATCATGAGGAACTGAAGCGGTATATGAATAAGTATTTGTTATCCAATTTTGTCCTGTGCTACCATGATAATAAATAAAATAATTTCCAGTTGGTAATACTACTGGTGGAAAATCTAACCAATTATTACCGTCTCCTAAATTACCACAGTGAGAATACCCTGTTCTGGAGACTACAATCTGACCTGTATCTGCATTATATAATCTAAAATCTACACCATTGTCGTTATAACAATCGCTGCTATAAAAATGAGATTCATACTCATCAAAATTCTCAAAATTAACTGAAACATTTAACGTATTGCCTGTTTGAGTATTCTGCTCAATATAATTTATTGTTCCTGGTTGAACATTAATTATGAATGATTTTGATTTATGAGGATATTCTTCTATTCCCGAATTATCTACAGCCCAATACTCAATTCCATGATTTCCTGTCCCTGTTACGGAAATTGGAGCAGTATATTCTTGTTGAGGGCCGCCATCTAATT
>MFOC01000003.1 GCA_001782235.1 Candidatus Levybacteria bacterium RIFCSPHIGHO2_02_FULL_40_18
CGCCTGATAGAGAAAGTGTTGTGATGCCTGAAAGAGCGCCTGCGGTTGAGACATCAAATGCTGTAGAATCAAGTGAGAAACTGTCTCCATTATCACCTAGGTCTATCTGTCCATTGGCATCAAGAGCGCCATTGGCTGTCAAAGTTCCTGAAACAGTAAGGGAGCTTGAAGCTGTTGTTGCATCGGAAAGTGTAATTGAGGAAGAACCCGAATCTATGACTATGTTTCCTGTGTCTGAGGTACCAAGAGTTAGGGTCTGCATTGCAGTTGTAGATAATGTTCCTGTTGCATTAAGATATGATCCTCCTGCCGCTCCTGCAGATAGTGTTGCCGTGGGGGTACCCGAGTTTACATTTAGAATTGCAAATTTGGCAGAAGATGAGGCTTGTCCTCCTATTGCAAAGTCCACAGTCGAATTATTCGCAAATAATACGCCTGAGCCTTGATTCCAGAAGGCATCGATACTTCCGCTATCACAGGAGCCCCATGAGGGCGCAGATGCTCCTGAAACAAGACATAAGTTCTGGGTGTCAGTTGATGCTCCTGCAAGCTGTCCTGTTGATACAGTTGCATATATAACGTTATTGTTTGCATTAAATGTTGAGAAGGTAATAATACCATCTGCTGTAATATTTCCTAATCCTGTTGCATTTCCTGTAGTTCCTATATCCCAGTCTGAGGAATCAATTGCAACAGTGTCCCCATTGTCCCCCAGCGTTACTACTCCATTGGCGTCAAGGATTTCGTTTGCGGTAAATGTACCTGCTACTGTTAGAGTTGATGAGGCGGTTGTTGCATCGGATAGAGTAATCGAAGAACTTCCCGAGTCTATCACTATATTTCCCGTAGCTGAGCCTCCCAGAGTTAAGGTTTGCTGGGCAGTTGTTGAGAGAGTACCTGTTGCCGAAAGGTAAGCCCCTCCTGCCGCTCCTGCAGATAGCGTTGCTGTTGGAGTACCGGAATTTACATTAAGAACGGCAAACTTGGCTGAGGTTGTGGCTGTTCCGCCTATTCCAAAATCAACTGTTAGGTTGTTTGGAAATAGTAAGCCTGCAGAGCTTTGCTGCCAGAATGCGTCTGTTCCCGTTCCTTCACAAGAACCAAAGAAAGGTATTGCACCTCCCAATAAACATTGCGTGGAGCTTCCGGCAGTGACTTGTTGAAGCACTCCTGAGCCATTTGTATATAGAACGCCACCGTTTGATGTAAAAGTGGACATGACTATAGATGTTGCACCAAGAGTGATTTGATCTGAGGCAAAGGCAAGTGTTGGATCGGTTGCGCCTGCATTAAATGTCCAAGTGAAGCCCGAGCCTGATCCAAAAGTCGCGTCCGAGATTTCCGTTGTGTCAAGGTTGACAGTAACTGTGTCTGTTGAGCCTGCAACCGTATCTATACCGTTTGTTCCGCCAGCTATGGTAATAGTGTCTGAATCGGTTATTGTTTGAGTGGTACCTGAGTCTCCGGCAAGCGAAAAGGTCGTGATTCCTCCGCTCCCCCCACTGTCAAGCTGCTCCCAAGTGTTGGCGCTCGTACAAGCTTTGACCGTATTGTCAGTGTCATTGAAGTAGATGTCGCCTGCTGTACAGGTCGAAGGATCTCCTGTTGACCCTTTGTCTGATAATCTAACAGTCCCATAGGATCCCGAATCAACAATCGTAAATAGCGTATTTGTTCCGTCTTTAAAGGCCAAAGTTCCGCCGCCTGCAAGATTAAGCACGCCTGACGTATCTGAAAGCGTTAAGTTCCCTCCAACGGTTAGTCCGCCGGAAAATGTGGTGGCTGTTGAAGTGGTTGCTCCCCGGCCGGTAACTGTTGCCAAAGTGTCTGCTTCTGAAGTCAAAGCACTTGATGAGATTGTAACTGTTTTGTCGGATTCGGATGTTGAAACGGATACGCTACCGTTTCCCTTCAAACTTATGTCTCCGATTGTATTATTTAGAGTTAGTACGCCGTTGTTTGATATAGTTGGCGTCTGTCCAGTACTAATCAGGACGCCACTACCAGAAGCCACTCCATAAAGCAAATTTGATGCAAAAACCGAACCATCTCCTGCATCTATATCGGCTCCACCCGTAACTATTCCCCCAACAGCCTGAATTTGTCCTAAAAATGCGGCATCTTCCTCAAACTCGCTTGGTATATTGACCAAAAATGTAGGATTGAGTCCCTCTGTTGCGGCCGCTAAAATCTCTCTCCCCTGCGATAAAGTTTCTTCTTGACCCTTGGGGGCAAGATTTTTAATGCCTCCAAAATAATCTCCCGCACGGCCTAAAACCAGAAGGCCTCCGAGAGAGCTCAGGGTAACAAATGAAGCGATAGTGAGAACTAACCCTGCTTTGCGGGCCAAATTCTTAGCGTCTTTTGATCTTTTCTCCCAGTCAATTATTGATGGACTTGATTGTTGCGCTGGGGACTCGGGGAAGATAAGTTCTTGAGAGGACCTTGGGTTAAACTCAACTTCTACTCCAAGTTCCCGGTTCGTTTTAAAATTTTCAATTTGGGATTTAAGATAGCGCCTTTGGTTTCCAGCGGTTCTTTGGGGAACAAAAATCCCTCGAGCCTCCCAACGTCTCAAAGTTTTGGGCGAGACTCCTAAAAGTTTTCCTGCCTCCTGAATTGACAGGAGTTTATCTTGCATCGGGCAGTTTTTGTACTCGGTCTATATATAGTAATACACGTTCCGTGAAAAATGTCAAGACCCAAATGTCCAATATTGGGTAAGTTTATCCATCATTTTGGGTAAGTTTGTCCATATTTTGGCCTCTTGACATGTCCAAGCCTGCCCAAGTATGATTTTATGTAGGCAGGAAAAATCGCCTATGGTAAGTTTGGACATGAGATTTTTTTCTGCGATTTCTTTCGCCCTAATACTTCTTTTGGCTTTTTACAGCCCGGCTCTGGCTCAAGAAACAGAAGTCTTGACTGGTACGGGTGTTGCAATTTCGCTTCCGATTGTTGATGAGAATATAAAAGATGGAAGTATAATTGCCTCAACTGACTCAGGCTATAAAAAATCATCTTACGCTTATCAACCTTCGCTTTATGGAGTAATGACAAACACTCCCGCGCTGTTTCTTGAGAATGGAGATCCTCCCCCCAAAGACACATATCATCCGGTTATAACAACAGGCAAGGCGTACGTTTTAGTCTCGACAATAAATGGGTCGATTAAAAAAAATGATTTCATAACCTCATCGGAAACTCCGGGAGTCGGCCAAAAATCAAGCGCAAGCGGTTATGTTTTGGGGACTGCTCTTGAAGACTACACATCCTCCGATACTCGATCTGAGGGAAGGATCTTGGCTTACATAAATCCCCATTTCAACGCTACGTTTATTGCCACGAGAGCCAATCTTCTTGAAAGCTTAAGAAATATTGCGGCCTCCCCCACCCTTGCGCCACTGACTACCTTTCGCTATATCATTGCGGCACTCATTGCGACAGCCTCATTCATACTTGGTTTTATACATTTTGGAAGAATAATAAGAACAGGCATTGAAGCATTGGGAAGAAACCCCCTTGCCTCGGTCTTTATTCAGGCCAGCATGCTTTTAAATGTTGCTTTAACTATTGGGGTAGTACTTGGAGGTATTGCCATATCGTACTTGGTACTAGTCCTATGAGAACTCAAAGCTCAAATCGCAAAACTCAAAATGAATCAAGAAGCATGAATCAAGAAGCAAGGAAAATAAGAAATTTTACAGATTTGAACGCATGGAAAGAGGCTCATAGGCTGGTTTTATTTATCTATCGAATAACAAAGGACTTCCCTCGTGAAGAACTATTCGGACTAGTAAATCAATTAAGACGTGCGGTTATTTCGATAACATCTAATATCGCTGAAGGATTTAGTAGGAGTTCTTATAAGGAGAAGTCTCAATTTTATTCGATGGCATTAGGCTCGCTAACTGAAGTTCAGAATCAGCTTATTGTATCAAGAGACTTAGGATACATAACAAAAAAGGATTTTGAAGAATTGGAAGATATAACTATTACAGTAAGCAAATTGCTTAATGGTCTTATTAAAAAATCTAAAACCATGATTCATAATTCATGATTCATGATTCTAACGAGTTTTGAGATTTGAGATGTAGATTTGACATTTGATTTTTGACATTTGAGATAAATATGTCCGAAATATTTTTATATTATGCTCTTCTAACATCTGTTTTCCTCCTGTCAGGAGTTTTAATAGTTGTGATTCAATATCTTTTTAATGTTTTAAAAAAGAATAAGCTGTATCAAAAAGATGCGGTTCGTCACAGTCAAGAAATCATTTCACACGCAAATGAAAAAGCTAAACAGATAATATCTGAGGCGCAAGTTTTTTCAGACGAGGTCCGGCAAGGGAGTGATAAACTCATAGCAAGCCTTAAAGAATCTCAAAGAGAGGAACTTAAGAAGGCCGCAGACAGGCTTTTTGAAGAATATAAAGCTGCGCTGGAAGAAGTTTATAAAGAGAATATCAATATATTTAGAAATATATCAAAAGATATCGAAGAAAAGGCAGGTTTTGAAATTCGTGACTTTAAAGAGATTTTGGAAAAAGAAACAATCGAGTCCCAAAAGATTGTTGGTGAAAAAATAGAAACTGAATATCATGATGTACAAAAGGAGATTCAGGAGTACAAAAACCGCGAGCTTTTGAAGGTTCAGGAAAGCATTTATGGGATTGTACATAATGCCATTGAACTTGCAATCGGTAAATCGCTGGATCGACAAACCCAGGAGGAACTGGTAATGGAAGCTTTGAAAGAAGCCATCGAAAAACAAGAAACGTCAGAATCTAAATGAGAATGGTTATTTGAAAATGGAAATTAGTAATGGAAGGAAGGAAATAGAAAATAGCTAAATAACACGAATTTCCAATATCTAATTTCTATTACCATTTTCTAATTTCTTATAACCAATTTCTAAATATTAATGGACATTCCTAAATTTTTATCAAAAGTGTATACAACTGAAGACAGAGTTAGATTATATTCTGAAATCGAGTTGGTTTCGGAGGCCATATATAAAGAGGGTGAGCTTAACAAGGTACTTGCATCCCGCGTTTCTAAGGCACTAGTGGAATATATTGGCAGCGAGAGTTCTTACGAAATACTTTCAGAAAAACTTTCGGAGCTTAAGAAGGCTCTAGACCAATTAGTAATTATGAAGCTGACGCTTGCTTTTGAGCCTTCGGAACAAACAATTAAGAAAATAGTGACTTTCATTCGTGAAAACTTGGATGAAAAGACGATATTTGAGATTTGCCAACAACCAAATATCCTAGGTGGCGCAATCCTTGAGTTCAAAGGATTGTACAGAGATTACAGTCTCAAAACCAGGCTCGAAGAGATTTTTAAGAGTAAGCGAGATGAGCTATATAAAATATGAATAATTTTGAAGACTATTTAAAAGAAATAGGAGAAATAGGATATGTTGAAGAGGTGGTTGGACCGATTGCTCAAGTGAGCGGTTTGCCGGGCGCAAAATGTGAAGAACTCGTGATGTTTGAAAGCGGGGAAATAGGTCAGGTCCTTTCTTTGTCCGAAGACTTTGTCGAAGTTCTAATATTTTCAAGAAACCCTATAAAGGTAGGCGTTAGGGCCGTCCGACTCAACAAGCCTTTTGAGATGCCGGTAGGACATGAATTGCTTGGGCAGATTATAGATCCTTTTGCACGGCCCTTTGACGAGACAAGGCCGGTAAAAACCCCAAAAGACAGAAGAAATATTCTCGTTAAGGCCGCAGGAATCGACAAGCGAAGAACAATTAAAAGGCATTTAGTGACAGGTGTGACACTCGTTGACTTATTAATACCAATCGGCTTTGGACAAAGAGAGCTTTTGATTGGAGACAGAAAAACCGGTAAGACAAATTTCCTCTTGGCCACAATTTTATCGCAGGCAAAAAGAGGAACTATCTGTATTTATGCTGTTATTGGCAAAAGAAAGATTGATATTAAAAAAATTGAAGACCTTTTTGTAAAGAATAAGGTCATGGATAACATTATTATGATTGCAACAACATCTTTTGATCCGCAAGGATTAATCTATTTAACACCCTACTCCGCTATAACAATTGCGGAATATTTTCGAGACGCGGGAATAGATACAATTTTAGTCATTGATGATCTATCAAATCATGCGAGGTTTTACAGAGAAATTTCACTTCTCGGCCGCCGTTTTCCGGGAAGAAATTCTTACCCTGCAGATATCTTTCACACACACGCACGGTTTATGGAAAGAGCCGGAAATTTTATAGTCGGCGACAAGGAGGTATCAATTACTGTGCTCCCGATAGTTGAAACAAACCAGGGAGATCTCTCAGGCTACATTCAAACCAATCTCATGTCAATGACCGACGGCCACCTTTATTTTGATCAAGGCCTCTTTTCCCAAGGGATTCGCCCCGCGATTAATCCCTTCATATCGGTGACTCGTGTTGGTCAGCAAACCCAATCGTCTCTCCAGCGAAGCATTGCACGAGAGCTAAGATCTTTCCTTGTCTTGTATCAAAAAACAAAGCGATTTGTCCACTTTGGTGAAGAGATTAGCCAATCAATAAAGACAATTCTCGCAACGGGGGATAATCTTACCCGCTTCTTTCACCAACCTCCTTCAAGCATTACCTCAGAAAACATACAGATTTTTCTCTTTGCTTTGCTTTGGTCAAATTTCTTTGGAGATGAACCGTTTGAAAAAATAAAGCAGGATATGGATAAATGGAGAGTAATGTATGAGGAAAATAAAGCTTTTCACGATAACATAGATAATATGATTGCAACATCATCCCATTTAAATGAGCTGCTCTTGAAAATCAAGGGAATCCAAACCAAAAACAATCCAGACCAGAAGATCGTCTTAACAAGCTGAATCAAGAAGCAAGAATCAAGAAGCAGGGGGGAACCATGATTCATGATTCAAGATTCATGATTCAAAACATATGGTTACTAAAAAATCTATAGAATCCGAGATCGAATCATTGACTAACATGAAGGGCATTGCCGAATCTTTTGAGGAGATTGCCGCACTACGAATCAGAAGAAACCGGGACCAAGTTTTAAAAAACAGGCAGTTTACGACAGAAGTAAATGAAATCTTTCAACAGGTAAAAATTGCATCCGTCAATATAATTGATCCAAAACAGAAATCTTTTCTCAAAAAAAACGGGAGAACTCTATTTGTATATCTTTCGGCCAACACAGGACTCTATGGAGATATTGTCAGGAGAACTTTTAATCTATTCGCAAAATATGTAGGACAATGGGCGGATAATGTTCTCATAATCGGAAAGGTTGGGCTTAAACTTGCCTCTGAACGCAAAATAATAAAGCCAGTTGCTTATTTTGATCTTCCGGACGATACAATTGATACACAAAGTATAAAAAAGATATCTTCTTATCTATTAGACTTTGAGAGGGTTATTGTATTTTATGCCAAATTTGAGGGAATTTTACATCAAGAAGAAACAATGATTGATTTATCAGGCAATCCTTCCCTCCCTTCCTTTACTCCGCCTCAAGCACCTCAATTTAAAATTAAATACTTTTTTGAACCGGAGGTAACTAAGATTTTGGCATTCTTTGAAACAGAGATTTTCGAAAGCTTACTTGAACAGACAGTCAGGGAATTTCAACTTGCCAAGCTTTCATCACGAGTAGTTGGATTAAATAGTGCTATTGATCATATAGAAAATGAGCTTAAAAAAACCACCAGTAAAAGGAATGAGTTCTTACATCAAGAATCAAACAGAAAGCAGTTACAAACCTTTTCATCAATGTCCCTATGGGACATATGATTTACGCAGATTGTGGACAAGATTAACGCGGATTTAATACATTCAGATATTACATATGGGATACGTGGGGCAATATTTGATGTATTTAACGAATTAGGCTTCGGTCATAAAGAGAATTTATACCAGAAGGCATTAGCGCAAGAATTTAATGCTCGAAGAATACCTTACGAACAAGAAGCAGACCTAAAAGTTGCTTATAAAGGTACAGACATAGGCACTTATAGACCAGATTTTGTGATAGATGGAAAAGTAATCTTAGAGATAAAAGCATTGGAAATTATGCCAAAGAGATTCGAATCTCAATTAATTCATTATTTAAAGACAACAGGGTTCAATCTAGGTTTATTAGTTAACTTTGGGTCACCGAACTTATATATTAAACGACTCGTTTGGACCGGAAATCCTCGAAAAATTATCCGCGAAAATCACGTTCTTAATCAGCGAGGATCGTAAACTATATGGACAATAATAAAGATTCTAATTTAAGTCAAAACTCGAACAACACAACAAGCGGTAGGATAATCTCCGTGCAGGGGCAGGTCGTAGAGGTTGAGTTCCAAGAGGAATATATGCCCAAAATTCATGACATACTTCTTCTTGAAATTGACCCTACTATAAGAATGGAGGTTATACAATCATCTTCGCCCAAAAGATTGTATTGTCTTATTTTTTCTCACGTTAATGCGTTATCACGGAGTGCAAAGGTGAGAAACACAGGTGGTCCAATTGAAATTGGGCTCTCCAAAAATCTCCTCGGTCGAGTTGTAAATATTTTTGGGGAGCCGATTGACGGTTTGGGAGAACTTAAGATGGAGACAAAAAAATCTATTTTCCAGGATGCCCCTTCTTACTCAAACGTACAGGTCCACGAAAAACTTCTTGAAACGGGTATAAAGGCACTTGATCTCTTCTCTCCAATTGCAAAAGGCGGAAAGATAGGGCTATTTGGAGGTGCGGGAGTTGGAAAAACACTTCTTCTGACCGAAATCATACATAATGTTGTAGTTTTGAACAAAGATAAAAGCGCTGCCGTATTTGCCGGTATTGGGGAACGTGTAAGAGAAGGCCAAGAGCTTCATGAGATATTGTCTATCAATAAGGTTTTGCCGCAAGTATCGCTTGTCTTCGGCACTATGGGAGAAAATCCCGCTGTTCGTTTTAGAACCGCCTATTCTGCCGTGACTGTTGCCGAGTATCTTCGTGACGAACTGAAACAAGATGTTCTCATGTTTATTGATAATGTGTTTAGATTTGCCCAAGCGGGAAATGAACTATCTATTCTCATGAAAACTATTCCCTCAGAAGACGGATATCAAGCAACGCTTGGCTCCGAGATGGCATCTTTTCATGAGAGATTAGTATCAAGTAAGCAAGGATCTATCTCGGCAATTGAAACTGTTTATGTTCCCAATGATGACATACTTGAGCAGGGGGTGCAGGCAATCTTTCCTTATCTTGATTCGATTGTAGTCTTGTCCCGTGATGTGTACCAAGAAGGAAGACTTCCGGCAATTGATCTTTTGTCATCTACCTCGGCTTATCTTTCTCCCGAACTTGTAGGAGAGTTTCATTATCAAACGGCGCTTTCCGCTCAAAATTTGCTTAAGCAAGGGGTTGAGCTTGAAAAAATAGTTTCACTTGTTGGAATCTCGGAGCTTTCTCCTCAGGATAGCATTATATATCAGAGAGCTCGCAAACTTACAAACTACATGACTCAGAATTTCTTTGTTGCACAAAATCAAACCGCAAGACCCGGCGCGTACGTTCCTCTTAAAACAACCGTTGATGATGTAAATGCAATAATTTCGGGAAAATATGACTCTTTCTCAGAAGACAAATTTCTTTACATCGGAAGCCTCCGCGATCTTGAGGTTAAAAAAGCGCCAAGCCAAACAGTGGCTCCGGCAACAAATCAGGCAGAAGGTCCAAAACCCGCACCGCCAGCAGTCGAAAACAAACAAACAAAACCAAACTAAAAGATGAGGTATGAAACCTAAATTAAATAGCCGAACAATATCGGTCGTTATAAAAAATAAGGACGGGGTAGTTTTTGAAGGAGACGCAAAAGCGCTTACCTCTATCAATGAAAAGGGGATTTTTGACGTTCTACCGCTCCATGAGAATTTTGTTTCTGTGGTCCGCGATTTTATAAGAATACATAAAGCAAATGGTACAAGCCAAGACATTAAAATAGGTGAAGGGGTCATTAAGGTTATCCAAAACAAAGTCAACGTCTACGTAGGTTTTCGAGCATAGAGGTCAAGGTGTCTTATCGCCGCCTCATAATTCTCGTCGGAGAGAATTCTCTGTCCCATCTGCGTCACGGCACCTCTTGCATACTCAAACATTTCTCGTGCGCCAAAAACAGCCAGAAGTCTTATTCCGTCCTTCTCAAGTGCCTCTTGTGCGCCCTCTTCTCTGTCAATAACAACAATTGCTGTGTCTACTATCGCTCCTTCCGCACGAAGCCCTCCTGCGGCAAGCCTTATAGAGCCTCCGGTCGTTGCCGCATCATCAAATATAACCGCTCGCCTACCGGAAAATTCCTCTCTGAATCCATCAACTGGTAGCTTTCCTTCCTGATCTATGTCTCTTATTCGGACATATACTGTTGGGATAGACAACCTTTCTGCAATTAATTCCCCAATATAATTGCTTGCGGTGGGAACCGGCGAGATAATGTCAGGATTAGCTCGATTCATAAGATTCGCACATTCTTGCGCGAGTATTAAGTATACTCCGTCAGATTCGTCCCGGGGAATATTAAAAATGTATGGGGATTCTCTACCGGAAGTTAATTGAAAATTCCCAAACTGAATGCATGATCTAAAAAGATGGCGAATTAAGATTTGCTGCTTTTCAGTGAATTTTTCAGGCGAAGATCTTGAATCAAAATCATCCATTGTTCGACCATCATTTGGAATCGTTCTGTCAAATTGTATATCTCGTGGATTTCCGCCGCTTCTCTCCCAGATCGACATAAATTAATTAACTATAATAGAGTTTTTTCAGGGAGTGGTCAACTAGTACAAATACCTCAAAGTATAAACTAATATAGCATCCCTTGGCTTTATATGTTCTCTTCTCAAAAGACTCGGAATTTGTTAAAATTCTAATATTGCCTCCGTAGCTTAGTGGCAAAGCGGCGGTTTTGTAAACCGTTGACAACAGTTCGATTCTGTTCGGGGGCTCATTCTTGTTTCCATTTTATTGAGCAGCCTATGCTGGGTTTTTGATTGAGGTCAACAGGACGATCACTCAGGACTGCTTCGATTGCCGAACGAAGCGAATGGCCATCAGTCGGCTCATTGTTTCCGGGCCGTGAATCGTCAAGTTGTCCGCGGTAGACTAATTTTCGGTCAGAATCGAACAAAAAGAAATCGGGAGTACAAGCAGCGTGGTATGCGCGAGCAACATCTTGTGTTTCGTCAAAACAATAGGGAAATTCGAATCCTAATTCCTTTGTCTGTTCTGCAAGAGATTCGGGCGCATCTTCAGGATATGCTTCCGGATCATTTGCCGAAATTGCAACAATTCCAAGATCGCTGTTTTTGTAGTCTTGACCAATTTTTGCAATTTCTTTTTGAACATGTTTCACGTAGGGACAATGACGGCACATAAAAATAACCAAAAGCGCCTTTTTGTTAACCCCGCCTTTGGCGGGGTGAACAAAATTTTGAAGCGAAATTAAAGCTCCGGTTGTAACATCTTTCAGGTTTGGCTCAGGCGCCTTTGTCCCAAGTGGTAACATCGTAGAAACTGCTGCCATATAGATAAATTTTAGCATGCCCCAAATTATTTTGGAGGTGCAAAAAAGGGGATTGACAAAATGTTGAAACTAATATACGCTATCTGCATGCCAAGAAAAACTGCCCGAAAGTCTCGCCATCCTCTCTATAAAACCGTTCATCCCACAACTTCATTAACTATTATCTTTTGGATACTTATCGGCTTCCTTTTCCTCCTACTCTACCTTAATGGTATGATCTAATCCGCACAAACTTTTGGAGCCGCCCCACGGACTTGAACCGTGAACCTATGCTTTACGAAAGCATTGCTCTGCCATTGAGCTAGGGCGGCAACAATGAAATTTTACCACAATCATGAAACTGATTGTGGTTTACAAAACATGTGAGGGGAAAGAAGGACAAACTAGATGCTCTGCCTGCGAAGCAGGCAGGTAATAGCAAGTCACTATTTATTGATAACTTCATGGCTCTTAAGCTGATGTAGGAAACGCTTCCCCGAATTTCAAACGGGAAGATGCCTATTGCAATCCTCAGATTACAATCAAGAACATCTCATTCCCCGATTAACGGAGTACCCAATCGGAAAAGTTGTAGAGGAAAACAAGTCACCTACAACTCTCTGAGACCCGCAGCCCTCTTGGCCTGTGGCCCCTTTTGCTTAAGAGCAAATATAGTATAGAACCAAGAAAAAAATATGTCAATGGCAGCGTTGCGCCAAGAAAACACCGCAATTGCCAAATTCTTCCTATTGTTTTACTATAAATGTATGGCAATTATTAAAAAGGCCTTGACCTTCTATCGGCAAACTGCAGCGCTTTTAATGGTCTTCGCTTTTTTGACAACCGCTCTTTTTTATATTGTTTTTGGTCCGCGTGATGTTGGAGAAACGCCCAAGCAAATCGCCCAAATTGCTCAAAGCGAGATTGAATTATCGCAAGATAATCCGGGCCCCGTTGTTATTGAGCAAGATTTGCTTGCAGGAGTTGAAGCTGGGGGATGCGACTCAACTAGCGCTGGATTAACAACTGAAGAGAAGAGTTTGATTGAGATGATTAATAATTATAGACAACGAAACGGACTGTCAGCGCTTGAGATCTCGGGGCTTCTAAACAACATGGCTGCAAACCTTGCAGAAGACATGAACACCCACAATTATTTAGGGCACGTAGATTATCAGGGAAGGGATCTTGCGACCAGATTTAGCGATTGTGTCCCTAACCTAGGCGGTCCCGGATATGAGAATGCAGCCATGGCTCCAACAGCCCAACAAGTATTTAATGGCTGGAAGGCTTCACCAGACCATAATGATAATATGTTAAGCTCTGATTCACGCGCAATGGGTATTGCTAACTCCGGAAATTACTGGGCGAATGATTTTACTTCTAATAATCCGGGGGGTGACGTAATTGATGACAACACCGCCCCCGCAGCAACTCAACGCCCACCCATTGCCACCCCAACCACAATACCCACAATACCTAACAATCAAACCAGTTTTCCAAAGCCGAAAGTGCTTATAATCGGATACTATCCTAAAGATCCTAATAACCCAAATAATCTAGACCCAAATGAAACAGGTGAAAATATAACAGCCCAAGAAAAAGAGAATTACGTAAATGGACTAGTTAATACGATGTTAGCCGAAGCTACAGAAAGCACTAGATATCACGGATATAAAGATAGTAGCGCTCCATCTTACATATCTTACTCTATCGCCGATACGAAAAATTTCTACACAAAAATTCCAAGAGGAAATATCCTTTGGGCGGAACGCGGCATATACAGGCCCGATTACAGGCAAATTTTAGATGGTGTAAATATTTGCGACTATATAAATAATAAGGGGGTAAAAGAGGTATGGATGTTTGGTTATCACCACGGAGAAATAGAGCCGGATGAATCTCGAATGTCCGGTAAATATGGAGACATTAGTAATTCGATTCCAAGAGAAACTGATCCTAATTATCTCCCACAATACAGAATGCCAAAGTGCAATCATTCTTATGTGCTTTATAACTTTAATTATCAAAGATCTGTTGCGGAAATGTTGCATAACCGTCTCCATCAGTTGGAAAATATATTTGAATACATAGCTTCTAGTATTTTCTGGAATGACTTTTCCGAATATATTCAAGCTGAGGGGGCATGCCCTATTATTAACTCACAAAGAATATGTCATGAAATCCACGATTACAGAAGTTCTTGTGGCAATGCCCATTACACGCCCAACTGGCGGCGTTCGGGAAATAATACAAGCCTTAATCCATTATTGTCTGACAATTATAATTATCAAATTCAGGATTACCGTGAAAACAATTGCGAAACATGGCATCCCGATGATTCACAAACCACATATGCAAACGCAAATTGTAGTCAATGGGGGTGTACAGAAATTGGATTTTATAAATGGTTTTTGCAGAATATCCCCGGATATAACAATTGCATCGTTTACAATGGCCAAAAAATGAGAAATTGGTGGGATGCAATGTACGATTTCGATTTTTTTGTTGATAAGGGGAGAACTCTCTATTCTGATGAACAAAATTGCCAATTGCAAATACCTATCTCTTTTGATTCTAAAATTGCTCTTAACTTAGCTTTGCCGGGCTTTGGATTAAATCAAGCTCTGGGTCAAAATTCAAACCCTATTGTAAGGGTTTTAAATGCTGATATTGACATTTTTGATCTACAAAATCAGAAAGTTAAAAATATCCCTGGAAGCGTAACGTTCGATTCTATATCACAAAGCTTTAGGGGGGAAATCTCTGTCGGTAGTTTAACAGGGTCGTATGTTATTAAAGCAAAACTTGATAACACTCTCTGGAGACGAACTCCAGGAATAATTACTCTAGTTTCAAGTCAAAAGTCTGAAACACAACAAACTCAACTGGTCTCAGGAGACTTAAATCAGGACAATGAGCTTTCGCTTGCCGATTACAACATATTACTTTCTTGCTATGGGAGAAAAAGCTGTGAACAAAAATCATCGACTGATTTAAACATTGACGGCCTAATTGATGAAAAAGACATTAATATCTTCTATTCCGGTCTTGCAAAGCGAATTGGAAACTAGATAGTATAGAAGTAATGGCATTCCATAAAAAAATATTTTCTCTGTATCATCAAACCGGAGCCTTACTCATAGTCTTGATAGTTTTAACAGGCTCAATATTCTATGTAATTTTGGGCGGTCAAGGTGAACAAAAATCACAACCCCAACCAATATCAGAAATTACAAACAAAGAACAATTTGTTGAAATTGCGGAAACTTCCGTGCCGGGCACCTTTGAATCAGGCGCGTCATGTGCGGGAGGAGCTGATGGAAACTACAATGTGGTAAAGAATGGCATTACTCTCCACGTTTGCGAAGCATCTCAAGGAGAAGTTTGCAGAATTTATAGCACAGGTGCCGAATGCGTTCAAACAATTAGCAGTGGCGGAAGTGATGGATGCACACAGCATTCTCAATGTGTCGTTGGATTTTGTCTTGACAGCTTCCAGGAAAACTTGCCCAACTATTGTTTCAGCGGAGGAGGCGGTCCAGGATCGGAATGCAGAGGTTACGACGGTTTAGATATAGATATTATCTGTAGATCGGGTAATTGCGATAGTGGGTATTGTGTCGGCGACGCACCTCAACCGACTCAACCAGGTGGCGGCGGTGATGCTTGTGCAGGGACTCCCGGTTATAACACTACAAATATGGCATGTATTAACTATTTGGGAAATGACTATTTCCCTGAAGGAGACGCATCAAGTCCTGCAGCCTGCCAAACTTCCTGCCAGAATGATTCAAATTGCGCCGCTTGGACTTGGGTAAGGCCAGGTGTTCAGGGATCGAGCGCTCATTGCTATAAAAAGAATCCAAAACCTGCCTCTGTTGCAAATAGTCCTGCAGACTGCTGCATTTCTGGAGCAAAGACGGGCGGAGCTCCTATACCAACACAGCCAGGTGGATACCAACCTGTTCCCACAAACATCCCTGTACCCACCCAGCAGCCGGGTGACGGGAACATCCAATATAGTCTTTCACTAAATGTATCGCCTACACAAGTTAAGCCAGGTGAAAGCGTAACCCTTTGTTATGCATTAACTCCTCAAAATATTCCTTTTCATGTCCGGCTTCTTTCATCATCAGGGGGAACATTTACATTAGTGTCGGAGTGGGACGATAATGGTATTGGAGGAGGAGACTGCATCGGCGTTAAAATCAATGCTGGCGCAACTCCCGGCTCAAGACAACTAAAAGTAGAAGCAATAGTTAATAATTCAAAAGTAGCCGAAGAAACAGTTTCTATAACGATTACAGGCGGCACAGGAGGCAGTTCCCCGACTGCGACCCCCACTCCAACGCCGACAAAAACTCCAACGCCCACTTTAACACCCACTCTAACTAACACTCCTACTCCGACAGCAAGCCCTACGCCTACTTCCCAGCAGCCTAGTCCAACTCCAACCCTTTCTCCGAACCAAAGCTCAATCGCGCTCACTATAAAACTAGCCGGAATCGGTTCAAATACATCTCTTGGACAAAATAATAATCCCGTGAAAACCAGCCTCCCTGTTGAAATTCAGGTTTTTAATTTAAATAGTCAGAAAATTAAAGATGTGGGGGGCAATCTGATTTTTGATTCTGCCACGGCAAGCTTCAAAGGTACTGTCTTCCTTGGATCGGATCTCACAGAATCAGCATATGTGTTTAAAGTAAGGCTAAATAACGCTCTATGGAAAGCGATAACTTCACAAATTACACCCGGACAAACAACTAACCTACCTGAGAAAGAGCTTATTTCAGGAGATCTTGATCAAAATAATGAGCTTAACTTGCTTGATTACAACGCGCTTATCTCCTGCTACGGCTCCAAATCATGTTCAAATAAGGAAAAGGCGGATCTCAATCTTGACGGGAAAGTCGACGAGCTCGACTTAAATATCTTCTACGCCGCCCTTGCGAAGCGAACAGGCGACTAAACATTTTATAAACTTGCTAGATATTGGTAGTTTATATATATTAAGAATGTGGGTCTTATAACCTTTAACATTCCGAGTCGCAAGAATATTATTGCCGCAATTGTTGTTTTTTTAAGTCTAATTGGACTGCCTGTGATAATTTGGCAAATTGGAAGGACGCAGGATATCAGACAGAAGGCGGCGGAAACTAGCGCTCTTGACTCATCGCCCCAAATTATCGTCATTGACGGCAAGTGCTCTCAAGATAATGGTTTGGTTGTTGTCCAGGAAGGAGCCATCATTGAAAACTATCTAATTAAGAACGTGCGTGAGGCGGGGATCAGGGTGGAGGCTCCGAACGTTACCATTCGCAATGTCGAGATAGTAAATCCAGACTGCGATGGTTCTGGCGATCAATTTGCCGCAGGAGTTGCCTGCTGGCAACCGTGTACGGGCCTGAAAGTTTTAGACTCTAAAATCACTGGCAACTCTGCCAGACGTGGTAATGGCATATGGATGAAAAATACTAATTCCTCCCATGGCATAGGTAATCATTATATTGCCCGTAACGTAATCTCCTCTGTTTGGGATGGAATTGGATCTGAGGCGGAAGGTGATGCATGGGGAGGCTTCGTTGCCAACTCACTTGTGGAAGCCAATCGAATCACCAACTGTGCCGACGACGGTATACAGATGGAAGGCCGCAATGAGAACATTACAGTGCGCCGCAATGAGATTTCCGGGTGTGGCATAGGAATTGCCTACGCGCCCAGCTTAGTTGGGCCGCTTTATATAGAAAACAACTATATCCATAATCTAATAACGGGCGACTACGGACAACAGGCCTGTTACAAAGTTGGTAGCAACTCTGCAGGGGACATATTTATTTCCGGCGAGCGTTGTTTTGGGCCCGGTGACGGCATCAAGCAAACCAATTCAGGATCGCTGGGACGCGTTGTGAGTCATAATAACTGCTATATTGTAACACGGTACGTTGTTGAATATACGTCAGTGCCACAAGCTCCTTCTGGCACTAGCCTTAATTTTGAAGGTGATACAATGTTCTCCTCCGACCCTTCCAGATTTGTGAAGTGGAATGGTAGTGCGATTAGCTTTGAGCAATTTAACACACTGCCTCAAGTTGGGACAGAAGTACTGAGTCAAAATTGCCCAAATGATAATCCCATAATAACTCCTTCACCAACGCTTACCCCAATATTCATACCTAGCCCAACTCCTACGGTCGCTGCCAATCAAGCTTCAATTTTGTTCGACATCAAACTTGTTGGTATTGGATCAAATACTGTCATTGGACAAAATCCGAATCCTATAAGATCATCTATTCCTCTTGAGGTCCAGATACTATCTACTCAAAATCAGCCAGTATTGGATACATCGGGGTTGCTTACATACAACAGTAGCACATCAAGCTTTCAAGGCAATGTAAATCTTGGATCAAGTCTTTCTCAAGGAGCATACATTATCAAGATTAGGTTAAATAATACTCTTCGTCGTTCTTTAATCACTCAGGTAAACCTGGGGCAAACAACTGGTTTGGCTCCGCAGGAACTTATTCTGGGAGATCTTGATCAAAATAATGAGCTTAACTTGCTTGATTACAACGCGCTTATCTCCTGCTACGGCTCCAAATCATGTTCAAATAAGGAAAAGGCGGATCTCAATCTTGACGGGAAAGTCGACGAGCTCGACTTAAATATCTTCTACGCCGCCCTTGCGAAGCGAATCGGTGACTAGTCAAACTATGGAGCTCCGGGTACCGGCCCGCCGTTTCCGTGGGGACCGATGGGACAGGTGTTATTTACATCTGCGGGCTTTGCGCCCGATACGCCCCCCGTGTAGTAATAACAAAGCTCATGAGTCCCATTTTTCAGCCAGCATTTTCCACTTGGCCCCTGATATCCAGGCTTAACCCACGTCCAAGCAAGACACTCCTGGTTAAGTTGGCAGTCTGATTGGCACATTTGAGGGCTTGGAGAATCATAGCCTGAGATGTCGCCGCCCGGATAATTAAGGTTGTCTGCCATACCTGAGGTTATTGAGTAGCCTCCACCTGCGCCGCCTCCCTCCGATGTACCCCCGCAACTACCACCAAGAGGCTGCCAATTGTTCTGGGTTTGACAGCGCCAATACTGATGATCGGATCCGCAAACTGCCTCACCGCAAACTCCTGTGTAGTTTTGATTAACTGTTCCATCTGAGCCAATAACCCATCCGTTAGGACAGGTGCACGAAGCGTCCTTACCGCCGCCTGTGTCCCCTCCGCCTCCGCCTGTACCGTTATTATTTTCTCTCTCATCCCCTGGGTTGTTTGTAGCCGGCGGGTTTTGGCAAGTCAGAACCGGAAGAATACTCTGCGCTATCCAAGCTCGCTCAACACTGTCAAAACCTTGTCCGCCGCATAAAGCCATAACAGTTCCCGAACTTCCGCTTGGACCGCAATTGGGCTGGAAAGGAGCGTAGAATGAAGTACTCGTGGCACATCCGGGGTATGCTCCGGTTGATCCGGCATCACGCCAAAATGCCTCTCCCGCGGGATTATCCGAACAATTGCTCCTAAGCCCCGGATTAAGACTTGTCTGACTTACATATCCTGCCCCTTGATTATAGTAGCGGTCGTAGAGTTGCCCAATCATATGGCCCAAAAACTCGTGCTTGCCTCGCCAGATAAGATTTCCCGAATCAATTGTGTTGATGACCGCGGGACCTGATCCGATCACCGAAGCGCTTGTGTTCCCACCCTGGACAAGAACTATTGCGCCAGCAGCGCCAGTTTCTGCTCTTGCCGATTGGATTACGCCGTTAAGCGCTGGCGTGTTAAAACATGCAACAATATTACTTGTGCAGCCTGTGGGGGTTGTATTTTCATAGATTTTAAAATCAAAGTAATTTGATGCGGCTCCGTATGGGTCAACGGAAAGGCTCAAGATAATATTATTTGCGTCGTTTCTGAAAGCAGCCATGTTCGAATACCCATCGCTAATTATCGCGATCGGAATCCGGCTGCAAGTTTGCGCAATTTGCGAAGTATTTCTTACTTTTCCTTCCTGCACAGGGTAGGAAGGAACCGGAATCTCAAAAACTATCTGCCCGTTTTTAAGAAGACTCACATTTTTTACTTTTGCATCAAACGGCACATAGATATAAGAAGCTATTTTGTTGGGGAAATCGGTGTTTTTAGCTGCCTCTCCGGGTCCAGGATGAGAAAAAATATGTTCGTTTACCGAAACCGGGAGTGAAGAGATCACCGATCCCTTATCGCCATTGAAAACAATCTTGTAAGAAGAACCTGAGGCAAGCCTTGCGTCGTACTCTATGCGCTCTGATAATACGCTGAATTCTTTTAGCTCGAGTCGCCCGCTCTGACCGTCATATTCCACAAGCATTTTAAAGGTGCTAGGAACAAAGGGCTTAAAACTTTTTATCTTCAGGCCATCTCCACCCTGATCTCCCTCCTCCTGGGAGCTTTTGCCGCTGCCGCCCGGAGTTACAACTTTTGACATTATTCCGAACAAAATGCCTCCAAGGATCAAAATAACAAATAAAAACGCTGCTATTTGAAGGGGCGAATGACGATCTGATATAAAATCTTTCACAATAAAAGCGTAGTTAAATATTTCCTTAATGTCAATGTACATTCCCCTTTCGCACGCCCTTAAAATACTTTATACTTACCTTGTGGAGTTGCCTTATGCATTAATATTGGGAGTCGTAGAGGGTATCACCGAGTTTCTTCCTATCTCATCTACGGGACATTTGATTTTTGTTTCAAATCTTTTAAGAATCGAGCAGACCGAGTTTGTGAAAACTTTTGAGATAGCTATCCAATCTGGCGCTATTTTGGCAGTGGTTTTTCTTTACTTTCGAACCGTTTTTGGCAATTTTGAATTAATCAAGCGGATTCTTGTTGCTTTTGTTCCAACCGCAATAATAGGATTTACACTATACAAATTCATCAAACAATATCTAATCGGCAGTTCCGAAGTAGTTCTACTCTCTTTATTCCTGGGAGGAATAGTTTTGATCGCCGTCGAGTTCATCTTCAAAGCCAAAAGCCAAAAGCTAACAGCTAAAAGCCAACTTTCCTATGAAAAGGCCTTCGTAATTGGGCTTTTCCAATCCGTCTCGATGATTCCAGGCATCAGCCGTGCCGCGGCAACAATTATTGGTGGGCTTCTTGTTGGTTTGACAAGAAAAGAGGCAGTCGAATTTTCATTTTTGTTGGCAGTTCCGACCATGCTCGCCGCAACCGCCCTTGATCTCAATCAATCGAATTTCTTACAACTTACATCTTACCAACTTACAGCCCTTACGGCCGGCTTTATCACTTCCTTTGCCGTTGCGCTAATTTCAATCAAATGGCTCCTCAAATACATTCAGGCCAATACCTTCATCCCTTTTGGAATCTACCGAATTATAATCTCTATTCTTTATTTCTTTTTGATATTAAAATGACATGAAGAAAATGTAGGTAATCTTACTGAAATAGGTTAGAACTGATGCAAAAATATAATAAATAATAAGCAAAGCTCCATTACTGGAGAAATCATGCTTAGAGGTCCTTAGTTACAATTCGCTTTCTTTATAGTTTTAACTTTCTGCTCGTATAAAATCCGAGAGGTATTTTTTTTAATTCAAAAGTCAATGGAGATCAGATATTAGACTTCGATTTTGGCTTGTATTCCTAATAAATATAGGACGGCTTCTTTTTTGTAACGGCGGTCGCCGCGAGAGTTAATACGAATCGCCGGAAGCTTACCTCTTTTACCCCATCTTTTGATTGTTAATGGTGAAACCCGCAAAATTTGCGCCACTTCTCGAACTGTTAGTAGATCTGGTAGGTTGTCAATTGATATAGTTTGCTGTGGCATACTAGTTAAAATTACTTATTATCTATATCGTATATGAAATAAGACTAGCAAAACCTATCATAGTTGTCAAGCGCCAAAAAGACTATAAGATTTATTTTGGCGCGCAGACCCCGTATGAGCGCCCTTGCGACGCGTGGACGTAGACCACGGGAGCAAGTAAGCTTCATAGCGGGGTCAAGATAGCAAAATTACTATTGGACACTTTATTTAAGTTTCCAGTTAATTTTCAAATTGATTAATTGATCAATTAATTGGAGGTTGATAACTTGAGATTGGAAATTGAAGCTGCTATATTTTTCTCGCCGGGTTTTTTGAGGCTAACTGAAGCTAATTATAAGTTTTAAGTCTTACGTCTTAAGTCTTTTCAGACGGTTAGTAAGTGCTTCCCGAAAAATTAGACCGCTAAAATGCCAAATTTGGAGCTGCCGCCAAAACCGCCACGGCTGTAAAATTAGTCGAAAGAGCCACTCGAACCCTATCCTTCTAACAAAACCGGGAGCGCGCATGATTCGACCAGAGAAAAAATCGAATGCTCCTCCTACGGCCATTATTACTGTTGCAGGAATTTCATCTTTATGCTCAAAAATCCATTTCTCCTGTTTTGGAAAACCAAGCGCAACGAACAGAATATCTATATCAGACTGTATCATTTTTTCTTTGTCGTAGAAGTCAGAAGCATACCCGACACGCAAATTTGGCCATTTTTTTTGTAAGCAGAGCGCGCAGGCTTCTGCCACACCCTTCTGACCCCCAAAATAGCCCGTAATGACGGGCTGATTTGAAATGCTTTTCACAAGACTTTTCATGAAATCAACGCCCGTAATTCGTGCGTAAATTGGTTTTCCAAAAAGCTTTGCCGCCCACAATATCCCGACACCATCTGGCAGGCTAATTTGAGCCTGATTCAAAAGATTTCGAAGATCCTCGTTTCTTACTGCCGCAGCAACTTGCTCGGGATTAGGGGTAAAAATTACTATTTTGTCTCGCCTCTTTTTATCTTTTCGAAGCTCGCTAAATATATACTCTAGGATTTTACTTTCTTTTTCTTCAGTAAAGCCTACCCCTAAAATGTTGGTCTTGTTAAGCATGTTTTCTATTATACTACAAGATTATTTTCTAAAGAAGATATCACATTCTGATTGGGGGGTTTAGAATACTTTTTGTAATCGCGGATTTTCATATCAAATCAAGAAATTTGTATTAAATATCACCGTGTTTTTATATCTCTATTACGATAGTTTTATAGGATAAATCTATTATGAATCTGCATGAAAAATTTGTGAAAACCAAACATATTGATTGTATAATTTAACTCAACTATAAGACGTATTTATTAAATTGACCTAATTAACCTAATTGATCTAATTTCTAAACAAACACCAATGTTTAAAATCCCAACTTGGGACATTTCCCTAGTTACTAGTCCCGATTTATAGATCTCTTGTATAGCTCAAGATTTTCAAGCGCAACCCCAACTCCTCTTACAACACAAAACAAGGGGTCCTCCGCAACGTATGCAGGAACGCCGGTTTCGCGGGCAATATAATTGTCAAGATTTCGGAGTAATGATGTTCCCCCGGACAAAACAATCCCTTTTTCTATAATATCTGATGCAAGTTCCGGCGGAGTTGCCTCAAAAACTTCTCGAATTGCTGAGATCATGGCTTTAAGAACGGGCTGGATAGCTTCATTTACCTCTTTCTCCGATATCTCTATTGCCCGCGGCAAACCGGTTACGCTATCACGTCCCTTAATCTCCATTGTTTTATTTTCATCGCCAACTATCGCGTTGGCAAGAGTCATTTTTATTTCCTCAGCGGTCCGTTCACCCACCAAAAGATTAAATCTCTTCCTAATGTGGTTGGCTATAGCCTCCTCAATCTTGTTCCCGGCAACTCTAATTGATCTATGAACCACTACTCCACCTAAAGAAATAACGGCAATATCGGTTGTCCCTCCTCCTGAATCTAAAATCATATGGCCCGTTGCCTGGGCAATGGGAATTTTGGCTCCAATTGCCGCGGCAAGCGGCTCCTCGATTAAATACACATTTCCGGCGCCTGCTGCCATTGTTGCATCCAAAACCGCCCTTTTTTCAACCTGAGTCACGCCAGATGGAATACATACCATAATTTCAGGCTTAATAAAGCGGGAGCGGCCGCAAACTTTATCAATAAAATATGAAAGCATCGATTCCGTAATAACATAGTCTGCGATTACTCCGTCTTTGAGAGGACGTGTTGCAACAATATTGCCGGGAGTTCTTCCAAGCATTTCTTTGGCCTCAGATCCAACAGCCACAACCTTATTGTCGTCCGCTCTCACGGCAACAACCGTAGGTTCATTCAAAACCACACCCTTACCTGCTAAATAAACTAGAACATTAGCCGTACCTAAATCAATACCCACTCTTTTGGATAACATAGTTTAATTTGGTTTAGTTTTAGGGTTTGGGTGTAGCTGCTCGTATTGTCATAGTTTGGGTCTTAGGTAAATCACCAAAAACCAAACCCCTTTACCATACTGGCAGCTCCAACCAAAACCTTGACCATTTTGGTTTGACCCTGTCAAACCATATCTCTTCCCTATCAATTTATCGGAAATCGAAGAGAACATGTTTTTTATAGCATTACGCAAGACAAGTTACAAGAGATCAAACTATTGTAAAAGTATCAGAAGCTATTGGAAATTGGTTATTAGATATTAGATAATGGTTTTACTAATTTCCATTTTCCAATAACCATTTTCTTGCAATAACCCTGAAAACCACTATAATATACCTTACGAATCAGCCATGAAAAGAATTTTGATCTCTGGTATTCTCATTGGGCTTTTTATCACCTTAGGCTCGATTGCTGCCATTCTCTATGCCACAGGCTATAGAATTTCATTAAACGGCGGTTCTGACGGGAAAATCATAGCAGGCACAGGTCTTCTTGTTGCAACATCTAGGCCGGATGGAGCTCGTCTTCTCATAAACAACAACCTTACAACCGCAACCAATAATACAATCAATCTAAAACCGGGCGAATATGATGCCAGAATTGAAAAAGACGGATATCTGCCATGGAGTAAGAAGATAATAATTAAAAACGGCCTTGTTTCTGAGGCAAATGCCTTTCTTTTCCCGGTTGCCCCAAAGCTTGAGGCCGTAACAACAATTGGCGTCTTAAACGTTACTATGGATCGTTCGGGTTCGATTCTTGCGTATGCTGTTGCCTCAGCGTCTGCCTCAAGAAACGGGATATATGTTCTTGACATGAACGCAAGGAATCTGATATTCCTTGCCGCAACGGGCACGCAGATTGTTGGGGATATTCAAGATAAGTTCTCGCAAGCACAAGAACTCTCATTCTCACCTGATGGCCGCGAACTTCTTGTAAAACTTACGAATAGTGTATATTATCTTTTGGCCACAGACTCAAGAAACCAAAACCCATCCGATGTGACTAATACTCTTCTTGCGGTACAAAGAGATTGGGAGCAACAAAGAACCGAGCTTGATAAGAAGATAATGGATTCTATGTCACGTGATCTTAGAAACGTTGCGCTAACGCACTTTAAGAACATAATACCGTCTCCTGAGGGTGATAAATTGCTTTATGAAGCATCAGTTAGCGCAAAACTTCCAATTGTGCTCAGGAAACCCGTTCCTTCTGTTAATTCTACACCTGACGAGAGAAATCTTGTAGCGGGAAGAACTTATATTTATGATGTCCGCGAAGATAAGAACTACTTTATTTTAGACCCCGATCAAATTGGGGCTGATAATCGGAATAAATATCTGTGGCATCCTGACGGGCGACATTTGATTTTTGCCAGGAGTGGGAAAATAAATATTGTTGAGTATGACGGCGGAAATCTAACAACGGTTTACAATGGCCCGTTTCTTGACAATTTGGTCTTCCCATGGCCGGACGGCTCAAGTATAACTATAGTAACAAGGCTGTCCGAAAGCGCCCCCCACAACATCTACCGAATTAGCCTCCAATAATCAAGGGGTATCAAAAGTATCAAGGGCACAGGGGAGCTTGAGTTTGAATTCGAGTAAGATAAATAGTATACTTCTTGACTACGTATGAATGAAAAGTTGCACTTTACGCCCCTTCAGGAAACATTTGAGAGGTGGCATGCGCGTGCCTTAAAAAAAGCTCCGCTTTCAGGCCTGCTTGATCCCATAACAGATACAGCGTGGTCAGCGTCCAAAGCTAAACGTTTTTTGATGGAGGACTTCCATAGGATTTTTATCGAAACTCAAAAAGCTAATGCTTCGTGGATAGAATCAAGATTCAAAGTTGTAAGAGAAGAATTTGGGGAGTGGTCAATAGATGGAATGATGGTTGATCCGAATGGAAGACTTGTAGCCGGCCCATGGTCTACTTACAATGTATATTCGTCAGGTAAGGAATTTGCGTTGTCAATGGAAGATATAGTGGAAGCTGCTCAAAAAAACAATACCATGCTTTATCCATTAACTCCCTTTCGCGACAGCACGTTATTCTGGTTCTATCATCAAGGTGAGGAAGCGATCCGTTGGGTAGTTAACGAGGCGATTGGCGAGCGATTGGAAGTAGATAATTATCCTATAGATCCGGGAATTGCAAGTGAAATGCCGGATATGATTAGGATGGCTCGAATACCACGCGGGAAGATTGGTAAAGGTAAATTAGCGAAAGCAGGCATGGCTTCTGGTAGGTTGGGGTTCTGGGAGAATATAAGCGCGAATATTTACTGGGCCGGTAAGTACATCCCAAGAGTTTATGCTGATAAATCCGGAGTCCTAGATAGACAAATTACTATTTCCCCATTAAGAGAAGGCAAGGTAATAGCATCGGGAGGATTGCCTATGGATGAAAAACATCCCAATTTAGAAGTGATAAGGACGGATCCTGATCTAGCAGGTAATGATTTTATAGCGGCAGCACTTGTTGCTTTCGCCCAAGCGCAACCAAATCTTCCATTCGTCTTAAGCTATAACACCTATAGACCTTGGTTCGGAGAAGTTCCCCGCCACGGCGAAAAATAATCATTCACACTATTCTATAGCTAATGGTATAATCCACTTAGGTTCTAAGGAACTTTCCCAAACTCGCATAAAAGCTGTGTGAGAACTGGCTATTGGCTTTTGGCGCTTTGCTTCTGGCTTATGCTAACAGCTAAAGGCTAAATGCTAACAGCTATTTGGGATCGCACCTTATCAACTGACACGGACATCTACTCGGAAAGCCTATATTCAAAAAAGGAGGTTGTTTTGAGCCTGTCAAGAATAATTGACTTGACTCTTTTAATCTCGGTCATAATAGCAGTTTTCCTTGGTCCAAATCCCTTGGGACTTGGATTTGGAATACTGGCAGGGCTGGCTTTGGTGGTTAAGATTCTTCGTGATCGATTCCGAAGAACACAAAGCCTTCCTCGGAAAAAGGGAAAATAAGATGAGGGATACATTTCTAGTCAATCTGGCCCTTTGCGCTCTGATCGGCGTTCTAATATTCACCATCGGCCTCCTAACTTCACAAGAGGTAATTTATGGGATAGCCATTTCAGTATCCCTTGTTTTGACAGGTATAGTCTTTTGCCGTAAAGGGCTTAAAGGAACAACTCGACACAACTAGCCGCTCGCGAAGATTCGCGAAGCGAGAAACGGAGGAAAACGATGAGAAATCTTAAGTGGCTGCTTCTGGCAGTTACGCTCACCGCATTTGGAATCGGAGTACAGTACGCCATCCAGTGGTCCCTCGATTGGGAACACGAAACCATGGTTGCGACCATGATTGGCATAACTATGCTATCTTTTGCGGTAGCCGCTGTTCTCATGTTCGTAGCCGAAAAACTCAACCTCAATATCTAGCCGCTCGCAGACACGAGTAAGAAAGGAAAGGGAAGATGAACATAGTATTGGTTCTCGCAGAGATTGCGATCGCAGTCATTGGATATTTTGCTCTCCGAGCAAAGTACGTCTGGCTGGTCAAAGACCAAGGCATACACCCAATGTACGTAATTGTCGGGCTTGTTCTCATGCTGAGTTTCACTCTAATGTCGATGATGATTTCGATTGGGGTTGAAACATTCACGTGGACCAGCGCGATAATCCTTATGCCAGCACCGCTGATGCTTGCTTTGCCGCTCTTGTTGGGCAAGCTCGAGCGCCGCATCAACACTGGCCGCGCCCACCGATCTAAAACCGAATAGTCCGTGCCGACAACTTAATGCGCTCTCCCCGCCTATAGCGAGGGGGTTCCGATTCTATCGGAAACAAATCAATACCGATTAAATCGGTATAAACAAACAGCGCATTTCTACTTTTTTCATCCAGGCGAAACCATAGTGCTCGCTTCAACGCTCCCTGCGGTTTGCATTTTCTCCTGATCAAAAGGCAAAGTGAAGAATACTTTTGTCCCCTGACCCTCTTTTGATTCTATCCAAATTTTTCCTCCATGAGCTTCTACAATTTGTTTAGTGATGAACAAACCAAGACCGCTTGATTCATCCCCGCCGGGCCGGAGGCCCTCTGGGCCGGAGGCGCCATCATTGTCAATTTGGCCGAATTTTGTGAAGAGAAAGACTTTTTTATTCTCAGGTATACCTACACCATTATCCTCTACGCAAACCTCTATTTCCGCCTCTTTTGCTTGAATTTTAACTTCTATTTTTCCGCCTTGTTTTGTGAATTTTAAACTGTTTGAGATTAAGTTGTTTATGACTTGCCCAATTCTTCCTGGGTCAAAAAAAAATTGAGGAATTGTTGTAGGCTGAAAAACTAAGTATACCCCTTTTCCAGCAGCAGCATATGAAAATACATCAATATGTTCTTTAATAATCACAGATAGATCAGACTTTACCTTTCTAATTATAAATTTCCCCTCTTCTACCTTTGCCGAATCAAGAATCTCAGAAATTCGTGAAAGCATCTCGCGGGAAGAATCAAAGATAACATGAAGCATTTTGTTCCGCTCCTCTTCTCCTATGCTTTTTGATAACAATAGCGACGCCGCACCTTTTATGGCCGTTATCGGGGCGCGAAGTTCGTGAACAATTACATGCATTCTTTCAGAAGCCACATCGTCACGAGTTTTTTCTTTGTTTGCTCTTCTTTCTCCCCTAAAGGACAGGTAGGCGGCAAGACCCGCAAACACGACCGTGGTCAGGGCAAAAAACCACACCATGGTTTTAGTATCATGTATTTTGTATTATGTATCAAGTATTAAATTATACATGCTACATGATACTTATTTGGTGAGGGATTCTAGCTGATCAGCGGTCTTTTTTGAACCAACCACAATTATGTATGTACCTGCAACAAAACAAAACCCTTTTATAAGAAAAGCCAATGTCGAGTAGACATTATTTGTCGAAATTAAAAAGTATGAATTGAGTGCGTCTATAATTATTCCAAGGGCAATAAAGAGAATGCCGCCTGCAATAGTCTTAAATCCTGATGCAATAACTCCGGTCCCAAATTTATGAGTCAACTGGTACATTATCGCCGCACCGGTCACTGCCGCAAATGCTGCTATAAATGCCGTTCCTTCAACTAAAATTATAAAAAGACGCTCTGTGTCTATCATTGGCTAACATTCAATGCCTTATTAAGATTTTCAGGAGGCGAAGGTTGCGCTGCGGGAATCTGAACCTGTTCTACAGGCAGATCGCTCTCTCTTGCCGCCAAAATTGATTCCATTGTCTTTTTTACTATTAATCCTGATAATTCTACGAATTGATTGATTAAGTCTGTAAGGATGATCTGAGGATCTCCCTGAAGTGAGACAATTTCTCCGTTTGAATCAACTTGTATTCCCGGCACGTTTTTTACTTTTGACATAGTAATATCCCGTCCTAAAATTGTCACCTGCCGCTTTATTAATTCCGAAATAACGTTTCTGTCCACTCCCATATTCCTACTATTCTCCGACAAGACTTTTGACTTTGGCTGCGAGGTCATTTGGAGCTACTTGATACTTTAAGATATAGTCATTGGCGCCTAAGTTAAGCGCCTCTTTTATCATTTCGTCGTGACCAAAGTTTGTAAGCATCGCAACCGGAATATTTTTTGTTTCTTCATTCGATTTTAAGGTTTTGAGTACATCTACCCCTGACATATCGGGCATCATTTGATCAATAAGAATTGCGTCAAATTTATTACTCTTTACGGCATCAAGACCGCTTTTTCCATCAGAAGCAATAGTTACAGAGTATCCTGCCGCGGTAAGCCCGGTCTGAAAAACCTGCGCCATCTCATTCTCATCATCAATGAGTAGGATATTCTTCATAATATCGAGAATAGTCAAAATAGCTAAAATGGCTACATAGCTTTTTTTAAACTATTCTAACCATTCAACTATTCTAGCTATTCAATTATATTTTAAGGCTACCATACGCCGTGAAAGGAATGCAAGGGGTAAATTGCATAGCAATTTACCTCGAAGTCCGCCATAAATCGCTCTTCGAGCCGTATTCGAATAGAATTGAAAAGGCGAGAAGTAAGATTAGGCGGGCAAGAGGCAATTCATTAAACTACGAAGCTACAACAAGGACTTCCGAGGTGGCGTCCACAAGGGGCTTACACTTCTATAGTAGGCATCTATATACCTCTGGTCATCCCATGGATCGGGAGGCTCGACAAACGGCTTTGATTCATCGGGAACCATAGAAGCAAACCGGGAATCATACTCAGCAAGCCTAATCGAATCTGGTATATTTTTAAAATCAGGAAGAGACGAAACTGCCTCTAACTCTATAAGAAAACATTGCCTAACACCTCTATAATTTCCTTCTTTTGCTTCGGCCAGCGCTGGGACAAGTAAATCAATATTATCGTCTGTTCCACTAGTCGAGCTCGCACCGAGGAACACTTCAAGCTCTTTTTCTACCTGAAGTCTTTTTAACGAGTAGAAAATCCGTAAAACAGCAATCTCCGCCACGCTATCTCCCGAAAGACTTTCGTCTACGGCCTTGAGAAGTAATCTCATAGAGTTTTGAGTAGCAAACACGGCAATCGAATGCTTTCTTCGTAATTCCTGAAAAGTTTTGTCTCGGGATTCAGCCTCCATCTCATTCTCCTTATGCTCTGATTGTATCATAAAAACTTAGAGCCCAAGAAGAATTTCTAAAAAGCGTTATAATAATTACATGAGCCAAACTATTGCTCATGCATTTCTTTTTGATGTTGATGGAGTGATTACTGATCCTGCCGAGAAAAAAGTAACTCAAAAAGGTTTGATTGAGGCTATCGCGGAAAGACTTGATTCAGATGAAGTCGTTACATTGAATACTGGACGCTCTATTTCTTGGCTTTCGGAAAAAGGGATATTCAGGGAACTCGAAACATCAGTCAAAGACAAGAGCAAGCTTTCAAACTTCATAGCAATTGGTGAAAAAGGGGGAACCTGGCAAGCATATGAGGCTGGGACATGGAAAAATCATATTGATGAATCAATTGAGGTACCTTTGGAACTGCAAGATAGAATCAGAAGGTTAATCGAAGAACGATTTTCTGACCTTATGTTTTTCGATGAAAGCAAACTGACAATGATTTCAACAGAAATGATTGATGGAAAATCGATAACCGAATTTTCTGAGAAGCAAAAAGATCTTGTTGAAGAGATGAATAGAATATTGCTTGATCCTGACTACAAAAACCTGAATTTGAGAATTGATCCTACAACCATTGCAACTGATATCCAAAACGCTCATGTTGGAAAGCACTTGGGAGCAAGAAAAATCGCTGATTGGATACAATCAAAAGGCATCAAACCAGAACATTTTATAACCGTTGGAGATAGTCAGTCTGATACTGATATGGCTGAGGAACTCCAGGATGATTACCCAGTTGAGTTTGTCTTTGTCGGTGATCCGGAAAAACTTGATAGTAGCCGTCTCCACTGCCCTATTATATTTACAAAGGCAAGATATAGTGCCGGCGCCCTTGAATATCTCAAAAGTCTATGATTATCTTCTCCGAGGTTTCTTATTCGTAGATACTTTATAGGCAATAAACGCCAGAAAGGCAAGAATTAAAACAAGCGCATACATAACCGCAGCATTATTTGCAATCTCAGTAAACGTCATGGTTTAGTTATCTCCTCTCGAAGCTTCTTGGCTAAGATTAAAGATAATATAGCAAGACTGATCTTCAATGTCAATGACGGCAATGAACTAAACGATTCTTCGAATAATTGAGTGTCAACAAATACAGAAGCGAACCAAACCACAGATAAATCAACCAATGCTTCTGAGAAAATTTGGAACCATATTTTCATTATAAAAGTTTAAGTACTAAAACTATTTTATGTCAACAGTCAATTGTCAGTTGTCAATGACTTTGGTGGTTTTGCCGTCAGTCACTATCTTAATGGAACCATGCACATCTGTTCTTTTATAGCCGATGCCGAATTTTTTGAGCAAGGCAAGGACGCTTGGATGAGGGTGATGGTAGGAGTTGTTTTTCCCGGCCGAGATTATGGCAAGGGATACTTTGATCTTCTCGAATGTCGAATCGTCTACTCCGGTTTTTGAACCGTGATGGGGAAGTTTAAAAACCTCTATCGATTCAGGCTCGAAATCCAAGGCGTCTAGAATTTGATAAGTAATATCTCCTGTCAAAAGCAAATCGAAGTCCCCGAACCTAAGGATCTGAACTAAGGAATATTCGTTGGTATCTTGAGACGAAAAGCCCTCCCTTGGCCCTCCGGGCCAGAGCGCCCTCTGGGCCGGCGGCCATTTTGTTTCTATAACTACTCCATCGGACAGAGAAAAACTATCGCCTTGCGAGATCTCTCGATGCGGAATTTTTTTATCTGAAATTGTGCTTTTGAGAGTTTCAAAAATCTTGGTATCTTTTTTTGCGGAAACAGTATTAAAAGATTTCACACTATAACTTTCTAGAACATCTACAAGCCCTGCAATATGGTCTGCATCCGGATGCGTTGCAAACATCAATTCGATATCTCTATCCCAAACTGGCATGTTATCCGAAAGGCAATCTAAAACCTTTTTATCCCGACCACCATCTACTAAAATATCAACTTGGCCCGGTGTTCTAATATATATTGCATCTCCCTGTCCCACATCACAGAAAACAACTGTTAAAACTTCATCAGAAAGTTGTCCAGTCTGATAAGAAAAGATAAAAATTAAAGAAACTAGCGAGATGACAATCGGGAAAAAAATTTTCTTCATAGTCTAACTTGTGTTCTAGAAAATAGTTGTAGGAAATTGGACAATGGTTATAGAAATAGGATATTGAAAATAAGTATTTAAAAGCTATTTTCTATTTTCAATTTTCCATTACTAATTTCTATTTTCTAATAACCAATTTCTTGTTTAACCATAATATTCCTGCTAACAGTATCAAATAATATCCTGCGATAATGGCCCAAGGGACATTGTTTACCTCGATCGATGTAACTTTCGAAGCAAAAAAATCAACCACTACCTGAAAATACGAAAGAAGTGGAAAAGAAAGATAAATAAAGGGAGACGCCAAAGATTTTGAGATAAAACTTGCAGCTGCGCTTATTCCTCCTAGAACCATTAAGGGCGGGACTGTCCAAAGAACCAAAAAATTGACAATTATCGAAATTGGAGAATAAGTTCCAAAAAAGAATAACAGAATTGGAGTTGTTGCGATTTGGGCCGAGATTGTTGTTCGAAAATCCTCGAAAAAATAATGCTTGAACAATCCTCTTTTTAAAATGGGGTCCAATAAAATAATCCCAAGAGTTGCCGAAAAGGATAAAATAAAGCTGATTGAGCTTAAAACCCGAGGTTCCCAGAAAATCATGGCAAAAGCGGCGAAAGAAAGAGCAAGAAGCGATGTATTTTGACGGCCTATCAACCCTGCACTAAGTGCAAATAATGCCATAATCGCGGCTCGAATAATTGAGGGCTGGAAATCTGCCAAGGCGACATAGAATAGAACTATAACTGAAGTTACAATGAGCGCGTACTGGCGTCTTAAGAAGACTACCAAAGTTCCTAGCAGAAAAGAAGTCAGCATGCTAACGTTCATGCCAGACGCCGCCACGACATGAAGGACTCCGGTCTGAATGAACTTCTCTTTTGAGGTCTTCGTGAGATTCTCACCAAAAACTACCCCTATTAATAAATCTGCATCTTTCGGGTTCAATACTGAGCGATAAATTTCTTTAATATGACTTTTTATATCTTGAACAACAGCTATGTTAGTTGTATTGGTCGTTTTTATCGTTTTATTCTCGAATGAATAGAAAAGCACTACGCGGACAAGAAAAACGAGTGAAAGAATGATGATAAACCTAAGCATGGGAAATTGGTTGTTAGAAATTAGAAAATGGTTATAGAAATTAGATACTAGAAATTGGGGTTATTTATTATTATTTAACTATTTTCTATTTTCCACACTCCATTACTAATTTCCATTTTCAAATAACTATTTTCAAATACTCTATCATCATAGACTAATTAGGTCTCGAATCTTCTCATATGTTGCTTTTCCGACTATTTTTCTTTCTAATAACTCTTCTACCGAACCATATGGTCGATTGTCTATAATTTTCCCTGCTGTCACAGGCCCAATCCCCGGCAACTCTTCAAGTTCAGATGTCGAAGCCGAATTTACCGAAATCAAACCCGTGATACTTGCTTGCCCTGAGCTTGTCGAACGGGTGGTACCCGTCACAATCTCCCCTTCTGCTGGAACATATATTTTTTGTCCGTCAACAATTTTGGCTGCAAGATTAATGGCTTTTCTATTTGCATCCGAAGTTAACCCACCGGCCGCAATTAGAGCATCCTGCACACGCGCATCTTGAGAAAGTTCATAAACGCCCGGTTTTATTACTTCTCCTTCAACGTCAACCTTAATTTTTGAAACCGACGAACCCTCAACGGCTTGTCCATCTTCAAATTTAATCGAAGCCTGCTGCTGCCCCGTCATCTGTATCAAACCACTACTTAATAATATCAACCCTACTACAAACAGCCCCACAATAAGAAAATTTTGTTTTGCAAACAGCAAGGCCTTATCATGAAATGATTTTTCGGAAGTGTCCACTGACAAAATTGTAGATCGGCCAATTGTCAGTTGTCAATTGTTAGTAAGTTTTTTTGCAAGATATGCACCTAAAGAGGCCGCATCCTCTTTGCGAATAAATAGATCTCTACGAACACGTAAATAGTACACAGAAACCGGACAATTAGGGTCTAAGTATCCTCGTACTTCTTCTGGTTTAATAGGAATCTCCTTTTCTTTTAAAAAGCTTACCATGGATATATACTCGGGATCTTTAGTAATACTTGTCGTTGGGATTTCCAAAGTAGCTCTGCCTAACACCTCGACAGGATTTGTTCGAAACGTATCAAATGAGGGGTGGGCAAATGCCTCTTTTGTCCTTTCATGGTTATTGAGTACAAAGCGGTAGGTATGTATCCGCTTCCTCCCACTTTCGTCTATAACTTGCTGTTCTACCTGTAGCACAGGGATCTCTAACTCTTTCAATAGTCGGTATGCGGCTGACAATCTCTTAGGGGGAAATACCCCTTCATTTCTGGCAGCTTTTCTAAGGGAAACTAGAATACCGGCTTTTCTTAAGTGTCTGCACACCTCAAGTCTGTTATGCCTCTCTATATCTTCAAATATCGCAAGAATTTGCCTATCATCAAGTATTCCTCCTGCCAGAAAGCCCAGGTTTTCTTGGTATTTTCTCGTTTGCGCTTCTATTTTATAGGGAACAGCGCTTTTCCCTGCTATCACCGCCTCTATTGCTGCACGCATCTTCCCGCCACGCGCTTGCGAAATTCGCATGCCTTTGTGAAGAGAGTATGGTTTTTTTGTAGAAAGACTTTCTCGTGGGAAAGCTTCTCTTAAAGCGGCGGGCGCAACATCCCATGATTGGCTTACTAACCGTTTTACAACTTGACGGACTCCTTCTCCTGTAACTCCACCTTGATCCCCGATCTCTACTAAAACTGCATCTGTCCCTAAATGTCTTCCCAGGATTTCCCAATTTCGTACCCACTGCTGAAAGGTTTGGGTCATTGATTTTTTATACCCAAACGGCTTTGGCGGATTTTTTTGATCCAAAAGAAAGGTCATTGCGGAAAAGAAACTTATCGTATTTTCAAATGAGGAAGCCGGTGAAACAGACATTGGAACACCTTCAGCCAGAATTATTTCACCCTCAGGCACTTGTGCTGGCTGTAATTGTTCATGGGACATTGTGCGATATTATATCAAATAACAAAATTTATAATGCGGCCGGGGATGTAAATGACGTTTTTCACGGATTTTCCTGCAACGTATTTTTCGACTTCTTTTCGCGCGAGAGATTCGACCTCATTCTTTTTTCCAATGTTCGAACTATCAATCGTGACTTCTCCTCGTCTTTTTCCATTCACCTGAACCACAACGGTAACTTTTTCTTGGACTAAATATTTTTCATCATATTTTGGCCACTCACTAAAGTGAATGGAATCACGAATCATGAATTTTGAATCATGGTTAATTTCCCCTTGATTCTTGCTTCTTGCTTCATGCTTCATTTCTTGCCATACCTCCTCCGCCAAATGTGGCGCGAACGGTGCGAAAAGCCTGAGATATGATCTCGCGGTTTGCTGCGACCATGATTTATTGTTGTCCGAAATGAAGTTGTAAAATTCCATTAGCCTTGCTATTGCCGTATTATAAGAGAATTCTTCAATGTCAAGCGTTACTTTTTTAATGGTCTTATTTATCATTTGAAGTGTATCTTGATTGTCCTCCCCGAACTCTTTTGTGGTAAACAAGTTCCAAACCCTGCGCACGAAACGGTGCATTCCTTCGATTCCGGTATCGCGAAAATCTCCACCTTGAGAAAATGGGCCAAGAAACATAAGATAAAGCCTTAAAGTATCGGCTCCGAATTTTTCAATGTAAATGTCAGGAACAACTATGTTGCCACGCGACTTGCTCATTTTGGCACCCTCTGAGATAATAAGTCCGTGCGCAAAAAAGCGTGGGAAAGGCTCGGCGAAAGGCAAAGCTAGATCATGGATCTTAGATCTTAGATTTTGGATATTGATTTTCGATCTATTATCTATGATCGATAATCTATCATCTAAATTTAGATCATGCAATACCATCGCTATAAAACGAACATATAAAAGATGTAGCACCGAATGCTCTGCTCCGCCAATGTAAATTGCTATGGGACACCACCGCCTTACGATCTTCAGATCGTAAGGAATGTCCAATTTCAAATTTCCAATTTCCAATGGTTGATCCGATTTGATGTCTTTAGAACTAGTTCCTTGCTTCTTGATTCTTGCTTCTTGATTCTGAATGCTCAAATAGCGCAGGTAGTACCAGGATGAGTCTAAGAAGGTATCGGAAACATCCGTTTCACGTTTTGCAGAACTATTACAGGATGGGCACTTTGTTTGGTAGAACTCCGGATGGTTTGCTAAAGGAGACGTTCCTGTTCCTTCCGGCCGCCAATCTTTTACGTCAGGGAGCTCGACCGGCAACTGTTCTTCCGGTACTGCTCGAATCATATGTTCCCTCCCGTCAATTATTGCGTAATCCCTGCCTTCGATCAGTTTTGAATTTTGAGTTTTGAGTTTTGAGTTTCCCCAGCATTTACGACAGTAAATGATGGGAATCGGCGGGCCCCAATATCTTTGGCGTGAAATCAACCAATCCCGCAGATGATAAGTTGTTTCTGGTCCTCCGGCTCTGTACCTCTCAAGCCACTGGGCTATTTTCTTCTTTGCTTCGGCCGAACTCAAACCTGAAAACTCACCTGAATCAAATAAAACCCCGTCCCCGGTGAAACACTCCTCAAGACTATCGATTCGCTTATCTTTTTTTTTGTCTCCTGTATGCAACGTAGGCTTAAGTCGAATACCATACTTTTTGGCAAATTCAGTATCGCGCTCGTCATGCGCATCTCCAAACAAAGCACCTGTACCGTAGCCCATTACCGCGTAATCTGCGATCCAAATAGGAATTTTCTCTTTGTTAACCGGGTTTATACCATATAGACCGGAAAATACGCCAGTTTTTTCTTTGTTCTCGATCCTCTCCTTATCCGATTTCTTTTTCGCCTTTTCAATATATTGCTGGACAAACTTATCTCTGATTGACGTTGAAATCGGGTGCTCAGGAGCAAGCACTAAAAAGGTGGCGCCGAACAAAGTATCTGCTCGTGTAGTAAACACCTCTATCTCCTTAATTTTTAACTTTGAATTTTGAACTTTGAACTTGATTCGGGAACCCTCTGATTTTCCTATCCACTGGCGCTGGGCAATCTTTATCTTTTCCGGCCAATCAATCTGGTTCAAACCATTAAGAAGTGCATCAGCATATGCGGTAATTTTAAAGAACCATTGTTCGAGGTCGCGCTTCTCGACAACTGACGAACAACGCTCGCAGCGCCCGTCGATTACTTGTTCATCCGCTAAAACGGTTTTATCCGAAGGGCACCAATTGACCCGGGCTTTTTTGCGGTAAGCCAACCCTTTTTTAAACATTTGTACAAATATCCACTGTGTCCATCTATAATAATCCGGATCATAAGTCTCTAAAGTCCTTGTCCAGTCATAAGCGTTTCCGGTTGCCCGAAGCTGTCTATAAAAATTCTTTTCTGAAATTTTGGCCTGCTCTCTCGGGTGGCGGCCAACCGCAAGCGCATAGTTCTCAGAATGTATGCCAAACCCGTCAAGTCCGATCGGCTCAAAAACATCCTTACCCTTCATTCTCATGTAGCGACCGTGAATATCTGCTCCTGTAAAAGCATACATATTCCCTACATGTAGGCCCTCTGCCGAAGGATATGGAAACATCATTAGTGTGTAGTAGGGATTTTTAGCATTTTTAAGATCAGGCGAAAAAGTTTTATTTTCCTCCCAATATTTCTGCCATTTGACCTCAATCTCTTGCGGTTTATACTGCGCCTTCCTATTCATAGCACAATTATACCTAATCATATCCCTAGTAGCTAGTCACTAGTTGCTAATTTAAGTGGTATAATCAGGTCAAGTTCAGAAGGAACTTTCCCAAACTCGCATAAAAGCTGTGTGAGAACTGGCTATTGGCTTTTGACGCTTTGCTTCTGGCTTATGCTAACAGCTAAAGGCTAAATGCTAACAGCTATTTGGGATCGCACCTGAAAAACTAACCACGGACAAAATCAAGGAGGTTTCGCCGGATGAAAATAACTCTTGTGGGAATCATCATCGTTCTCCTTAGCAGCATGGTCGCCTATGGCATCTTAATCCGGGTATTCGGAGAAAACACAGGAGGATCAATCTTTATCGGTGCCTTTGTAATTATGCTTAGCCTTTACCTTCTTAGCAAGCGGAGCAAGCCTTAAGGCACTCATAAGCCTCAATTTAAGAAAGGGGAGGGTAATTGTGAGGTCCCAGCCTCAATTGCGCGCGTTGAGACGCATCCAGTACCTAGTCTGCCTATGGTCGGGAACGCTCATGATGCTTCTTGCAATCTTTGTGTTTGCGACCATCCCCGGGGAAAAAGGGAGTGATCTAACTCTAGGTGTCTCGAATGAGGTACCAAGCGTTTTGTTCTGGAAGGCAGGACACCTGTTTGGCTTTGCGCTTTTTGCCGGGTTTTTAACCCTTGCGGCAAGCGCAACATTTAACCAGAACATCCCAGGCGCCAGGATCAAAGCAGTGGTTATTATCGTCGGGATTCTTATGGCGATAACAACCGAGCTCCTTCAGAGCTTTGTCCCGGGGCATATACCCGCAATCTACGATATCGGCATTGACGTTGCTGGTACTGCTCTCGGAATAAAGTTCGCTATTCTATGGCGAAAGTAGTAAAAGGAGGCGCCGATGCAGCCACCGATTGAAGCGCTCGTCTTTGTTCTCGTCATTCTGACGATCATTAGCGCGATCGTCAAGTCACGCGATCGAAGGCAGCCATGAATAACGTCCGTGGGAAAGGAAGCGCTCTTTCGCCTTATTGGCGAATTCCGATTCATCGGAAACAAATACACAAATTGAGCGCTTCCTCCACACTTCCTCGAACATACTCGATACTGAATATTCAATACTGTATACTATAAACATGAGGTTTTTCGCTCAGTCAGCTACTTTGCTTTTAGCATCGAGTCTTGTTTTGATTATAATCTCCACCCCTCTTTCAGGCTATATGGTTCCAATACTTGGTTTCATAATAGCTTTTTCAGTCATACTTATTGTTATTCGACAAAGAACCCGATCGCGCCTGCCTGCCGACAGGCAGGGCGAGGAGCTATTCGTTGGCTCAAACAAAGAGGTGTTTACGATCACACTTGCCCTTCTTCTTGCCATATTTTTAACAGGCGGAATTAATTCAAATCTTTTCTTTTTGCTATACTTTATTCTTTTTGGAATTGTATTTCTCTTTGAGCCCGCGACCGTTTTTGTGCTAGTTGTGGGCTTCGGGCTTGTGTTCTTCCAGTCTCTGGGGGAAGGGGATTTGATTGGAAATCTTGTTAAGCTTGGATCTTTAGCATTTCTATCTCCTATCTGCTACTTTTTCGGTCGAGAATTCCAAAAAACAAGAAAGCTATCCGAGGAAGTTGAAGATAAAACCGGCCAGATCATTGAGGATGCCGAGACGCTCAAATCTCATATGCGAAACCAAGATGAAATTGAAGAAATTGAAGATATAGAAGATCAAGCGGAAGAACTCCGCAAGGAATCGGAAGAAAACGAATGAAAGCCGCAGGCGCAATGATATCTTTAGTTATATTTATAGTCATTTTTATATCCCCTGCTTCTGCTGTAACAATGCATGGAAGTCAGTATGTAATTGAATCTGATATTAATTCTTCTGGAAGAAAATCAACCGAAACCTCGGGGAAAATTGGCACAAACTATAAAGTTCGAGCCGGTTTCCAATATGTAAACTCCATAATGCCCTTCACTTTTTCCATATCAACTACTAACATTAACTTTGGCACGCTGGTTCCGGGCGAACCTGTTACTCGAGATAATACTTTAACTGTCTCGCACGGCTCGGCCCCGGGATACCAGGTGAATCTTGAGAAAAACCATCCATTAAGAATATCTTCAACGAACATTGATATTCCAGACACAACCTGTGAGGCCGGAAATTGTTCGCATACGCAACCGGGGGCTTGGACTTCTCTCTTAACCTATGGATTTGGATATAGATGCGACAATCTGTCAGGAACAGATTGCGACCCGGGTTTTACAACTTCAAGAGACTACTTTAAACAGTTTCCGACTGCCGAAACAAATGAATCCTCTCAAGTTGTTATGAGTAGTACCAATGCAAGTATAAAACCAACGGCAAAGATCAGCTATAAAGTGAATATCTCCGCAAGTCAAGCTAGAGGTATATATCAAAATATAATAAAGTATATCGCAACTCCTTCCATATAACCTACCCTACAGCCAGTGTTTTCCACATTTTCACAAGTAAGATATCATGCTTCGTGAATTATTATTATTTAAACCTAATACCGGTTGGACTAATCAAAAAAATTACTCGCCGATTCCTATTTCAATTAATATTGTAAAATCAGGCTAAACTAATATGTCAAGTTTTTAACACTAGGGAAAGCTGATTGCTATTTCTAAAAATATTTTTTTCGTTTTCGAAGTTTCTATTTTGATATAGTTACAAAATTTGTCCCCTTTATTTCCACATTTTATTTATGCCTTCACATTTTTCAGAAAAATTTCGAAAAATTCGGCTTTCGGTAATTGTGAAATCCGATTTTTTTAGGTTTTTATTACCGCACCTTACCTAGGCCAAATTACTTATTGCTTCTTGGTAATTAATATCCTATTCTATATTCATGAAAAAGGTTCTCTGGCTTTTGGCTTTTGGCTTTTGGCTTTTGGCCCTTATGTTTCCGATTGTCTATTCTATTCCCTTAAGCGTAAGCGCTCAAAAAAACAAAGGCCAGTTCTCGCTTGGTATTTATCCGCCGATTTTTGAAATCAACGCGCAAGCTCCGGCAAATATAGACGCCAAAATTAATATCCAAAATTTAAGCGAGTTCAGCCAGAACCTATCAATCACCTTCAAGTCTTTCAGGCCGGACGAAAAGGGAGACGGAACCCTTAGGTATGAAGCTGCCCCCCCAACCCTTCAGAAAATTAAGGTTTACGATGGAGAAAATCCTTTGGAACAAATCACGCTTGATCCCTTTGAGTCCCGTGATCTTGCTCTTAAGATGGATATCGAGTCTAATACGCCCGGGGGTGATTATTACTTTTCAGTAATCTTTTTGTCGCAAGAGAATCAAGACTCAAAGATTTCTCAATCTAAAATAACCGGAGGGATAGGCACTAATGTAATACTGTCAGTTGGCAGGAAAGGCCCTTTCAGGGGACAAATTAAGGAGTTCAGCATCCCCCGCCTTGTAACTCACGGCCCCGTACCTATTACTTTACTACTTGCGAATAATAGCAGTTACTATTTAAATCCGACAGGCAGAATAATTATTCAAGATATGTTTCACAGAGAAGCGGGACAAATTAATATTTTACCTCAATATGTTCTTGCTAATTCTTCTCGCTTTATGAAAGATTCTGATCAAGCCTCTCCAACCTTCGAGCGTGCGGCTCAAATCGAAAGGTTAGAGAGCGACCATCCTGTTTTAATCTGGCCCGAAACGTTTCTCTTTGGACTATACACAGCCTATGCCCATATTAAACTATCCGAGAATGGACCGGTATTTGAAACTAAGGCTAGTTTTATCGCCATACCGGCTTATATGCTCTTTGCTATTTCATTCTTGGCCTTTGTCCTTATCGGAATATACCTTCGCGTGAAAAAGAAAATCTAATTTAAAATTTCACGATTCCCAGCAACCCGAACTGAATGTATCAAAATATATCGACGGAAACATATGAATTACTCTAGGTTATTGACATTGCTCATCATAATAGTCTACTCTTTAAGTATGATCAATATAAACAGTATAATTTGTATAATCTTGTGCGTACCATGCTTAGGAATTCCCGCAAATTTTTCAGGCAGGGTTTGCGAGGTGTAATCGATATTTTCACAAGCATTTCATGAAAGACATGAACAGGCTGCCTGATTTACTTAGAAATTATCTTCTGTCAAAGAAGGCTTTTTCGCCGTTAACTTCTAAAAACTACGTCTCAGACATTCGAAAGTTCATACATTGGTTTGAGCAATCGTTCGGCAAAAACTTCCAGGCGCAAGACTTCACTCCCGATGTAATTACTTTGTTTGAAAAAACGCACGGCGCAATAATCACCCCTGATGCCCCTGATACTCTTGATACTCGTGATACCCTTAGGATTTCTTCTCGCTCATTCAAGAGATACTTTTCTTCCCTTCGAAAATTTGCCTTATTTCTTGTTGAGGAGGGTTATCTTGAAGAGAATCCTTTTAACAAACTAATGGCCAAAAGCCAACAATCAAGAACTAAACAAGATCCGTGGTTTTTAAAAGACTTTAAGGACTACCTTTACATATTCGGAGCTTCTAATCTAACTATTAAAAACTACTTAGTTGATCTAAATGCTTTTACAAACTGGGCTGAGAATGCTTTTAAAACCGATCTAAATATATCAAAAGATTACATTTCAAGCATAACATCTGAGATAATAGATGCGTATAAACAACGGCTCATCTTACTCCTAAGACTATCCCCTAAAACAGTAAATAGGAAACTTTCATCAATCAGGAAATACCTTGAGTTTGCCTCTTCACGAGGATACATTGGCAGGCAATTTCCAATTTCCCCCTCGGCTTCGCTCGGGGCAGGCAATTTCCCCGACTTCCCCAAGGCTTCTCGGGGAGAGCAATTTCGAATTTCAGAAGAGGGAATGAAGCTTCAAGATATTGAAGAAGAAGAAACCGGTCAAACGTCCCAGTCAAAGGGCGGTCAGCCTTTGGCAGAAAAAATACCGCCTGTCAGATTGCTTCAAAGACTGCTAACTCCCTACGTTTTTTTTGAAGATATTATCGCTTCAAAAATTGCCGAATTAATTAAGCATAAAAAGTTGTCACGTAAAGCCGAGATCAGCTCGAATCGGCTCCCAATCAGCGTAGATCAGAAAATAAAAAATATTCCCGCGCGTATTCCGTTGCACAAACAGCTGATTTATCACGCAAGATATACACGACCTAAATGGTACAAAACATATCACAGTTATTCATTTTCCCATTACTTTCACTTGGCTATCCTTATCATTTACGCCTCTATTGTAGGATTTCTTATATACAATAATCTTTTTCCAGAGCCTTCCCAAACAGCTCTTGCGGTACCTGCTGGGGCTAAAAAAGTCCTGTCTTTCCAGGGAAGACTTACGGACTCAAGCGATAATCCAATTACGAATCCAACAGATATAAGGTTTGCATTATATGAAAACGCAACCGCAACGGGATCTGCTCTTCTTTGGCAAGAGGTACATCATGCTCTTACCCCCTCAAAGGATGGGGTTTTCTCAATTCTACTCGGAACTAAAAATGACATTGACGGCAGTCTGTTCCGTGACCATGACCTTCTTTGGCTTGGGATTTCGGTTGGTACGACCCAGGAGCTTATCCCGCGTCAAAGAATTGCCGCTGTTTCCTACGCGGCAAATTCTGAAACTCTTTCCGGAATGCTGTCCATAACCGACCCAAGCGCGGGAGCGACCAACGTAGTTCTTGCACTCGACTCCTCCGGAAAATTAACCATGGGAGGAACGGCTTCTCCTACTTTTGCCGCAACCGGCGGGAGATTTAAGCTCTCAGGAACCACACTTTCACTCTCGACAGAGGAAAGTTCTAGCGGTGATGTGGATATTTCACCGGACGGCATAGGCAAAATAGATTTGCAAAAACCTATCATTAATGATACGGCCAATGGCAATCTTTCGGGAGGTGCAGTTGAGATAAATGACAAGGTCGCGATTTTGGCAACCGAATCCGCAGTTGCTGCTTTCGTTATAAATAATATGGACGTTGGTGATCTAATCACGGCTTCTGCCTCAGGTATACAAAGATTTACTTTGGCCAATGATGGCGATCTTACCCTCAACGGAGCAGATACAATTACTGCATCCTCTCTTTCAACATTTACTACCGCGGAAATTCTTTCATTTTCACAAGATTTAGCCATATTGGGTAATGATATAACCAACGCTACGCTCAATCTTGGTGGGGGAGGAGCCGCAACGCTAGGCACAGTATCAGATGACAATCTAACAATTACTCCTAATGGTAACGGAGAGCTGACATTAACATCTGACTTTGACACCGGTGTCAACATAGGAGCATCAACAAACACCCAGGCGCTATTGTCGATCTCAGGAGGAATAGGATCCAATGCCGCGTTAATAGTCAATCAAACAAATTCAGGAGATATATTTTCCGCATCTTCTTCAGGGACTACAAAATTTGTATTGGGAAGTTCGGGCACAATCACTCTTACTTCTGGCATTGCCGAATCTTCCTCAGGACAATATCTTTGCATAGATACGACAACCTATGAAGTTGGACGAAGCAACGCCGCCTGCTCGGCGTCTTCTGAGCGCTTCAAAGAAAATATTAAGAACCTTTCCTTGGGTCTTGATGAAGTTATGAATCTTCGTCCGGTAACCTTTACTTTTAAGCCTGGATTGAACCTTGGAAGTGACAGCGAAGTCGGATTTATAGCAGAAGAGGTTGAGAAAGTTATCCCTGAACTTGTTTCTTATGATAGGGAGGGCCGCCCGTCCGGCGTCAATTATCCCAATATGACCGCGCTTTTAACTCGTGCAATACAAGAACTCGCACAAAAACTTGAGACAACAACTCAATCTTTCACTACTATGGGTGGGCAAGACCTCCGTGACTATATCTCGCAACTCATTAACGAAGCTATAAGTCAAAAGTCACAAGTTATAAACCCCTTGGCAAGTATTGAACAGATCCATACAAATGTAATTTCGCCGCTCTCACAAGGTTCGGAAATTGCAGTTTCTCTGGATGGTTCTAAATTCAAAATTCATGAATCAACTGCAATAGGCTCAGCAGTTGTTGCGTCAATCGACAATCAGGGAAACGCCCGCTTTTCCGGAGACCTTGAAGCGAGGCGAGCCACTTTCAGCGGTCAGTTGTCAGCAGAGAGCCTTCAGTCTGAAAGAGCTTCCGTATCAGGCGAATTAACAGTCGATAATGTGACTGCTAATCAAGCGTCGGTTTCAGGAACTTTGTTTGCGGACAGAATCATTGCCAACGATATAGAGGGTCTTGATGATCGAATTGCAACCGTTGCAGGAAGCCTTCAGAGTGGTCAGTGGTCAGTTGTTACTGGTCAGTTGTTGGATATCGAATCGATATCCTCTGATTTTGCAACATTTCGAGCCGGTCTGATATCTTTAGGACCTGCTACCTTTGCGCAAGCGACAGTCCTTGATAGCTTATCTATTGGAACCTCCCTTGTGCTTGGTCCCAACTCAATTGATACTCTGGGTCAGACTCTTGAAATCCAACCACTCAAACAAGGTGCAATATCATTTATGGCAGGTTTAGTACGAATTGAAGTGGATGGAACACTTAAGGTACTTTCGGACGCGGAGTTTGCGGGCAATGTAAAAGTGCAAGGCAAGCTTTCGGCGAATATAGTCTCTCCAATCTCCGATGATCCTCTTGTCATTGCAAGGAGCCCGAGCGAAAGCGAGGGGGACGAAGCAATCTCCACAAACTCTGCTCTTCTTGACGTTCAAGGCTCCGCCAGCGTATCAGGTGCTCTAACATCTCGAAAGATTAATCTTGCTTTTGCGCAGCAAGCACTTGCGACATCCGATATTGAAGCTATTGCAACAGGATCAGCAGGTACGGCTATCCTCCCGAAATTTAGGAAAGAGTTGACTATCAAAAATCCAAACGTTACCGAGAACTCTCTAATTTATATTACTCCTGTCGGCAATACAAATAATAAGGTGCTTTATCTACTTCGACAAGCGCCCGAGGACTATGTTATTGATGGGCTTGAAGGTTCATTTACGGTTGGCGTAAGCTCTGCCTCAACCGTTACAGATATTAAATTCAATTGGATCATCATAAACTAATTGTTGACTTTTAATTAAACAGTTTGTTAAAGTGAAGAAATGAATAATAATAAGAATGCTTTAGAATTATTCGATAGCATCGCAATAGCATTAATTTCAATCACCCTATTTTTCCTTCCGCTATTCTTTTTAACCAATACCACTGAATTTTTTATTCTCCCAAAACAAATCTTAATTATCTTTGCTGTATCCCTCATTTTAATCGTCTGGGGAATTAAAGTAATGCTTGATCGAAGACTTGTTTTAAATGTCAACCCGTTAAACCTCCCCTTGGTGATCTTTGGGGTAGTCATCACTGTTTCTGCTATTCTTTCGAGGAATAGATATGACAGCTTGATTCAAACTGTTCCTGTTGTTTTTGCCATTCTTCTCTTTTTCCTAATCGTAAATTCTGTCAGGGAGAAGAGAGCTTTTTCAATAGTTCTTTCCTCACTTGTTCTGGGAGCCTCGGCATCGTCAATTATAACCGTCTTAAGCTATGTTAAGGCTTACATCCTTCCGTTTCCGGCCACGCAAAATCAATTTTTCAATACTCTTGGATCTTCCGTTCAACAACTAATATATCTTGCTCCGCTTCTTACGCTAATTATTTTTTACCTCGCCAAAAAGGTCGGTTTTCCAAAATTCAAATTCTCTTTCTCTCTTTTCAATAATTATGAGGTTTTTATACAATTTTTTGCTCTGATTGCGATTGTTGCCGGGGTTTTAGTCGTTTTATATCAGATCTTGTTTTCAGCTAATAAACCTATTCTCTTGCCTTATATCTATGGGTTTCAAACCGCGGCGGCAACAATCACCCAGGACGCTCAAAGATTTGTTTTGTCTTTGCTGTTTGGATCAGGATATGGCACATTTGCGACTGATTTTACAAGGTTCAAACTACTGTCATTTAACCTTGAGCAAAACATTTGGAATTTAACATTTTCTTTTTCATCTTCATATTTTCTTGAGTTGATAGCGACAACCGGTCTTGTGGGAGCAATTTCATATCTTGGTTTTGTATTTTCCGTGTTAAAAATAAGAATTGTTAAAAATCCCTTGTTTGTAGCCCTATTAGTTGAGCTTGCACTCTCAATTGTATTACCTTTTTCCTTTGCTTCGATTGCATTACTTACGATCCTCTCGGGGATGTACATTGCTTTTCTCAATATTGCCTCCGATAAGCGGGTCTATGATACCGCACTTTCTTTGATGTCAACAAAGTCGGGCGGATTCTCCCTTGAAACCTCTTCCTTTGAGCATCACTCGCAAAATCAAAGCCCGGTTTTCCCAGCTCTTGTATTTATTTTAGTACTTCTTTTTGTAGGTTTCTTTGGTTTTTTTAGCTATAAATACGCAAACGCCGATTTAAAATTTGCCGAAAGCATAAGGCAGGCAAATCTTAATAACGCTCAAGCGACCTACCAGCTTCAAACCCAAGCCATGAGAGAATTTCCCTACAACGCCTCCTACCACAGAGTGTTCTCTCAAATAAATCTGGCACTTGCAAATTCGCTGGCACAGGGCATACAACAGGGATCTTCCCCTTCCGCTGAGGTCCAAAGAAATATAACCGCCCTCCTTCAGCAAAGCATAAACTCCGGTCGCAATGCCGTCATTCTTGCCCCCGTAACATCATTAAACTGGCAAAACCTTTCGCAAATCTATAGGTCTTTAATAAATGTAGGTCAGAATGCCGAGCAGTTTGCAATAGCATCTATGAATCAAGCGATTGCTCTTGATCCTTATAATCCTATTCTTCGTGTTCAGCTGGGTGGAATTTTCTATCAACTGGGAAAATTTGATAACGCTCAAAACCAGTTTCGGGTAGCAATAAACTTAAAGCGTGACTTTGCAAATGCATATTATAACCTGGGCCATGCTCTTGAACAGATGGGCGATCTTCAAAGTGCGCTTGAAGCTTATCAGGTAGTAAAACAGCTGTCGCGGGATAACAAACAGAATCTTGAGAGGATTGAAGAAGAAATAAAAACTCTGGAAGCAAAAATTGGTGAAACGGTAAAAGAGGCGGGAGAAATAAGTCCTGAAACAGAACAAACGCCGCTCTCAATCTCAACACCATCGGCAAACCTGCCTCCTCAGAAGCCGCCCATTAAAATCTCTCCGCCGCCCGGAGAGCAATCTGCATCTCCTTCAGCTTCCGACTAGAATTGACTTCCAGATATGATTTCTGTTAAGCTAGTAGCTCTTTCTTTTTTATGAAGAAATTCATTATCTTGGCCTCCTCTTTTGTTAAAATGGTTTCTGATCTTTCCTCTTATCGCTTTTTAGCAGAAGAAGCAAGAGGTTTCGCAAGATTCGTTAACATATATGGCAAAGATAAAATCTTGATCTTCTCTGAAAACTTTGAAGGAGCAAAATCAGCACTTGTAAAAAGCATTCTGATTAAACGGGGCAGAAGAAATAGAATGTTTCTACATCTTTCTGCGATGACTCTTTTGACTTTGGGCGTACTTGTTTCACCCTTTATACAAGATGTTAATCTATTTGGTAAAAACCCAAGCCTTACCTTTGCCCAAAGTGAGAATGAATCTCTTATCACAACCCCTGACGTATTTGACACAAAGTTATCGGAAAAGCCGCGCGATACAATAATTATCTATACTGTCCAAAATGGGGATACTCTTTCGGGAGTTGCTAAAAGATTTGGAATTGATGAGGATACAATCAAATGGCAAAATAATTTGCAGTCTGATTATATAAACGTCGGAGATCAACTTGAGATTTTGCCTGTCTCAGGTGTTGCACACAAAGTCGCTCGAGGAGATACGGTTTATACCATCGCAAAAAGGTACACTGCAAATGCCCAAGCCATAGCTGATTTTCCCTTCAATGATTTTGCAAATCCGCAGACCTTCTCGCTTGTTGAGGGTCAAATCTTAATAGTCCCTGACGGAGTGCCGCCCAAAGAAACGCCAAGAATCGTTAGAAGACAATTCTTTGCTGCTGGTCCGGTTGAGGTTGGAGCATCAGGATTTACCTGGCCGGCACGAGGAACAATCAATCAAGGATATTCGTGGTATCACAAGGGAATTGACATAGGCGGAGATATTGGAACACCTATTGTCGCTGGACAATCAGGGCGAGTCTCAGAGGTCTACACTAGCGGCTGGAACGGAGGGTATGGAATACACGTTATAATAGCCGGCGACAATGGATATTCAACTCTATACTCACATATGTCAGGGGTAAATGTCTCGCCGGGTGATAGAGTTGAAGCCGGGAGAAGTCTTATTGGATGGATAGGACTAACAGGTAGAACCACGGGGCCTCATGTTCACTTTGAAATTAGAGGACCCGCAGGATTCCTAAATCCCCTTGCAATCATGCAATAGCCTCTAGAAATCCTAAATTCTAAGCACTAAACCCTAAACAAATTACAAATGACGATGATTCAAATCCTAAACGTTTGGGACATTGAAGTTTGGAACATTGAATATTGTTTAGAATTTAGATATTAGATATTAGATATTAGAATTTGAAGACTTATTCTCCTTTACCTAGTAAGGCAAGGAATGCTTTGTTGTCTTCTGTTTTTGAGAGACGCTCAATTAGGACTTCTGTTCTCTCGTCCGGCCCTAAAACATCTATCATCCGGCGAAGCGTTGTAACTTTTTGCAATGTTTCGCTGGGGAGAATCAGCTCTTCTGCCCGAGTTCCCGATCGCTCAACATTAATGGCCGGGAAAATTCGTCTTTCGGCAAGTTTGCGGTCCAAATGAACCTCCATGTTGCCTGTCCCTTTAAATTCTTCAAAAATGAGGTCGTCCATTCTCGAGCCGGTATCGACAAGTGCCGTACCTATAATAGTAAGCGAGCCTCCTTCTTCACAGTTTCTGGCCGCGCCAAAGAAGCGTTTGGCAGGGTAAAGCGCTGCCGGATCAAAGCCTCCGGTCAAAGTCCGGCCTGACGGATCAATTGACAAATTATAGGCGCGCGCCAAGCGCGTGATTGAGTCAAGAAGAATAATAACATCGCGGCCCTGTTCAACCAATCGTTTTGCTCGATCCATGGCTATTTCTGCCACACGGGTTTGGGTCTCGGGGGATTCATCAAAGTTTGAAGCCGCAACCTCCCCTTTAACGCTTCTTGAAATATCGGTCACCTCTTCCGGTCTCTCGCCTATTAAAACTGCCATCAAATGGACGTCAGGATAGTTCTCAGATATTCCTGCCGCAATTTCTTTAAGAATTGTTGTTTTTCCGGCTTTAGGCGGTGAAACAACCATTCCTCGCTGGCCAAAGCCAATTGGGGAAACGATATCAATTATTCGAGTTGATAAGGGAATCTTCCCGGTGGAAAGCTGGACCTGCTTTTTAGGATAAATAGGTGTCACGTCATCAAAGTGAAGCCGCTTCAAAGAAGCTTCAGGATCTATCCCGTTAACATGCTCTATCTTAAGCAAGCCAAAGTAGCGCTCATTATCTTTTGGAGGACGCCCTACCCCCTCAACCAAATCTCCCGGTCGGAGCCAAAATCTCCTAATTTGAGAGGCTGAGATATAAATATCGCGCTCCGAAGCCCTGAATTTTGGCCGCAAAAAACCATGCCCTTCATGCTGAATGTCAAGGATGCCTGAGACTGGAACCGTACCCTCTTCTTGAGGGGTGAATTCCCGATCTCTTGAGTATCTCCCTCTTGGTTGGTATGAACTTTCTGATTCCTCAGCTTGCCCCTCGGATCCTTGGCTAAGAGCGGTGTCCTCAGTAGGCTTCTCTGCGATCTCAGTAGTTACAGGCTCCGGCGAACTAACCATAGGTTCCGGGGAGGGAATTTCACTGACAAGTGTTTCTTCTGGTTTTAAGACTTTAGGTTTACGAACAACTTTCTTTGTAGGCATAAGTTAGACTTAAGATATTAAGATGTAAGATTTAAGATGTAAAACTCAATAGATTCGATAGAATAGAACTAAAAAACTGCGTTTCTTGGAATTGCTTCGGAGGAAAACCTTTTGAAGCAAGTGTATTTAATCATGTTTTCAAATCGTTGTCAAGGGCTGGCTTCGCGGGCCCGCATACCCTCTCAAAAGATTACAAAGAGTATCAAATAGAGCCATATCAAGGCTAGAATTTGGGTTATTATGCCCCAAGGCTTGTCAAGCTTGACATTGAGCCTGTGTTGGATTTCATACATGAAAGAAGACCCGGGGAAATCCTTCCCGAACATCCATGAGGGAGCGGTAAGCCAGTCGGGAGCCTGAGCCGCAATAATACACAAGAAAACGAAAGGATAGTTCGCAAGAGCCATAGGCGGCCCTTTCTGCAAGATTAGACTATATAATATGTAAGACAGGATAAAACCCACCAAAACATCTATTATTGCTTCCCGCCTCAGCCTTTCCTTTGTCTTTTTTCTCCAATGGGTTCCAGAATCCCAGTGAGGAACAACGTCCGCGACAAAATGTGAGACAAAGGAAGCACCTACGGCCAGAAGAGGATTTCCTGAAAACTTGGCTGCCATCATTGTACCTATCAAGGCATGAGAAGTAGCCGTCATACGTATATGATACCATCAGGACTCAAAAATAGCTAAATCCGGCTTCTGACAGTTTGTTTACTATGGGCTTGACAAACAAAGAAGGTTATGTTAGAATCCCAAAATCTATTTAAACATGAGAAAAATTACATCTTTATTTCTATCTTTTATGGCTGTCGCAATTGCGGCAACCGCAGTTTTTGCTGCCGGTGAATCCAATTGTCAAATAGTTTACGGTGGTGGAGAAGTTTGTCCCCCAAAACAAGTTAAATTCACTATTAATAAGACAGTTCAAAAGCCCGGAAAAGGTGGCGGAGATTTTGTCGAAAATCTCACTATTAATGATCCGAGATTTGCTCCCGATCAAAATGTAAACTTCAAGATCATAATAGAAAACACTGGTGATACTGACGTTTCAAACCTCAATGTAGTTGATTCATTCCCGGAATTCTTATCTTTTGTTGCAGGCGTAGGAAACTCAAACGTTGGCGCAAAACAAATTAATTTCATTATCGGAACTCTTAAAAAGGGTGAGAAAATGGAATTTGTTATTACTGCAAAAACCGCAGAGGGAGACAAATTGCCTGCAAACCAAGCTATAACCTGCGTGACAAATAACGTGAAGGCAATGGCCCCTGATGGAGTTACAGCGCAGGACAATGCTCAAGTCTGTATCGAAAAACAAGTGCTTGGAGCGGAGACTCCTAAAATCTTTGAAAAACCAAAAATAAAAGAACTTCCCCCAACAGGTCCTGAGTTAGGGCTTTTGGCCGCCCTAATTCCAACCGGACTTGCTGGAATTTATCTAAGAAGAAAAGCAAAATAATCCGCCAGCCGGCGGACTGCAATTAAGGCAGGAGAAAGCAGTTTCAGACTATTAATTGGCACGCCCCCAAACAACCTCTAACCCCGTCGAAACAATCCTGAAACTACTCTCCCCGGTCTTAAACCCGCGAATCCCTGAGTTTTGCGAAAGGCAAGCGCGGGACCTTTAAAATCGGCATTCTAATTTAAGCTAGCAATTAGAACATGGCTTTAAAAAGCTAAAAGCCAAACGCTGAGAGCTAAAAGCTAAATTAGTTGTTCTTTGACAAAAGGTATACAGAAGGATGCACCTGAAGATGAACCGAATGGTTCGTCTCAAATGGTGCGTCCCTAATAGGCAACTATCTATTCACGTAGCTAGCTTTTTAAATTATAGCGAAGATTAGATAGTCTATTTTTTAAAATTAAATCTCCTTACATTCTAGATGTCGGATTCAGCGTACCATGAGTTGAAACTGCGCATGGTGCGCGGTGTCCGGCATTTAGAGAAACAAAAAGAAAGAAGGAGAAAAGGAGACAAATGAATAATCCCATGAAGGGTTTCCCAAACGAGCTTGAAAGGTTATGGGCGAAAAAAGCAATTGAAATCCTGCGAACAGCCGCGCTGTACTTGGTTGTCGCATTGGTTGCAATTGTGATTTTCATCCCAACACTGCTCTATTCCATAAAGGAGGTTCTCACCGACCGCAAAAAGCGTAAGAAACGCACCTAGACTTCGGCAAAAACCGAAGAGAAAGACGGAGGAAATCGTGACAATACAGGAAGATTTGGAGAAGGCAATCGAGAGCGCTAAAAATGCACTTGATGCCTGCAAGGTACAGGGAAAGGAGGGAACCGCTTCTTCTCTCGCCGTGATCATAAGCGAACTTGAGAAAGTCCGCGACCACGTGACAGAGACAGAGCATTATTTCTCCCTACCCCACGAGAACCCGATATGCTCAAGGCATGGAGAGGTAGACCTTAACCATCGCTGCAACGTGTTTGTCGGCATGGTTTTTGACTACCTAAGCTACCGCGAGCGGTTCGGATAGCCTTTCGGCAAAAACCCAAACGACATCGCAATAACTAGCCTTCCCGTAAGGGATTGTAAGTCCGCCGACGCTCTTTGAGCTTTGGCGAGACAAAGGGGGTGGTTATCAAGCCATAAAGCCATCGGCAAGCGAGGCAGAAATGCCTTGGACCTCAAGCGAACGCGCGTGAGGAAAACCCCGTGGAAAGGAAAGGAATGAATCGTTTCAGAAACATCATGGGAGTCGTACTGCTGCTTTTGGCACTTGCCGCGTTCACGTCTTTCAACAGCGCTGACGTGTCGGCAGGCGGCGGATATCACCATCCAAAGCCATCACCGACGGCAACCAAAACGCCTAAGGCGACTAAGACACCAACGCAGACATTCACACCGACGGCAACGAATACGCCGGCACCGACGAACACACCGACGCCTACGGCGACGGCTACTCGAACACCGACTGCCACTGCCACAAGGCCACCGCGGGCGAAAGCGACTTCAACGTCGACACCACTTCCCCCGACGGCGACAACTGTGGTGCCGCCTGCTGTCACACCAACCCCGCAGGGGCCGCCTGCTCTATTCGGGGGGCCGCCTCCAACAGGGGACGCAGGTCTGGCAGCAACAAGAGGCGACTAACAAGGAGGAAGCTAACATGCTTCGAAGGTTGTTCCGCAAGACAAGCGAGCTCGGCCAAACGTTGGTGGAGTACGCCCTCATCATAGCACTGCTCGTGATCGCGGTATTAGCCTTCTACCTCACGGACAGGGAATGAACCGTCCCGGGGGGCCATCGACTACTGGAAACTGGCACGGATGCCTTCTACCCTTCAGGATACGCCTGAGGTGCAAACCCGCAAGGAGGCGGAATTGTCCCACAAACCAAAGCGGCAGCGACCCAAGCGTTCAAAAGACGTAAGGCTTCGTCGCCGTCTGGTGAAAATCAACGGTAACAACGGTTCCGAAAAGCGGCGAACCAAGAAAGGCGGCAGACAAGGCGGATAAGCACCGTAAGATAAACAAACCCTGCCGACATCATGAAACCGAGCGACGAAGATTTTCTTTTGACTCTTCCACGAAGAGCAGTAAAGGAGGTACTAAAACTACTCAAAACGCGGCAAGAGCAACGGCGCCAACCTCATACGAACGGTAAGACAGCGAAGGAGAAGGAATGGCCTAAAAGACACATTAGTTCCCGATAGCACTGGAAACCCCCGCCATGGAAAAAACCACGAAAACACTGTCTGAATGGTGGATGGAAGCCGGTAGATACCGGAGGCTCTTCATCTTCAGGCAGAATATCCACTCCAATAAGCAAGAAGGAGGCAACGGTGCAAGGAAAAGGCCGAAACCACGGAAGAAGCAAGATCTCGATCAAAAGAGGTCTGGCTAAGACTCGCTACCCTCAGCGCTCTGGAAAACACCAAGCTGAGGCACGAGCCTTACGTGAAGGTCACCCAAGCACCCCCTCGGGGAGGACGAATGGCAAAAAGACCGTTCAACGCAACGGGCGGCAAGCGCAAAGCCCGAAAGCCCCCGCCCCCGTGGCACCGTAAGTCCAAGAGACATCGGAAACGCCACGCGCGCGATCATGGGAACTTCGGGAACGTTCCGAGGAGAAGCCAGCTGTGATAACCATCGATACATAGTTTCATAGCGCACGGTAAGTGAATCCGTGGCAAAAAACGGCAAGTCAAAATCTTCAGAAAGGAAACGCAAAATGCCTGAAGAAACCGGAAATAGGAGTGGCACGCGAAGGCGAGCTGCTCGAACCACTCAGGCCCCGGCGCCGGCAGCGCCACCAGCCAACGGAGGGCAACCTCCAGCGGCACAGCCTCAAGAGGGAGGAAACATGCAACGCAGTCTGTTGTGGATACTTGTCATCCTCGCTGCAGTAGCGCTGGCGCTTGCTGCTTTCGCGGTAGGCCTGACCTTGGGTGACAAGGACGACTCGGACGGCAGCTCGGCTACAGCCAGCAGTTCGTCAAGCTTAAGCTCCGCACCCGGCACCACCGGCGGCGGCGCCAGCAGCAACAACTCCGCTGACAACGGTCAGTCAGGCAAGAACGAATCGGAGTCCACGTCAACGGGAAGCTTTCCGACTCTCCCGAGCGATAAGTCCCACGGCGCGTGGAAGATCAAGACCGTAGCCGGCCTTGAAACATCCGGTGACCGTGTAGTCGCCGAATGGCTTGCGCGTCTGAAGGACCCGGCACCGAGGCTCTGGAAAACGTATCCCAACGTCCCCAACCCGGATGTCGCGGACTTCAATGTAGCAGCAGGTGCCGAGTACGGTGTCGCCAACGTCCCGTTCTGTCAGCAGGACACGCGGTGCGACTTCGTGGTACCCGCATGGCACTACCGCCTGATTACCGCGGACTATGAGTTCCTCGGTCACAAGTGCGGAGGTAAGGGCAACGGATGCCTGCTCCTGCTCATCAACGTGATGGACAAGTCCTACACGTGGCGCAACCAGATCGCCGACAACGGCTTTTCGGTTCCGGGCAGGTACTGGGACGGTGACAAGCTCGAGTGGGCAGTTTGGGGCCTGGTCAGCCATGCGAGCGCTAACATGCTCAACTTGCCGACTACTGGCCTCGTGGGTCAGGTACTTAACGCTGGCACGCCCGGCAATGCAGGCGCTAACTGCGGCAACGTCAACGGCTGCGGAAGCGTCGAGGTCATGGTCGTGGTGCACGCCGGCGATCGGATCCTGGCCACTGCCGAAACCACCGTTTCGCGGTAAACGTCGTGAACCTCGCCAAGCTACTCTCGATCATTCGAGGAGACCTGATCGAGGAGTGGATCGAAAGGCAGCAGCAGAAACTTGCGGCTCGAGGTCTTGACTGGCTTCCGAAGGCTGCCTTGGTGATAGTCACCCTGGCAATACTCGTGGCCATAGTCGCCTACGGCGCAAGTCTGCGGCCTTAGGTCTCTCAAGCCTATTAGCCTGGGTCTGTCGTGATCGACGTCTAAAGCACGCATAATGCTTGTGTGAAATAAGATGATCGTAAACGATTAAGACTCGGAGGGAGTAAAGTTGCACGTGAATGTGAAAGTTCGTCATTCGACGATTCTGTTCGCTTCGCGCGAACAACTTTCACTCCACCTGTATACCTTTACTCTAAAGCTTATAAGGCAATTCCTTATCGGCTTTAGAGTAAATAGCTAAATAGCTGAACGGCTACATGGTTTTAAAAACTATGCAACCATTTTAACTATTCTAACCATTTAACTTTTATGAGAACAATATCTTTCATTATTCCTTGCCATAACGAGGAAAAAAGACTAAATAAAACATTTGCCGCCCTACGCCTTGTTCAGGGCGAGCTTCCTCGTGGAATTCGACTTGCCGAAGTAATATTCGTAGATGACGGCTCAACCGACAAAACTTTTCCAAAGCTTTCAACTCTCGCACAAGAGAACTCTAGTCTTCCTGTATCTATAGTTTCTTATAAAAAGAGGCTCGGAAAAGATAAGGCGGCAAGAGAAGGCATAAAGCATTCCGTTTCAAAGTTCAATCTGATTTTAAAACCCGATATGTCAAACCTCAAAAAAGAACTTGCTAAACTTTATCATAAACCCAAAAGGTTGAGAAGAAAACCCCCATTAGTTTCAGTCATTATGCCCGTCTATAACTCACAAGAGTATATTGATAAGGCAGTTCAAAGTGTTTTAAGTCAAACATTTAAGGATTTTGAGCTTATCATTGTTGATGACCATTCAGCTGATAAAAGTTGGAATATAATCAAAAGGTATGCCCGAAAATCAAAGAAAATTAAATCTCTCAGAAATCGCAAAAAAATAGGGCTTCCAATTTCTGTCAAACGTGCACTTGAGAAAGCTAGGGGGGACTATATCACAAAGATTGAAAGCGATGATCTTTGTTATAAAACGCGTTTTGAGAAACAGGTAAGATACCTTAATAAAAATAGACGGACAGTGGCGGTTGGAACTCAATATTTATTTATCAATGAAAGAGGGAGAAAGGTTAATAAAAAGGTATCTCCACCTTTATTTGAGAGGATAAACCAATATATCTATCGTTTTCTACCGGTTCAACAACCTGCGCTCATGATAGCTAAAAAACGTTTGCCTCGCAATTTTGACTTTTACAATTATGACACGGATTCTTTGGAAGACACAGAGTTAGTTTACAAACTTTCAAAATATGGAGAAGTTGAAAATCTACCATACACGCTTCTTAGATATAGACTAGATAACGATTATTCATTGCTTGAAACATTAAGAAAAATTTACTTTTTGTTCTTCGTTTCACGCATAAAGGAGACCATATGAATAAAGTTCTATTAAATTCACTGGGAGTTGCAGGATTAATAACCTTGTTAGTATTGGCCTATGTTGGTTTTGCCCTACTTAACCTTGAGAAAAAACGGGCTGAAAACGAAGCTAGATATCAATGCGCTGTTTCCTCAAAATATGAAATCCGCGACGGAGACGCAAATGTTTCTTTTCCTGTTAAAGAGGTTTATAAGGAATGTCTTCGCGAGAAAGAAATTGACTAATATTAACCCTTATGGAATTTATCAAGCGTTTTATATTCCCGTTTCTTTTAGTTGTTTTAACAGTTTTTATATCTTTTCTAAACTATACTCCCGGAACCTTTCTTACAGGCTGGGATACTCTTCATCCTGAGTTTAATTTTGCGCAAAACTTCTCAAATATATTCTTCGGAGTTTTTAGAACCGATCAAGGTTTAGGGGCTGTTGCCGCGCATGCACATATGGCGGAACTTCCACGCCTAGTCTTATTATGGCTTTTTTCCTTCATCTTTCCTCTCTCATTCCTACGCTACTCTATTATATTTTTGTGTTTCATCCTAGGACCCTTGGGAGTCTACTTTTTCACGAAACGAGTCCTCAATCTCTACAACAATCTAACAATCGAACAATGGAGCAATTCAATTCCTGCTTTCCTTGCGTCCCTAATCTACATCTTTAATCTTGGAACCGTCCAGCATTTTTATGTTCCTTTTGAGATGTTCACAATACAATATGCGGCTCTTCCTTGGCTCTTCTTAACAGCTTTAAGATTTATAGAAAAGGGCACGAACTTGGCTCTTTTGTTATTTGCTATCGTAACACTTCTTGCTTCACCCATAGCCTATGCCTCGGTTCTATGGTACGCATACTTTGCATTTCTACTGTTGTTTCTTATCACATATTCAGTACTAAAACGGCAAAGAAAAGTTCTATTGCGAAGCCTATTCCTCGTCATAACTACCCTCGTCGTCAATGCCTATTGGATTCTGCCAAATATGTATTTTTTGGCAAACGGTGCTAGTAATGTTTCCTTGGCCCAAACGAATAAAATTTTTTCAGATGAAGCTTTTCTATACAACAAGGAGTATGGAAATATTTTGGATACGGCCATACTTCGAAACTTCTTATTTTCCTGGACGCAATCAAAAGACGTTCATACAACTGAAGACCTCCTTTCTGCCTGGAAAACGCATCTTAACAATCCTATTACTTTAACTATCGGGTACGCTGTTTTTGTCATAGTCTTGATAGGAATTTTAATCACCTTGATTAGGAAAAAGTCGATAGGAATAGCGTTTATCCCAGGCTTCCTGTTTTCCCTAATTATGGTTATGAACATGAACCCTCCTTTTGAAACTCTTTTTTCTTTTCTGCGAGAAACAAGCCCGATCTTTCGTGAAGCTTTAAGATTCCCATTTACGAAATTCTCAATCCTGCTTATGTTTTCTATGAGCTTCTTTTTTGCGGTTTGCTTGGCGCAAATCTTGAAAGCAGGGCAAAAGATAAAACCAGCCTATCTAAAAAGCGTCCTGCCTTTGGGAATTGCTTTAGTATTTTCAGCAAGTCTTGCATTTTATGGCGCGCCGATGTTCAAAGGCGAACTTATTAATCGCCAAATGAGAATTGCAATTCCACCTTACTACTTTGAATTATTTGACTATCTTTCCAAAAAACCACAAGGTGCGCGCGTTGCCCCCCTACCGCTTCAATCCCTTTGGGGTTGGGAATACTATAACTGGCGCTATCAGGGAGCAGGTTTTATATGGTTTGGAATTAAGCAGCCGGTTTTAGCCCGTGACTTTGACCGTTGGAACGCCCCCAACGAGCAGTATTTCCGCGAGATGTCTACTGCTGTCTATTCACGGGACGTAGGCCAGATTGAGGCCTTAGCTCGCAAATACAGAATTTCATATTTTCTTTTGGATGAAAGCGTTGTTTTTCCGGGCTACAAGCAAAATGCACTTTGGCATTATGAGACGCACGATACTTTTAAAAAATCACGCCACATAAAACTTGAGAAACAGTTCGGATATCTTTATCTTTATAAAGTTGATGAATTTTTGACCGGCGAAGGCTACGTGCAACAACCGCAAAATATAATATCTGTGGCACCGCAAATTACAGGTGGATTTGTTGATCTTGCGACACAAAATCATGGCGATTACATTACTTTAGAAGAACCGGATTTCACTTATTTTTCGCGCTCTTTTGTTGATCGTTATGATCGAGTAGATCCTGCAAATATCAGTTTCTTAGGAGATAAACTCATCTTAAGACTTGGTAAGAATAAGGGATATAGCCTTACGGATTCATGGAAGTCTAATGATATTTTTCCCGAGTTTATGAGGAATTCTTATGATTTATCAATTGAAGAACAGGGCAATCCTTTCATAGTTGATGATGAACAATTCATTTTCTTTCCAGCAACATCAAGTCCTGTTAATGTCTCGGCTTCCCTTGAAGTGCCGGAGAACTGTGGAGGAGCTTTACAAAGTTCAAAATCTCGCGTTATAAGACTTACTGACGCGGTTGCCTTCATAGCAAGGAATGGATCATCGTGTGGTTTTATTACATTTTCAAGCGCAAAACAGGATTTTGGAAGTATCCTAATAATTGAAGCGAGAAATCTTAAGGGGTTGCCAACAAGACTTTGTATTAGCGAGAATATTACCGAGAGATGTGGAATTTACACTGCCCTTGACCCTGGAAATTCTTGGAAGAGATATGTTTTCATAATTCCACCCCTACCATCAGGGGGAAGTGGCTATGCAGTGCATTTCAATACGGTTGGAATCGGCAATGAGGAAAGCGAGAATGAGATCAGGTTCGCACAGCTTATCCAAATTCCTTATTATCGCATCGCAAATCTCTCTTTTGTTAAGAACGGGTACGTACTCAAAACAAATGGCGTTTCAATTATATCATCGCTTGAGATCAATCCTACTCTCTACACTACTCTTATCTCCGCTAAAAATAATGAGGACGGTCTTATTGCCTTGTTCAAGGCCTTTGATCCGGGGTGGCAAGCTTATCAAGTCAATGTCAAATGTCAAATGTCAAATGTCAAATGTTCGCTTGCTATGGCTCTTCCCTTTTTATTCGGAAGCGAAATTGGCGAGCATGTTGAGGTGAATGGCTGGGCTAACGGCTGGCTCCTAAATTCGATCAATGATCAAAGATCTAAGATCAAAGATCTAATTGTGATCGTCTATCTTCCCCAGTATCTTGAGTATGCTGGATTCGCTATTCTTATAATAACATTTTGTGTATTATCGGGTAGAGTTCTTTTAAAGAGGAGTGAATAAGTAACGAATAGAAGATCACACAAAATATTGTTTGTCAAGAGGGTAATTTAATCTCCCCAAGTTTTCCACATTTTCTCTAAGTAATTTAAAACAGTTTGATAATTCAGTCTAAATTGATTATAAAATTACTCTGGGTCTATCATTTTTGGAGCGGAAAAAAGCTATAGGTTGCATTATTTCGAGATTTTATGCTATACTTTATTCAGTGTCTAAGATTTAAGATTTAAGATTTAAGAAATTGCTTACATCTTACAACTTAAAACTTACAAACTTGACTATGAAACTTTTAAAGCTCCTCAGGACACAAAAAAAGGCAGGTAACTTAAATATTGCTCGCGCTGGAAAAGTGATTGACTTTTATCAAGATTCAATTGAAAAAATAGGTAGGGATCAGATTAAAAAGCTGGTCGAAAAGGGTTTGAGCATCCCAGTGTTTACTCTCTGACTTGCATCGGGCAGTATAACGCTGGGATACAAGTGATATCCTTGAGTGCGCGGGGATACAAAAAAGAGCATCGCTTTCGCTACTGTGAAAATAAATCCTTGAGTACGAAAAGCAATGCTCTTTTAAAAATTAGCTATTAGTCTTTAGGCAGGAAAAGACTAGGCTATGGGGATAAAGCTAGCAAAAGAAAAATCTTTTGTCAAGAAAATCTGACGAAGCAAAAATCAGCGATTTAGGCTGTCCATAAAAGATTTTTCATGTCCCAAAAAACATAGCTAAATCCCGATTTGATCGGGATAAATTTGTCTTTTCTAAAAAAGGGGGTAGGAGTGTTGGGCAGGCATTCTTACCCCCTTTTTGTATGGAAACCCCTTTTTGTATTAAACTGTGAAAATTAAGCCATTGCCGGCCCAAATTTTCACGAATTTTTATTAGTTGCCTGCCGTTTTTATTTTGGAGAAGAGGATTTTGCCGGCGTCTGTTTGAATAATTCGCGAGACTTCTACCTGAACGGTTTTGCCAACTGAACTCTTCCCTTGTTCCACGACCAACATGGTGCCGTCGGGTAAATACCCTACCCCCTGATTTAGGCCTTTCCCCTCCTGAACTATTTTTACAAAAAACTCCTCACCCGGTAATGCTGTGGTTTTAAGAATGTTGGTCATCTCATAAAGATCAATGGCGCGAACATTTGAGATTTTTGCCTTTTTTGCCAAATTATAATCGCACGTAACAATTCTGCCTTTAAATTTTTTGGCATGGTCAATAATTGATTCATCTACCGGCTTTATGAGCTCATCGGGTATTATCTTTACCCTTATCCCTCGGGTCTTTTTGAACTTTTCAAGCGCATCCATTGCGCGCCGGCCTCGCTCCTTTTTGATAGCGTCTTTTGAATCCGATATATTTTTAAGCTCGGTCAGCACACTCTCTAAAACTATGAAGTTGCCGTAAAGCGCTCCAATTCTTGCCAAATCAAAAGTCCTCATGTCAATAATTGCCGAAGTATCAAGAAAAACCGCATTGTCAATTTTTTTATCTTTTCTAACTTTTTTTGTTCGACGGTGCGGGATTGTGCTAACCACAACCTTCCCCACCTCTTCTGCAATTTGACGAATCACGCGGGGCGGTAACATTAGATTCTCAAGAACCTCTGATCCAACCGCTCTCGCCATCTCCACCCCGCCGGTTTTACGTTTTAAGTTTTTAGTTTTAAGTTTATCGCTCATAGACTTTTTATTATATCACCTTCAACTAGAGGCTGATCCGTCTTTGGCGGAAATAATTACATCCTGTAGAAACTTAAATTTCTCACTTGTTATTATATTTTTAAATCCAAATTTTTTGGCTTCTTTCATCCGCTGTTTTATGTTACTCACTTCTTTTAGTTCTCCAAGGAGTCCTATCTCTGCTATGGCAACTGCGTTGATGGGCTTGTTTTTAAATGATGAAACTAGGGCGAGACAAGCAGCCAAATCTCCCGCAGTCTCGGTGATTCTAAGACCTGAGACAACATTCACATAAACATCAAAACGATCAAGGGGTATTTTTGCATGTTTTTGCATAACGGCAAGAAGAAGTTCGATTCTTGTTGATGCTATTCCGTTTGACACGCGTCGAGGGTACGAGAGATTTGATGGAACAACTAATGCTTGGATTTCGCAAAGCAATGGCCGCGTGCCCTCCATAACAACCGTAAGGCAAGATCCGGGCACGCGCTTTTTATTCTTATCCATGAAAAATCCCGAATCACGAACCTCTACAATTCCCCGCTCTTCCATTGCGAAGATCCCGACCTCCGATGAGTCTCCGAATCTGTTTTTAAATGCGCGCAAAATCCTTGTCGAGCTGTCGGTTTGCCCCGATTTGATCGGGGTTGATGCGCAAGACTCAAGATATAAAACACAATCAACCATGTGGGAGAGCGACATGGGGCCTGCAACCTCTCCCTCTTTTGTCACGTGTCCGATGATAAAAACAGGGACTCCATTCTTCTTGGCAAAAGAAACAATCCTTGAGGTCGCGTGTCTAATCTGAGGAAGGGATCCGGCAAAACCCGGCACATTATCGCTTGCCATTGCTTGAATGGAATCAATAATTAATAGATCTGGATTAATTTTTTGCGCTGCCACAATTACGCTTTCTAGGTTCCCGTTTGAAAAAATAAAGAGATTGTCGCTCTCCTTGACTCCAATTCTTTCTGCGCGAATCTTAATCTGACCCTCAGATTCCTCCCCGCTCACATACAACACTCTGTTCTCGGTTTTCGGTTTTCGGTTTTCCGTTCCCTGTTTACCTGTTTTCAGTTTGTCTGTTTTTAAAACTGAACGACCGACAACTGACTGACTGGAGTCTGACAACTGAGAACTGAGAACCGATAACTGGGAAGCGCCATGAGTGATGTTTTTTGCAAGTTCAAGAAGAAGTGTGGATTTTCCAACGCCGGGATCTCCGGACAAAAGGACCGCAGAACCGGCCACAATTCCTCCTCCCAAAACCCTATTGAACTCGGAAAATCCAGTTGAAATTCGAGAAGCGGCTTCACTTTTTACCTTACCAATTTGTATAGGAACGCTTGATGCAAAATCAAGGCTTGTAGATGTTTTTGAAGGAGCTTCAACTTTAAACTCGGAAAACGTATTCCATGCCTGACACGAGGGACACCTACCGTACCACTTACTCGATTCATAACCACACGCCGAACAAATAAACGCCGTTCTTTTCATAAATTCAAAAATCAAAAGTCAAAGGTCAAAAGTTAAAGTAAAAAGTGTTAAAAACTTTTAAATTTTGAATTGCAATTTTGAATTTTGCATTTTGACTTTTGACTTATCTGTAGCCGATAGGTATTGCTTTCAGGATTGGCGAGAGGATAATTACGCGGCGCCTACCATCAAAGTCAACAACAACGGCTTCAACGTCCTGCCCCACATCATATGTTGTGCCGGAAGGAATTTTGTCCGAGGGAATAAATCCATTGACGCCCCCTCCGGGCCGGAGGCCCTCAGGGCCGGAGGCATCTTCAATTGCAAGGGTTATTCCGCGGGTTTTAACCTCAGTCACCGTTCCGCGAACCTTCTCTTCGACTTTGTATTTGTTTCGAACGTTTGCAAATACATCTTCTAGTGTCTTTTTAATTGAAAGATTTACTCTTCTATTCGCTGTGTCAATCTCAAGAACTTCTGCCTTTATTTTACCTCCGACTTTATATGATGCCCCTAAGTTCTCCACGCGCGCATAGGAAATCTCAGATATGTGAACAAATCCTTCGACAACAGCTTCCCCTTTCCCTCCTGGGCCGGAGGCCTGCTCTCTGAGTCCCGAGGCTCTCCGAGTCGGGGACCGGGCCGGAGGCTCAATTTTTACGAAAAGTCCGTAAGGTGCAACCTCTGTGATCTCAGCTTCTATAATTTCGCCGGGCTTAAGAAGCGCTTTTATAGAATCGATATTTGTGAGAAAAAAGGTTGCTTTCTCTGAAAAAACGGCTCGTTTTTTAGAACGATCATATTCAAGTATTTTAACTTTTATTTTTGCGCCCGGACCAATAGATTCTTGGGAAAGTATCTGTGAGGCCGGCAAAAATCCGCGAACTCCTTCTCCTGTCAATGTAAAATATCCGCCACGGGTAGGCTCCGCAACTTCAACCTCAAAAGCTTCATCGCGGCGAGCCAAATCTTCAAACTTATTAAAGATAATATCGTCAAGCATTCGACGCAGGGAAACAACCGGAAAACCTTCTTCTGATTCTGGCGAAATAACAGTTGCCGTAACGCGGTCCCCAACCTTAAGATTTGCTAATAGATTCTCCAAGTTTTGCTTATCAAATTCAATTACTAAAGCGTCTCCCTTAGCCCCGATGTCCATTAAAATCTCTTGTGGGGTGAGTTTTTTGATAATACCTGAAACAGCCTGCCCTTTCTGAAGAACCTGGAAAAACGAGCCTTGTTTGGCCATTAACTCGCCCATCGAGGAAGCTGGCTTCCGAGACCCTGAGCTTGTCGAACGGGTTAACTCAGCCATCGAGCCCGCAGGCTTGCCCTGAGCTTGTCGAACGGGTTTAGAAGAGTTTTTTGTTTTCGGTTTTAAGTTGTCTACCACTCATTAACAACCTCATTTCTTAAAAGTTTCCCCAATTTTAACACATCCGCCTTTTTTTTGCTATAATTCACTTATGAAGGCTTTAACGATTGAGGATATTAATGAAGAGGCTCGCGGAAAAATCTATATTCAAGATTATTCTCAAAAACCTACAATTGATGGTGTAAAAATCATCCCGGTCAAAAACTACATCTCGGAGGACGGAGATTTTTCTGAGATACTCCGAATGGAAAATGGTAAGGCTCAAGGAATCGAAGGTTTTGAAGTAGTCCAAATGAACCGGTCAAGACTTCCCCCCGGCAGTATTAAAGGCTGGCATTTGCATTTTGAGCAAGAGGATATTTTTTATTTACCGCCCTCCGATTCTCTTCTGGTTGGGCTTTGGGATCTTAGACGAGATTCAAAAACAAACGGCACTTCAATGAAAATAACTCTGGGAGCTGGACAATCGTCTCTGCTCTATATTCCGCGCGGAGTCGCACATGGGATGACAAACGTGTCAAATCAAGACATAGAGTTATTCTATTTTGTGAATCTCTTGTTTGACGCAAAAAATCCCGATGAAAGAAGATTACCCTGGGATTCGCTCGGTGCCGACTTCTGGCAACCCAAAAGAGATTAATTTCCTCTTGAAACCCCACATCCAATTGTTATAATAACTTTTATTCAACTTATGAGTAAAGAACCACTACGACCTAGCACTCCATTTGCCGAGCGGACAGATGCGATTTACGGAAAAACAACTAGATCGGCTTCTCCTCGACCTAGAGGTTGGGCAGCCAGATGGGCTCGATGGGCTCCTCTGAGAGAAAAGGCAGGCATTAATCCAGATGATGAAACAGCAGACATGTATCCAAGCGACGCAAGGACTTATAAGCTACTGTCGGAAGAAGAACCGGTGACATGCAATCAACTTGCACGAACTCTATATCCTGACTTAGATATTAAAAAAGCAAAGAGTAGTGCTGTCTCCCAAAGCATGGCCAGATTAAGAAAAATGCTACCGAGTCTTATTAATAGATCAGTTGTTAATGTTGGTACTCCACGCCACGCAGAGTATTTGCTGGTTGAGGCCGGTCGCGAACAGGAAGTAATTGAACGCTATGCGCGAGAAAGAGAAGAAAAACAAGCAGAGACTACTCCATCAAGACTAAGGGTTCGGGCAGCTGAATTAAGCCAAAGAATGGACAAGAAATCAAGTAAGACACAACTTAAGGAAGATGAAACCGAACTTGAGGAGGGAGTTGAAGCTACGGTTAGCCGGAGCGATGAGGATTTGCAGTGGGCACAAAGGTTTATTGAGGAGTCAGGACTCGATAATAAAACCGAAAAGGTGTTTGGTGAGGAAGAAAGTCAAAAATTAATGCCTCGGGAACATGTACAGAAATCCCCATCATTAAAACTTACCCGAGAAGATCAATATTGGCTTGCAATGTCTATAGTTGATTTCAATGGTCAGTACGTAATAACTGATGAGCTCGGAAAAAAGATAGGTACTGAAACCCTCGACTCTTTCAGGCGTGTTTTATCAACTAGAGGTTCTTATGTTTATTCGGCCCAAGAAGGCCAGAGAATACGTGTCATTCTTAATCAAGCTTCCAATAATAATACATCATTTATGCGAGAGAATGGGCATCACGCATGGATTTCTCGTGCGCTTGAGCTTCTTACACCTCAAGACAACTCAAAAAGTCCGGGAGATGTTTTCTGGGAAATATACGAGTATATGCACCCAAGGCCTGCTATGCACTAATCATCATTTTTGTATAATATAAGAGAAATGGAGTTTTTGGTACCGCTTGTTATCTTAATCTTTTCTGCGATGCTGCATGAAGTAATGCACGGCGTGGTCGCCAATAGGTTGGGTGATCCGACCGCAAAGCTTATGGGGAGACTAACCCTTAATCCCATTCCACACCTTGACCCGATGATGAGCATTCTCTTACCTGCTCTTTTGGTTTTGTCAGGATCACCGGTTATCTTTGGCGCTGCAAAACCGGTCCCTGTAAACCCAATACATTTCCGCGATCCAAAAAAAGACATGGCATTGACAGCCCTTGCTGGGCCTTTGACGAATGTGTTTCTTGCCGTATTTACGGCCCAAATTATTAAGCTTATTCCCTCCGGGGCAGACCCCCTCTGGGGCGGCGCCCTCTCATCCTTCTTATATCTCGTCGTGCTATATAATTTAATGCTTGCAATAATTAATTTAATTCCCATCCCCCCACTTGACGGAAGCAAGGTTGTAGCGGCAATTATGCCAGATGATTTAGCTAAATCTTACTTATCAATTCAGCAATTTGGTATATTTATTTTATTCTTTTTGTTGCTCTTCCCCATCGGCGACTTTTCCCTGGGCAGACTCATTAGCAACTTAATTTTCTTCTCGATAAACTTACTTGGAATATGATAATGGAAAATAGTTATTGGAAAATGGAGATTAGTAAAACCATTTTCTAATTTCTAATAACCAATTTCATTCATATGGCGTATTTAGTTTTGGTTCGACATGGACTCTCTGACTACAACAAAAAAGGTCTTTGGACCGGCTGGGATAATCCTCCACTCTCAGAAGAAGGATTCGAACAATCCCAAAAAACTGGCGCCGAATTAACTGATATTAAATTCGACTTTGCCTACTCTTCTGATCAGATTCGCTCAGTCCAAACAATCGAGGAAATATTTAAAGCCACAAATCAGAATATTCCAATAGTTCAGGACGCAACGATTCGAGAGCGCAATTATGGTACTTATACCCGGAAAAACAAGTGGGAAGTACAAAAAGAGATTGGAGATGAAGAGTTTAAAAAACTTCGTCGAGGATGGGATTATCCTATTCCGAATGGCGAGAGCTTAAAACAAGTCTACGAACGCGAAATTCCATATTTTAGACAGGAGATCGAACCAAAACTCAAGGAAGGCAAAAATGTGATTATCGCATCTTCCGGCAATGCCCTTCGTGCGCTGGCAAAATATCTCGAAAATATTTCTGATGAACAAATCTCGGAAGTGGAAATAGGCACGGGCGAAGCCTACGTTTACACTATGAATGAACGTGGAGAGGTAGTTACTAAAGAAATAAGAGGAACGAATCCTAATCGTGGCAAAATATAATCTATATAAAAAATAAAATATAAAATAGTAAATATACATATTAAATATGAAAAATGAGAAGAATCGAGAATTTAAGAATAGATTATATGCGTTAATTTTAAGAACAATAAGACTTGTAGAAAGCGGGGGTAAAAGAAAAAATATTTGATTTTTACTATGTATTTTTTATCTTTTATATTTAATATTTAATATTTATATGAAGTTAATAGTCGGTCTGGGAAATCCCGGAGAAAAATACCAAAATACCCGCCACAATATTGGTTTTATGGCGCTGGATTCTCTTTTGGAAAAATTCGAGCCGGTCGAAAAAACATTTTGGGAAGAAAAAAAGAATCTTAAGTCCAATATTAAACACATTAAGTTTAGTATCCAGGATCCAAGATCTAAGATCCAAGATCTAATCCTTGCCAAACCCACTACTTTTATGAATGCCTCGGGATTTGCGGTTTCAAAGGTTTTAAATTATTACAAAATCGAACCGGTCGAGATGATAGTCATTCATGATGATTCGGATCTGCTTTTAGGGAAAATTCGAGTGCGATTTGGGGGCGGCTCTGGCGGCCACAAGGGTGTCGCTTCAATTATCGAAACTATTCAAACAGACCAATTTTTGCGCGTAAGGCTTGGGATCGGCCGGTCGGAGGATGAGAAACTTGGTAAAAAAAGACACAAGAAGCTTGACAGATATGTCCTTGGCTCTTTCTCACCGGCTGAACGCGGGCACGTTAAAACTATGATTCGCGAAGCGACACGTGCAGTCGAGTTAATCCTTGAGCACGGCCTCGAAGTATACATGAGCAAATACAACAAGTAGTAACTAACAAATTAACGAAAACAACAAAGTAACAAATTAACGGGACGAGCGAAGTTTTTTCGAAAGTCCACCTAACTGTTTTGTAATACTTTCCGCTAATTTAATTACTTCATTAAAAGAAGTTTTTTCTATTAAAGCATTGTCAAGCGCAATATCTAGACAAGCTACGGATTCATTTATTGAACCTAATGCATTTTCTATGTATCGTTTGAAATCCTTATCAGAGTACTTAGCCGAACCTTCTGCGATATTAAGACAAGCTGATAGTATAGCTCTTCTTAGTTGATCTCCAAGCTCCTAATGTTCTCGAGGAAATAACTTAGTTATCGCTACTATTCTTTTATAAAGCAATTTGCTGTCTTTGTATACCTGAAAATCTAGAAATCTGAAAGTTTTCATCTCGTCTTAGCTTAATTCGAACAATATCAAATTGTCAATTTGTCAATTGGTTAATTTGTTAACTGTTGAGCGGAGCTTTAGGGGGCGATTTCTCTCCATCTTGTGTAAGAGGTTTTATAGAAATCAGTTAATTGCGTTATAAAGTCATATCTTGAGGAAACATAAAGAGAGGGGTAATTGCGATCCTCAAGACATAAGGACCTATTGTTAACTACGGAGCCTGCCCCACCGGACTGGAATGGCTTAACCGAATTTGCAATTAGTGCTCCACTAATATTGAGTCTTCTGTCCGCAGCTCCCGATGGACATCCATCACCATCCGCTATAATGTCCCCTTCTGCTGTAAGAATTCCGTTAAGATGGGTGGTTGTAACTGACGGATCGGTTGACCCAATGCTTTTGTCAACTGTGATATTGCCTTTGGCGGCGATAATCAGAAGACTACCGGAAGGAACAGAAACATTGCTTTGAATAACCACATCTCCATTTACAAGAAGCAGCACCCTTGCTCCTGCCTGATGTGAATAGGAAGTAAGCGTCAGATCTCCATTATTAAGATGATAAGCGCCGGTTGCAAGATTAGAAATCCCGGTAGTGCAATTACCGCCGGCACAGCCCGGGATATTATTAGTTGTTACGTTTTGCTGCGCGATTCTGTTCATATAAAATGAATAAGACATGGCGCCATTCCTGTTTCTTGAGTCTTCCTCATAAGTATACTCATCGTTTACTACCCATCCTTTTGTTGATGCATTGCCTGATCCAAACTCGGAGACAAAATTTGAAGAATAGAAGACTGACGGATTATTCGTATCTGTTGAGGCATACTTTCCTCCCGGAACGTTATTTGATAAGTTGTTCATGCGAACATCACCTGTTGTTGTCTGAAACCAGGACACAACATTTGAAATACAGAAGTCCAACGTATGGTTTGCCGAGAAATCAAAGGGGCCATAGGTAAGTCCTGAGAAGCCGGAGGTATTCCATGAACCTCCGTCAAATCGCACGGCGCTAATATGGTACTCAGGGACGCTTGATAGCACGGCAGTTTTATCTCCGCAAACGGTTGTATCAGCTAAGCTGTAAGCACCTGTGCCATCTGTGCTATCAGAACCCGTTTGAGTACCTCCGCCATCAAAAACTGTGACGGTCGCGCTAGCACCATAAGGCGTTGAGCCACTTGCGCAATTATTCCCGGCAGTATCTTCTCTCACGGTCCCGCTCAAAATGTTACGCGGGGTAACTGTTAAATCCACGGAGATCGCGGAAGTTCCATTAGGATTAGTTGCGTTAACCTCCTGCCTTACTACCTGATCAGAGCAGATGTTACTCGGGGCAGTATAAGTTGTTGTGGGACCGCTTCCATCGTTATTCGATCCCGGATTGCTCCCTCCTGGGATCGCACCCTCGCTATTATCAGAAGGATCATAGCTTCCGGGGTTGCCCGCATCGCCGTCTGTGTGACATCCAGGATCGTTGGTATCAACTAATCCGTCTAAATCATTGTCAATTCCATCCTGACACTGAGGAACAACTGTTGGAGGAGGCCAAGAATAGGTTGGAGGTGTAAGACTAACACAGTCTTGCGCGGTTATCGTGGTACTTTCACCGGCTCCAACAGTTGACGAGGCCGCGGTCAATGCTTCGCAGAGAGGCGGGATTGGGGATTCGGACGGAAATCCGGGCACATAGCTGCCCGGATTTCCTGTGTTCCCGTCAGTATGACAGTCAGGATCTTGTGAATCTACCCCTTGTGATCCATCGTTATTAATCCCGTCAGAACAGGCAGGATCCTCACTTGGGTCAAAGGGGTCATAATCGTTTGGTCCAGGTGTTGGGGTTGGAGTTCCGGGACCCGGAGTCGGCAACGGACACGAGGGACTAACGACTCCGTTAATATCGCAGCCCAACTCGCAGGCATCAATTATCCCATTTCCGTTATTATCTGCGTTATCTTGACACTCAAGATTATCTGTGAGTCCAAAGTTAACCGTTGCATTGGGAGGAACCGTAGCCGGCGCTGGGTCTGTCATTGTGGAGGTATAGCCGGAAGGAGGCGTTACGTCTACATTATAATTTCCCGCAGGAATATCTGTGAAAATATAGTCTCCTGAAGAATCTGTAGTTTGTGGACCAATCCCGGGAATTGTGACCGCTACGCCGCTCATTCCATTTTCCCCTGTATCGCGCGCTCCGTTTGCGTTTACATCGTCAAAGACGTTTCCCGAGATTATGGAGGTGGTTGACCCATAGGTGCAGGCCTGACCGGCATTATATAGCGACCAGATTTCGGATGCGTTCAAAATCCTTTGCCAAACGCCTACTTCATCTATCCTGCCCGGAAAATAATTAGCGCTTCCGTTATCCTGGCTCCCTATTGCCGAGCTTGCGGATGGGGAATTTGGTGTTGTTGACGCGCTGAAAGATATGGATCCCGTGGTCGTCATATGATTGCCGTTAATATAGATGTCAACCGTGTCCGCAGAATAATTTATAACGCAGGTAACATTGTACCAGCTCCCGGTTGAAATGCCGCTGTTCGTTGTAGTAACCCTTTGGAGACTTTCTCCATCCGCTGATCTTCCTCCGCATGTCATTTGTCCCAGGCTTGGAGTTCCAAAAGTAATATAGGCTCGCGAATTGCTCGTCGGCGTTCCCCCATTGTTGATCGAAAATGCGACAATCTCGCTGACTGAGGTTACTGATGTTAGGTTTATCCAAACGGACATAGTGAGTGCGGAGACATTCTGGGCTATCGTTCTATTGGCTCCCACGTTAACCCAGTCTGACGATCCGTTAAAGCTTCTCGCATAGTTGAGCTTGCCCGCGGCAGTAGGAGACGCTCCGTTTGCCGTTGCATCGTTTCCGTTTTCCGTTGCGTCAGCAAGGTTTGAACCCGCTGTCTCATCCATTTTCCAAAATGCTGCGGCCGTGACGGGACATGTTGCGTTTGAGACCGGGGTGGGCGTTGGAGTTGGAATCGAAGTAGGAGTTGGCGTGGGAGTCCGGGTCGGGGTTGGTGTGGAGGTTGGTGGTGCCAGATTCACAAAAATCGCGAATGCGCAGTCCCCGGAAGAAGACGCGTCAGTCATTTCTACACGTCTGGTTGAGGCAATATAGCGGACGTCGCATTCAGGATCAAGACCTGAACTTGTATTTGTTGAGAGCCTCCAATCGGAAGAAAGGCTTGACATGACGTAACAGCCCGCTTCAAGACTACCGCCCCAGGGAGGAGATGCCGTAATTGAACAGGTAGGAGTAGAAAGAGAAACGTTGTAATTCCCTCTGTCTCCTGTGATGGTCGCATCCGACTCGCCTTCCCATCCCGCAAATGCAACATCGGTCGCAGCAGCAGGAACCGTTCCTATCGTACACCAGGCCGTCGAACCTGCATAAGTACCATTCCCATTGCCGAGCCATTTCCAGCCGGATCCCGATGGGGAACCTGTTTCAATGCTACAACCGGGTGCGGGGGTGGGGGTAGGAGCCTGGGTCGGGGTTGGTGTGGGAGTGGAATATTGGGCGTAGGTCTTGCCTAGCCCAGAGGAAACAAAGAAAGCAAAGAACGCGAATAAAAATACCCAAGCAAACCCCGCACTACCTCTTAAAAAGGATCTCACACTTTAATATTATGCAAGCAAAAGGTCAGTTGTCAATTGTCAGTTCTCGGTTGTCGGTTGTCAGATAGCTGTTTATCTGTTCTCTGTTTGTCAGTTTTTAAACAGACTGACTGAAGACCGACAGACTATAATCCGAAAACAGAAAACGGAGAACCGATAACGGTATCGCCCGTGATACTTGTGATACTTCTGATACTCGTGGTACCCTTGGATTATGACGATTATTATTTTCTCAGCTCTCCTCTCCCTTGCCGTATTTCTTGAGGGTATCGGAATCCCATACGATAGAAAAATCCCCCTCTACCTATTGCTCTCCCTGCCCTATGTTTTATTTATTTTAAACAGGAAATGGAAAATCGAACTCCCCCGAACTTTAAAAATTTTATTTGGTGGTTTTTTGTTTTTTTCTCTTGTTTCGACGCTTCTCTCTCCCAATGTTCGAACTTCAATTGAATACTTGTTTCTTTATACATCCGCGTTTTTATTTTTCGTTTATATCATAAATAATAAAGAACAGATTGAACGATTTATGCTTCCGTTAATCTTTGCTTTTTCCGCACTTTTTGTAATTTACTCGCTTGCCTTACCCGCGCTTATCCGCACTTTTCCCTTCCTCGAACCACAATTCGGCTACCAAGTGGTCTTTTCAAAATTCTTCTCTCACAATCACCTCGGCGACTTCCTTCTTCTACCATTGGTAATGCTTTTCTATTATTTGCTTTCAAATCGAAACTCAACTAATAATCGATCTATTATCTATTATCTATTATCTATTATCTTATTCCTTCCCTACTTTCTCTTCTCTTTCTCCCGAAGTGCTTATCTTGCGCTGTTTCTGACACTTGTTCTTATGGTTGCGGGGCTCGTTCGAACAAAAATGTTTAAATTCAGCCTGCCTGCCGTGATTCTTTTAGTTTTCTCCCTTCTCCTGCCGCTTTTGTTTATCTTCTCGGTCGTACAAAGATATGATTACAGCCTGTCCAGCAGGATAAGTTATCTTCTAACAAACCGATATGGTCTTGAGTATAAAGAAGAAAGTGGAAACAGGCTTGAATATTTAAGTCAAAGTTTTCTTTCAATTCGCAAGAACCCTCTTTTTGGAACGGGGCCTGGGAATTTTATCGAGGCCTCGAATAAATTTAAGGGGAATTATTCGACTCCCACAGAAACTGCCCACAATGTCTTTCTTGAGATGCTTGTTGAGAACGGGGTTTTGGCCGGGATTGTGTTCGTTTTTTTGATTTTCGAACTTCTTCGCCGCTCCCAAAGAAACGTATATTTCTACATGGCACTTGGGCTCCTTATCAATTTCCAGACCGACTACACATACAGAATCTACTTCCTTTTTGTACTGTTTTTCATACTGTTAGGACTAGCCTACAAAGAAGGTTCAATTGATGATAGACTGTAGAAGCTAGAATGTAGAATTTGAAGTTAGAAAGTAGATATTAGAAAGTTTTCCAGTTGTTTCGTAAATTATTGAGTTTACCGCCTAGGTAAGAGTAGCGCTTAAGTAAATCTTCGCATAAATTCTTGTTCCAATAGTTTAAATCTCGCGCGGTCTCGATATGCACCTCCATTTCGTTTGCTGAACCAATCGCTGCATCAAGGTGTCTTTTAAATTCCTTTTCAAATCTCCTTTTGGCCCAACCCTCAGCTATGTTTGATGGACAAGACTTTGATGCTCTTCTCATTTGAGAAGCAAGGTCGTTTCTCTCATATACCGGAAGCTTTTTAACTTCTTTATGAACTATTATCATTAGCTCGTAGCTTTCTTTATAAACCTCGAGGTCTCTGAATGTCTTTATCACCCACTTATACTAACAATTCTTACTTCTACTAATCAAGCTTCAAATTCCAGCTTCTAATTTCCAGTTTCTAACATCAAATGAAGTTAATATTGATAATACAGCGAATAAACCGTCAGCTCGGAGTCCGGGGCAACGTCAACAAAAGCGTTTAGTAATTTTCCGGAACCAAAGAAAGAATCGGCAAGCTGTACTACTCTTGTAGGTAAGCCTGGGGTTGAAACAAATACGTTTTTCCCGTCCGCAGATACAATCAGCCCGAATTTCCTGAAATCCTCCCCATCTTTACTTTGTGCAATAACGGTGTAAGTTGATTTCCCTTGGCTCCTATATTCAAACACCCAATTGCTGCCTTTATTGTTCGGGTCGATGTATCTGAATAAATGAAGCGCCTTATAGCTTTCGTCTGTGTACTTTTTTGAGTTATTGAACGTTATACCACTCCCATCCTTTGAGTTATTCACGCTCAATTCCACATCAATTCTTAAAAGTTGTCTTACCTGTACGGAACTGCTTGCGATAGGTTCAAAGAGCATCTCCTCTCCTTTGTTTGTATACTTCTGAAGATTGTTGGACTGGACAACCGCCATTGTCTTGATAGCCTGATTCTGAGCCGGACTGCCGGTTTCAGATGTACCTCCGAGATTGGAGGATCCAAGATTGCCGGACTCTTGTTTGGGCAGAAATGAGAGCGCGGGAACAATATCTGAGACAGGTATAATATTGAAGTAATTAAGAGTGGCAAGAATTCCAGCTACAAGAAGTAAGGCTATTAAGATCTCCGTGAGTCCCGCGCCAAGTATTGAAAGTGAGTTCTTCTTTGAAGAATCGTCCATAAAACCATGGTAGGCAAAAGTCTAAGTATTGTCAATACCCTATGATCACATCCTATGTTAAACTAACTTAAATGAATCTCAAAGGAATTTTAATTCTTGCTGTGCTACTTACCACCGTTAAATCCGCAATTTTAATTAGCGCAAATCTCCTTAAACCTAAGCTCAAATACAACCTCATTTTAATCTCTGTTGATACACTTCGCCCTGACCACATGGGGATCTACGGTTATCCCAAAAATACCACCCCCAACATAGACACTCCTAATTTCTCTGTGATAATATGAGTTTATGGCTAAAAAATCTAAAAGAGAAAAAGTCTATGCTTTCATCGATAGCCAGAATTTAAATCTTGGAACTAGCAAAGACATTTATCGCGGCAAGAAAAGAGTTTATAGGGGTTGGAAAATAGACTTTGGGAAATTCAGAAAATATCTATCTGATAAATTTCGCATTGAAAAGGCATTCTTGTTTATTGGTTATATTAAGCAAAATGAGAAAATGTATCGTAGGTTAAGGTCTTACGGATATGATCTGGTTTTCAAACCAACTGTCAGAGATAATCAAGGAAAAGCAAAGGGGAATGTTGACGCAGAACTGGTTTTATATGCCGCAAAAATCGAATTCGACAACTATGACAAGGCAATAATTGTTTCAGGAGATGGCGACTTTTATTGTCTGCACGAATATTTAAAGAAGAATAAAAAATTACTGCGAATCATTATCCCTAATGTTAAGTCAGAATCCTCTTTGTTAAAAACGTTCCAAGAGTATAAGACTTTTATTATTTACGATAGGCAAAAACTGGAGCTTAGGTGATAAAAGTGGGAGGCGTTGCTCTATGACACGTAGTCATAGGTTCGTATTCCCCCTCGTGATTGTTTACATAATAACACGAGCTGATTAAAAAATCAAGAATGAAAGTTAAATTAAGGCGAATAGTAATTCTTGCCATCCTACTTATCAGTGTTATATCCGCAATTTTAATCGGCGCAAATCTTCTCAAACCAAAACCCAAATACAACCTCATTTTAATCTCTGTTGACACGTTAAGAGCAGACCACATGGGAGTTTATGGCTACCCCAAAAACACTACCCCCAACATTGACAAATGGGCCAAAAATGCCACGGTATTCACAAACGCCTATACGATTTTTCCTCTAACTTTTCAGTCATTTTATACCCTATTCACAGGTACAGATGAAGTATTAAAGAATGATTCTTTAGGCTACAGTTCTTCGGTTACAGAGATTACCCAAGCCTCATCCCCCACCCTTCCTCAAATCTTACAAAAAGCCGGCTTTAAAACTGCAGCATTTGTAACTAATCCAGTGCTTGATCCACTTGCTACAAACACATTTAAAAACGGATTTAATACTTTTAACAGGTATGATGTGACGGGATTGTCTGAGGGAATAAACCGGGAAAATTCAGGCGAGTTATTCTTGAAAATCTTTAATTATGATTATGATAATTCAAAAAAAATAACCTCTGATGCCATTTCATGGCTCGCTAAAAACAAGGATTACAGATTTTTTGCTTGGCTTCATTATACTAATCCTCACCAGCCTTATATTCCCCCGCAGGACGTCGCGTGTCGCTTCAATAAAAGTCTATGTGATAAAGAGTATTTTCAAGAACTTTCAACGAGCGGAATTCCAAGATGCACTGAAGGAGAAAAAATTCTTGAAGGGGAAGATCTTACAGCCAAAATGGCTCTCTACGATGCAGAAATAGCTTCATTGGATGAATATATTGGGAAAGTTTTCAAGCAAATTAGCGATCTTGGCCTTGATAAAAATAGCATAATTGTCTTCTATGGTGATCACGGTGAAAGCTTTGAGCACGGAATTATGAGCCATGGGTATTCATTATATAATACGGACGTAAAAATACCCCTAATAGTAAGGTATCCCGAGGTCACACCAGGGAAAAAAAGCCAACTTATCGACAACACGGATATCTTACCTACACTTCTTTCAGTACTTGGTGTTAGATTCGACAGGAACAAATTAACGGGGGAAGATTTTGCAAATGTATTAACAAGCGGCGTGAAGAAAGGCAAAAAAGAGGTTTTTTTCATGACTCCAAGGGATTTTACAAACAAATACGGTGTGACTAATGGGGAAAGTAAATACATCTTTTCAAAAGGTGTATACTGCGTTCCCAGAGAGGGAAAGGAAGAACTTTATAATATAGGCGAGGATAAACAAGAGATAAAGAGTATTTTTAAATCATCAAATACCCCTCTAAAGGACAGCTTGTTCAAATATTTTGATTTAAAAGGCGATGAGCGCGATGAAGAAATAGATAAACTCAAATCCATTGGGTACTAATTCGCACCACACGGAATCAATTTATTTTTCATTAAGTAGTCAAATATATCCCGAGCTATCAACTTATGCCCTTTTTTGTTCGGGTGATCATCGAGCAAGAGGTATTCATCCCAAGAAGGATTGTTACTTCTGTAAAAATAAGTTGTCTTCCTATTTCCGCTAAATTCCGTTATGGCATCTATGTATTGGCTATTGTCCAGTGAATAATTGCCCAACCCATAGAATACTAGTGAGCCATTATAGTATTTATCAAATTCTTCTAATTTATGCATTTGAAAGTCGAGCGTTTCTCCCTCATCCCATTTTTTACGAAATTCATTTATAGCGTAGGTATAAAGAGAAAACCCATAGTTAGAAGAGGCTGGTGTTACCCCCCGTCTTACTAGTTCAGCTGCGCCATTAGAGAGAGAGGGTCCCAATTCTTCCTCAATATAGCTAAAGTCATTATCGAGAACCATCCAAACAAGCAAGTTCGGATTATATTTTATTCCTCGTATTTTAAATCGTTCAACTTCATATTGAATATCATAAGCCTGTTCTCCTAAATTTATAACTTCGAATTTCTTATATTTACTACAGCTTAAATTGCTATTTAAAAGATCCTCTAATTTTTCTGGCCAAATGTCCGCAGTACTCACATGGAGCCCGTAGGTAAATGAATCTCCCAAAGTTATTATTCTGAATACATTGCTAGCTTTTTTAATAGAGTAATTAAACCTATCTTTTAATGCGTCTTTATTTACTCCGTTCTCAACCAATCCTGTCCATGAAAATTCGTATGTCAATTTTCTGTCTGGAGCAGGCTCATGAAAATACTTGAGACCATTAACTTTTGGAAATATCTGGAATTCTTTCTTTATTGGGTTTACTGAGATAGAGGATCCTAAAACCGAACCTCCAGTGTAAATCTTATAGACTAATATTCCAATTATTATCAATTGGAACAAGATAATATAAGCAGTTATCCTCTTTTTCATCCTACACACAAAGTATAACAAAAGTCTTTATGATCGCACAGAAACGTGGGCTTGTAATTTATGCTGTGGGTAATAACGCTCTCCTTTGGGTGTAGAGCGCAGGTTTTGGAGTCAAATCATCCTGATAAGGAGTCGGTTCTGCATTTTTAGCATAGGTTGGAAACTTCGGATCGTTTTGATGAACGGAAAATCTGTCGCCTAATTGAAAATCAACGAACCCTTTACAAGCTCCTGAGCTAACTATAGCTTTCGTCACGTTCTCATAAATATCTGCTTGTTTCATAAATCTTTCTCCTCTTGTTCCTAGAAGATTTCTTATGTTAACGGCAAATTCCGTTATATAAACCGGGAGTCCATAGCTTTTCAAGGCAGCGGGTATTTGATCCAAAGGCGGAAGATTCGATGCTTCTGTATATGCCTCTATTCCAACTCCATCAATTAAATTTCTTGAAGAAAGACGATCAGCTACATCTTTGGTCATTTTATAATTATTACCAAAAACTCCATGGGTAAATGTATGATTATCATAATCATTGATAATCAATCTTGCCTCAGGTAGAATTCTTCTTGCCTCTCCAAAAAATTCATCTACGTACCCTATCCCTTTCTTCTGGAAGAAAATGTCATTTTTTGCTCCAACCTCATTTGTAACTACAACAATAGGAGGTTCCGTAAGGTTGGCGTTTTTTACTTCAGTCAAGACAGCTTGGATAGTCTCTTTACCTCTTAACATTAGTTCATCTGCTGATAAATTCCTCCAACTATTGGGGATATCTGAAAACCAAATTAGCGGATGAATTAGGACTCTCTTTCCATTTTGCTTGGCAAGTCTTAAGAGCCCGCGTAAAGTTGTAAAGTCGAAAGAACCGTCTGGTGATCGAAGCGAAGATGAACCTGCATAGATACCAACCATTCCATATTCTCTGTTTAATACTCTTTGAATATTTTCAAAGTCTCCAGGACCCATGTTATTTCCCCCAGCAAAAGCGCCCATTAGAATGTCAGATTTTTGTCCTATATTTCGAAGTGTTGCCTCCTTCCAAGTGTTCCATTTTGCGTTTTGGTCTTTTTCAGTAATAACTAGAGGAATTCTTGTTGCAGAATCTAAACCTACTACAAAGGGGGTTCCTTTAAAATCTGTAAATTGACCATATGAGATTTCGATTGCTTCAGGATTGAGTCCGAATGCCCCGGCATAAGGATTCTTCGCTTCCAGCAATAGGGATTTGTTTGGGAAAGGCAGGTCCGGAAAACCTTCAATTGAAGGTTCCGCAGTGGCTGATGGGGACGGTTCTGCAGTTGGAGAACTTGGTTTGCCATCAGGGCCGCAGGCGGCAAGAATTGTGCCCAATACTACTCCCTCACTTAAGAAGATTAACAATCTTCTTTTTGTCGGATCTTGAACCCCTTGCTCGCGAAACTCTTGATCCTCTAGTTCTCTTGGAGTTAAATCTTGTTGCTCAGGCATACGCATATGCTTTCCTCCTGCCTATTTAAAACTATAAGCTACCCAATTTTCTCATTTTTAAACCTGCTTGTCAATAGAAAATAAGGCTTACGACAAACTCTTACTATTTCTTTATATCTTCAGTTTTCTAAGAGTTTTGTCTTGAAATAGTCGGTAAAAACAGATTGAAAAAAGATATAGAAAAAAGGCTGCATATTGAAAAATCGAATTAAAAATAAATCTATGCACTACAATATTTAATTTTTGGGTGTCTTTCTTGTAGTTGACTAACTTTTGAAGCCCGCTAGCAATATCGGATACTGTTTCATTGGAAGCCAGTTTCTCGCTTGTCAAAAAATTTAAAAAGGCACCTGCCGCCTCCTTTTTTCCCATAGAGCTTGAATTTCTTGCGAACTCAAACCAAGCTGAAGATGGATGTTTTCTATAATAACCGTAAATGGCGTTTCTATAGGCAATTGCTCCATGCGGAAGTAGCGAAAGCCATGTAGGAATATCAACAAACGGGTAAGTCCTGCTGTTTTTAAATCCCCCAATTCGCCTAAGTGCCGCCTTCCGGATCACAACAGTTACGGGAATAATATTGCATATGATGTTAAAAAGATCGATAAATTTTTTATCTTTATTAGTTTCACAAAGTATATCCACCCTTTTTTTGTAAGAGTATACGAAACACTGAATATTATTTTGATTAACTATGACCGCGTCCCCAAAAGAAAAGACTACGCTTTTATCTCTAAAATCTTTCAGCTGTTTTTTTAGCTTGTCTGCCGGCCAAAAATCATCCCCCTCAAGGATGGCTATGTATTCTCCTTTTGCCCGGGCCAGCGCCTGATTGTAGGTTCTACTCAAACCTTTTATTCCCCATCTGGTTCTATGTTTTATGAGTTTTAACTTTTTATTTTCGGTCGTATATCTTCGAACTATTTCGGCAGTTTCATCTGTCGAACAGTCATCCACAATAATCATCTCCCAATCTTTATAGCTTTGATTTAAAACTGATCTTATACAATAGGAGATAAACCTTCCATGATTATAGGTAGGAGTTATTATCGTAACCTTAGCTTTCATTAATGCTATTTAGTAAATCCACATATTGATCCAGCATTTTCTTTTCAGAAAAGTCTTTTACCCTTTCAATCGATAGGTTAGAGTATTTTAAATACTCTTTTCGATCTTCCAAGAGTTTGTTCAAATTATTTTTAATAGCTTTTTTATCTCCTACAGGGACAAGAATTCCATATTTTCCGTTACCCAAAATTTCTTTAGGACCGAATGGCGCATCTGTTGAAACTATTGGCAAACCATAAGACATTGCCTCAATGATTCCATAGCCGAACCCCTCTCTTTTCGAAGAAGACACGTAAATATCTGCTTTTGATAAAACGTCCTTCACGGAATTTTTCCATCCTAAGAAACTTACCATGGAATCAAGACCTTTGCTGTGGGCTAGATTTTTCAGCTCCAGTTTTAACGGGCCGTCACCGACTATCCAAAGACGAGCCTGGTTTTTGTCTTTAATCACTCCTGAAAACGCATTTATCAAGATTCCATAATCTTTCTGCTCAACTAATCTCCCAAGAGTAACTATTGTTTTACGGTCCCAAGATCTTGGGTTTTTACGTTTTCCCAAAGTAATTCCGTAATTAATAATGTCTATTTTCCTATTTATTTTGAACCCTCGTTTAAAATTTTTCCCTAAATCTTTCGATATAAAAACCAGTCTGTCCGCTTTATTATAAAAGAACGTAATTAACCTCGAGATAAAAAGTCGCAGAATATGACTGCTTTTTGCACTAAGCGTATCCTCCAAGTTTATATGGGTGGTTAGAATAACATTAAATCTTCCAAGAAAAATAGCCTTTATAATCGAGACTATTAAATTTGCATGAACATCTACACTGAGAACTAGCTGTGGACTTAACTTGTTAATTTCTCGTTTTATTTTAAATATCTCAGTAAAAAAATTATAGCTATGAGAAAGGTTCAATTCATATTTTTGAGGATAATAATTACTCGAATGAAGAAATTTGATTTTGGATTTTTTTACTCTTCTATAGGATGGTTTTTCAAGAACTAAAGCTTTTATTTCAATATTAGGATCGACATCTTGTATTTTTAGAAGGCTCAAAAGGAATGTTCCTGTTCCACCATCTATGCTTTTTGCAACTACTAAAATTTTCTTTTTTTTATTCATATTATGCTCTGTTATAATTACTCCATGTTGAAAAAAGAATGGGCGATATCAACCTTTATAATTGCAGTATTCCTATTAAGAATTCCCCCTCTATATTTTACCGGCATTAAGAATATATTTCTCACCACACATTCTATAGTGGTTTTAACAATTCCCCTGATTTTTCTTTACTTGTTTTCCCAAAGATTATACTATAAAAAGAGACTACCCTATTTAAATACTCCCGAAGCTTTATTTGTAGTTATTTTTTTTGCAACACAATCTTTGTCTATATTTGGGGCTTCAAATGTTGAAATTTTCCTTCAGAGATACGTAAAGATTATTTTTGGGATTATTGTCTTTATTGCGGTTAAAGAACTCGTTGCAATAGATAAAAAGATAATCTACAAAGTCCCTATAGCAATTATAGCGGGCGGTTTAATAACATTTGGACTACAGTTGATACTCTTTTTTGCACCTGATGTCTATTTCCAATTAGGAGAAACTCTGATTTATAAAAACGTTTACAGCATTACTATTACTAACTTCTCCGTAGGAAAAATCTTTGATGACTCTTTCCTTCAAACGGTTACCCCCTTTATTATTTATTACCTTGCTTCCAGTAAAAATAAACTTATAATTCCTGTTTTGGTTTCTGCAATGGTGGGAATGGGAATGGTAGATTTTGCTTCTAACTTTAGATATAGGGTCATAGCATATGTTGTCTCTCTTGCATCTTCTCTTGGCCTTATTTTTAGGTTCAAAAGAAATTTAATAATTGTTATCGGTATAGTTTTTTTAATATTTTTAGTGCTACCTAATGTCGATAAATACTTGAGGCAAAATGTGGGTTTCAGTTTCGTTGATAGAATATTACTGGAGAGTGAAACTAGAGATATTGCTAGCATCGAATGGCGGCTTAGTGCTTTTGAACAGTCGATACAAATGGCAAGCACGAATATTTTTGGGGTGGGACTTGGTAATTTTTTTGATAAATCTCAATTTGTAAACATCCCAAAAACTAACTTTCCCAACTATACTATCACTATTGAAGCTTTGAAAGCCGGGCCTCACAATATATTCTTTCAGATATTGGCAGAGACAGGACTTCCGGGATTAACATCGCTTGTGATTCTACTTGCATATTTTGTCCGTAAAGACCTGCATATAATCAAAGATAAAATGAGCGGGATAAAAACCGCTTATGTGCTTGGTTTTTGGACTCTAATTTTGATAGGTCAGTTTTTCCCAACAAATAATTTTACTTTTTTTACACTTTTCTTCCTTTTTAGAGGCGCTCTATAGGCTTTGCTGTTCTGAATCCATACAGTACACTACAATATCTAACTCTCTTTTGGCTTTTGAGGGCACTTATTGAAAAATCACCAAAGTTAAGATCGCGTGATTCATTCAATCTTACTGACAATGTAATTATCAAAGACAAAGTTGGGGGTTGAAATGCTTATATTTCTACCGGAACATAGTGTTATTATTAATGCGTGGCTAAAATAATTTACTACACAACAGCAGAAGGCGAAAATCCGGTTAGCTACTTCTTCGACTCTTTAACCAAACGACAACAGAGTAAAATACTCCGAATAATAGAGGTTATTGAAAACTATGGTTTAATGAGCGTAATTCCACATATTAAAAAACTTTCAGGGAGGTAAAACCCTAGACTTCTTCTTGGCTTCGTAATTCCTTTTATATCTGACTAATTTGATATAATTGTCTACGCAAAAACATAATTTTTTTATGTTTGCAACTTTTATGGAGAAAGAGGCTATAAAATCGTCCTTTTTACCTTATCCTGACATTCCTCCTATTATCGAACTTGACCCATTCCTAGCAACCTTGCGTAAAATAGAAAAAATTACTCCCCTTTATGACGGGGTCGCTCATTGTCTATTTCGAGTTCAAGCTGATGGAAAAAGCTTTTTTTTGAAAATCAGAGGTGATCACTTTCCAAGAATACCTGAGATAATTACAAATCCAGAAGATATTAAAAATGAATATAAAGCGCTTAGCATATACGGTTCTTTGCTGCCGGATAATTTTCCTCAAGTCGTCTCATTCAATAATAATGCTCATTATCTAATAACATCAGATGCTACATTTAATGGTGAGCTTTTCTTAGAAACTTTAGTAAGAGGAGATGTTACAAGAGAAATAGCCTTTAGTCTCGGACGCACGTTAAGAAGTATTCACGATTCCACAGGTCAACATACGGAAGACCTAAGAAGCGAGGGAGATAGTTTTCATTATGATCAAAAGTTACTGCATAGATTTGGATTCCTTCGAAATGTTGGCCTTGATGAAATGGTCCAGAGATTAAGACAAGAAGAAAGGCAATTAGTTTTGGGAGACCCCGCTCCTAAAAATATTGGAATGAATAATGATGGATCACTTTTTGTATTTTTTGATTTAGAGGATGCGCATCAAGGAAATCCTGTGTTTGATTACGGTTACTTACTCGGTCACATTATATTACATAACTGCCTAATGCCTGGAAAAGCAATGGATTTAATTCAAGGGTATACCGGCGGTTATAACGGTCATGCTTATGACGAGGATATGGTTAAAAAAATAGCGCTGGGAACGATAAGATATCGCTTGGCAGGACGGATTCCTTATGAAGCACCAAATATTCCCTTTGACTTAAGGTCGGATATTTTAGGTAGCATTGAAAACTTTCTTTCAGTCGATCTAGGCAAGGTGAATTGGGACTTTATTTTAGCTAATATACCACAATGAATAATCTGAACTTAATGCTTATTGGAGTAGGACCACATGCAAGAAGAATATACTATCCCATTTGTAAAAAGGAAGAAAGTCTTGGGGTTAAAATAATTTGCGGAGTTGATTTAGTTGAGAAAAAGGATGAAATTGAAAGGTTTCTTGATCTAAAAGAGGACAAGCTACCTATGCTTTATATCTCAAACAATACATACACTAAGGCATTACCGAACGAAGAAAGAGAGAAGCTAAATAAACTTGTTAAAAAATATAAGATTAATGGTGTTATCATCTCGACGGATCCTTTGGCTCATCTACGATATGCACTATGGGCAATTGATCAGGGCCTTCACATCTTGATGGATAAACCAATTTCAGCTGTTCCTTACGCCTCAACTGATGAACATGCTGCGGAGGATATTGTTTCTGATTTTTATCTTTTAAAAAATCGCCATGAGAAAAAGGGAGCCAAAAAAATTGTTAGCATAATGACTCAAAGGCGATTCCACCCAGCATATACAAAAATTCGTGAACTAGCCGAAGATGTTTTTAAAAAAACTAATTGCCCAATTACATCTGTTCAGACTTTTCATTCTGATGGTCAGTGGCGTCTTCCATCTGAAATAGTGGATATTGACTACCATTCATTTAATCATGGTTTTGGTGAGCTGTTACATTCTGGGTATCACTCATTAGACATTATTTGCTGGTTATTAAGTTCGACTCGAGGAACAAAGAAAGAAATAAATAATGTGGATATTTTCTCACAGATAGTACGTCCTACAGATTTTATCTCACAAATAAACTTTCCCGATTATAAAAATTTGTTTGCAGACTTTCCAAAGGTCAACAAATACTCTGAGAAGGATTTCAGAAATATAACCAAAAAATATGGAGAGATAGACGTTTTTGTTAATTTTGCATTTAAACATAACTCAGACGTAATAACTTTAGGCAGCTCGAACTTAGTGCATAATGGTTTTTCCCAACGTGGGTGGCTTATGCCTAAAAAAGATATGTACAAGGGGAACGGAAGAGTTAGACAAGAAACTATATTTATTGAACAAGGCCCTTTTCAGTCAATCTCCCTAGTTTCATATCAATCAAGCGAGATTAACAAAGACTCAAACAGTGGCATTTTTGATGTGGGTGGAGAGTACCATTTGGATATTCATGTTTTTAGAAATAGCAGTTTTTACCCAAAATGGAAAACCTATGAAAAATTATCGATTAAAGACTTATCGAAAAGTACGTTGGAGGGATATTCAAGAGGCCATCAAGAAGACGCAAGAAGAAATGCAATAATTGACTTTATAGAATCTGCAAAAGGTAAGAGACTAAGCCAAGTATCGAATTTATTGGATCATGAATTTGGTGTTAAACTTATTAGCGGAGCGTACCTTTCAATGGCAAGAAAGATTCACTCCAAGAACCCAGTTGTAAATATTTCTCTTTAGAACTAGATGAAGTTTAAAATACTAAATGAGTCTAACCTCAAAAAGGCATCTGGCCTTGTTATTATTGTTGACGTTCTTCGTGCATTCACTACTATTTGTTACGTTTTCTCAAATAAAGCAGATAAGGCAATTCTTGTAAAAGGCCCTGAAGAGGGTTTGTTGTTAAAGAGAGAGAATCCTAACTATGTTTTAATTGGTGAGCGTGGAGGTTTTAAACTTCCAGGATACGACTATGGAAACTCTCCTTACGAGCTAAAGAAGGTTAACTTTTCAGGCAAAACTATTGTTATGACAACTTCTCAGGGAACTGCATTTTTCTACAGACTTAGTAAACACTCAGAGTGTAAAGAGCTTATTACTGGAAGTTTTGTCAATGCGTCTTCCATAGTTAATTATATTAAGCAAAATAAGTATAAAACTATAACATTTGTTTGTACAGATAATTCATATCAAAACAATGAGGATTATATGTGCGTTAAGTATTTAATCAGTTGTCTAAAAGGAAAACCCCTTAACTTTCAAGAAATAAAAAAGGATTTAACGAAACATCCCGTTGCCGAAAGGTTTATTAAAAAACCCTTAACAAAGCATGCTCCGTATGATTTCGAGTTGTCTTTGCAATTGAATAAATTTAGTTTTATAATAAAGGCGAACATGTCAACCAAGCGCATAATTTTAGAACAGATAACTCTATGAGCGCTGAAAATAGGCAAGGGGCTCCAGATAGATTTACGCTCCGTAAAGAATACTTCGGAGGTTTAGTACTTGATTCCCATACTCCTAAAAACGAATTTCTTAAGCCTCAAGAATATGAATTTTTAAGCCGACTGAAAGAAGCAGAAGGAGTGTTTTTTGATGCAGTCTTAGAAAGCAACCCAGACCTTACACAAAGAGTTAATGCGTTTGCTGAGACTGGATTTGTTGAAAAAGGGCCAAATGGAGAAATTATTTTAACAAATATTAGACTAGTCCCTCCACCAGATCAAATACGCCATGGGGTCCTTACTGCCCCGATACGTGTTTATGATATGTATACTCGAAGATGTAATCTTGCCTGTGAACACTGCTATGCGGCTAGTAATCCATTTATAAAAGAGGACAGACGTACTCTTGAGCAGACTGCTGATATTATGAAGAAATTTTACGATGCTGGAACTATCGAGTGGCGTTTTACAGGAGGAGAACCAACCGTATACCCTGACTTATTCGATGCAATAGATGTCGCTCAAGGGTTGGGCATGAATGTAAGCATGAATTCAAACGGATGGTGGAGTGAAAAAACTGCACAAAAGATACTTGAATCTGGAATTAGTGAAATGGTAATTAGTATTGAAGGTGAACCTGGAACAAACGATTTAAGAAGGAAAGTAGGTTCTTACAATCACGTAATAGATGCACTTGATAAGGTAGCACATCATAATAGATTTTACTCTGATAAAAAGATAGATGTCGTAATAAATACGGCGGTCGGTAGGGACAATATAAACGATGCAGAATTTGTCGTCCGTTTGGCTGCTAAATATGGACATAACGTAAACTTTCTTCCATTAAAACCAAGCGGGAGGGCAAGACATGGTCTCCAATCTGTAATGTTAAGTACCAGAGAATGGATGGAATTCTCGAGAAAGGTTCAACAGTTAAGAACTGATCCAGAGATACAAGCCTCGGGTATTAAGCTCACTCATAGATACAAGGATCTTTTTTGTCCAACAGCACCTGACCAATCTGGAAAACCTTATCCGTTTAATTATGCAGAATGTGGAGCAACAACAACTGCTATAAGCATGTTCCCTGATGGAAGAGTTTTTGCTTGTCCCTTTGTGATTGAGTTTGATGTTAGAAATGAATTTGTAGGACCAAATATGATCACTTCGTCAGTTGAAGAAGCTTGGAATCACGTAAACATTGATAAATTCAGGACAGCAGAAAAAACTCAAGGTTGCACCGATTGTAGCCATTTATCGAAAAGGTGCAGGGGAGCTTGCAAGGCAACAGTTTTGGGATATGGCGGTGAAATAAAGGATGGAAAATTGGTTGGAGAAGACCCATATTGTTACGTTTCTTTAATAGATGAAGAGGACACAATGATACAAGAAAGTAAGGCTCGAGGCCGTCAAATGTTACCATTTATACAGCTTGATGACATCCCCACACTATAAAAAGGGTATCCTCTTCGATATTTGCAACCAGAATAGAAAACACAACTTGAAATGAAGGTTTGGCGCCTTACAGCTGAAAACCCCTATCTTTTAAAACGCAATGGCTGAACTAGACGCAGTATATGGGGGATGTATATCGATTGGCTACTAAAAACATCCCAGATACTGGTGGAAGCATTAGCATTACTCTTTCTCCCTCCAATTGGAGCAGCAGGTCTGCACCTCAAACTAAAAGCTAGCCTCTAAACAATTTCACTACTAAAAGGGCGGGGCAGAGCGGTTTTGTCTCTTCCAGGTCTTTCCAGCTCATTCCAATTACTTCTTAGACAAATTCCAACGACCATCCCATTAAAGAACCTCTCTCCTATCTTTTTTAGACCTAGAGCTTTGACGGCGAAAACTTGACATAATAGCTTTGTCATTCTTGCATTCTCTTCAGTCTCCTCTACAGAGAATAGTCAGATCTTAATGCTACAAGAGTGACTTTTATGACATCGATCCTTCTATCTAAGGCAAGGAGAAGATTAGCGGCAAAAGACCCTCACAATGTGTTCGCAAGCACTTTTGCAGAAACGGGATTTCTAGGGCTTGGTTCTCTAGTTTTATTACTTTTGTATTTTCTTCAAAAAGACATCGGAATCATGAAGAGCAGTAACGATCTATCGAAAACATTTGTTGTTTCTTTCTGGACACTTTTTGTTTTTGCGCTTCTTAACCCTTCCTCATCGATTATCTACCAGACTCTCTTTTGGCTTTTGAGGGCACTTATTGAAAAATCACCAAAGTTAAGATCGCGTGATTCATTCAATCTTACTGACAATGTAGTTGTCGAAGACAAAGGTGGGGGTTGAAATACTCAACTTCTTACCGCCATTTCAGATACTACGATTAGCAACGTAATAATCAATCAATCTCCTAATCATGGCTTGATAAGAAGCGCTCTTAATTCTGGCTGCTTTTTTAAAGAAGTCAACGCTCTTTTTACTCAAAGCAAGTGTTACTTTTACTTTTTCCTCGCGCAAAACAAGATCTTCGGGTTTTGGTAAAAAATCCCTTATGGCTTTTGCCTCAAAGGGTTCATTTGTGTATTTTATTTTGGGGCCATTATTTATTTTGCTGGTGTTGGTTCAAAAGGTAAAAGAATATATCAAACCATAGATTAACCTAGCGAGGTCTTGCTTTCTTAGGAGGTTGCATAGTTATTGGGCCTCTAACTAGGGTTAGAAAATTTTCTTGATTAAAATATTGATTAGCAACCCTTTTAACATCTTCGGCAGTTACCTTTTCTATTTCCTTTTTTATATAATCTGTACTTAAAATTCGCCCTTCTGTGGCATACGTTGTAGCGTGCCATTGGGCAATAGAGTCGGGGGTCTCAAGAGAATAATACATATTTGAGATGTCTAAAATCTTGGCAACATTAATTTCATTTTTTTCAATTTTCCCCTCTCTTAACTTTGCTAATTCTTCATGAATGCATGTAAGGGCACGATCTACATTAACAGGAGAAAAACCACCATAAGCAATAAGCATCCCTGTATCTTTAAACGTCCAATTCCAAACCCATGTGCTATACGCTATCCCGAGTTCATAAACTAGTTTATTAAATAAACGCGAGCTTGTACCCCCACCAAGAATATCTGCAATAACCCGCATAGCGAATCTATCCGGGTGGAGATAGTGTATCCCAGTCACTGTGCCTATCATTAATAGAGCTTGTTGACTATTTGAACGTATTTTTTTGATTTTTTTTATGGGAGGCAAAAAGGCAACTTTCTCAATCTCTCTTTTGCTCTTTATAGTTCCCTTGCCGAAATATCTTTGAATATATTGATTGAGTTCACGGATATTAAATTTACCCACTATAGAAATCGTCATATTTGATGGATAATAAAAGTTATTAAGGTAATCTCTTAATTGGCTAGGGTCGATATTTTTGATGGTAGATCTTTCTCCTAAGGTTGACCTTCCCAAGGCCTGCTCCTTTCCCCAACAGTATTCCATAAACAAATCCCATATCTCTATTTCAGGAGTATCCTCTTTCCTCTGAATTTCCTCGAGAATTATGCTCTTTTCCCTCTCAACGGATGTTTTATCAAAAGCTGGATTGAATAATATCTCCGAAAGGTAATAGAGCCCTTTCTCAAGATATTCTTTGGGAACCTTCACATTATAGGCAATATATTCTTTATCAGTCCACGCTCCGCTTTTCCCTCCGATAGATTCTATAACCTGAGCTAATTCTTTTGCTGTCGGATATTTTCTTGTTCCTTCAAATAACATATGCTCTAGAAAATGAGCATGCCCAGCAGATATCTTTGATTCATATCTTGGTCCGGCATTAACCGCAACATAAATCGCAATTGAATTAACCCAAGGCACCTGTTGAGTAATTACAGTTAACCCATTGCTCAATTTTTGAATCTTAGCCTTTTCCATTTTATTTACCGAGTGCTATCATATATAAAGGGTATTCCCTAATATTCTCAATATCAAGCAGGGATATAATTTGAGATTCAATAAATCCACCAATTGGGCAACTTCTTAAACCTAATTCAGTTGCCAGAAGACATATATTTTGGGATAAGTGTCCGGCCTCAATTAACATATACCTGAACTCCCGATCTCCATATTTTATTCGACTCCTATCAGGGATGCCTGTAATTATTATTAAAAAATTTGCATCTAATATCCACTTTTCATTACCCGTACAGGCAAGAACCCATTCCCCCATGTCTTCTATCAGTAATGCCTCTAGCGCGTTCTCTTTTACATTATAATGATACAATCCCTGCTTTAAACTTTTTACGCCTAATGGAATTAGATATACTTCTAACGGATATCTCGCTCCCGCAGAGGGGTATGACCGTCTTGAATCATCCATATCTTTTGGCTCAAAAATAAGCCCGGCAACTGTGTATATTAAACTAGATAATAACTTGAATGATATATCTTTTTTAATAAACAATCTTGTTGATCGCCTGCTTGATAATGATTTTATTTTTTTAGATAACGCTTTTTCAAGGACAATTTTCGGCATACGAGGATAGGTTTTAAAATGAATTGTTATCCACTCTTGGGGAATGACTTCAACACTGTCCTCAAAACTTATGTTTTTAGACTGTTCATAAAAAACATCAGAGGCGTTTGCTTGTCCGTTAATAAATTCCGCAATTTTCTTTTTCAGTTTTTTCATAAAAAGGGATGGGGAATATTATTCAGCTTTTCCTCTGTCTTGGGCTTGTATCCCATTTTTTCGGGAGAATCAAACAATCTCATTTTGCCAAAATATTTATACCGTTCATCCAGATAAATAGGTTGTAATTCGGGCGAAACTACCTTAACCACGTGGACTGGATAATCTTTAAATATTGAACTTGTAATTTCTGCGAAGTAGAAATTTACTCCTTTATCTTTTAGGATTTTGGCGATTTTATATAAGCTCTCTTGTGCTTCTGTAGTTCTAGAATTGAGTTTGATATTAATTAAATCGCTATTAAGCCAGAAATTTAGATTTTTAATCATTTGTGGAGAAAACCAATAATATGCTCTGTCCTCTATGGTTCTGATGTCACTTCTTGATTTGTACCTTTTTAGGTTTCTACCAAGAATGACTTTGTCCCTGGTCCATGATCTTGTCATCAAGGACTCTTCTATAGCTCCTACTATTACGTTTCTTTTGTCTAGCCCTGCCTTTAAACCAACTGATATTGACGGACCCAATCCTGTTCTATCTATAATTATTGCACAGACTGAAAAAATTGATAAATCATTGGTAATATTAATCAAATAAACTTCGAGTTGGTACCTTTCTATTTTATTAATAATATCATTAATATATAAATCCCTAATACAATTAAGATTTATTCTTCTGCACGGAATTTTATTGAGGTATGCTACCATGAATGAATCTCTTTCGATTAACTCACAAATTCCTCTATATATCGCTGTTTCTAGAGTGTCAGCACATGCAGCTCCTGAAGATGTTCCAAATTGAAGCATAGGCTCCATTCTCTCCCATTTATAAGGTACATAAATTAATTGCGCTGGCAACAAAAAGTTATTTCCAATAAAAACATTTTTTGATTCGACCCATGAGTAATTTGCATATAAATATTCTTCTTTTTTTAATTTTAATCTTTTGATTTGGGGATCTGAGAAAGATAAAAACAAGAGAGGACTAAGCATTTTACTTTTCTCATATTTCTTATTTTTTATAAGAGGTCTCTCTCTGTCATCTGAAAGAGAAAATCTCTCTATTAATTCGCCAAATAGCTTTTGCAATGCAGATGTTTGTGAAAATGATGTTCCACTAGCAATAGCATCTTCTGTTCCCTTATTCTTTCTCTCTTTAAATGAAGTATTATATTGAAAAATTTTAGGCTCATCATTATAAAAAGGGGCTCTATGAAAACCATGGAATATATGAGGATATTTTTTAAGGAGATCAAAACCTATATCAATTATATCTTGTGAGTTTTTACCCATAAAGGAATACTTAAGCCTGTTTTGGGGCAGATAATCCAAGCGTTATTTTATTTACCTTCTCGTATCTCAACGGTTATTCTGCAACGTTGAGTGCAATGTCCAGGAACAGGAGAACGACAAGGACCGGGAGGGGGATTAGGAGGAAGCGGCGGCGGAGTTCCGCATCTCGAAACCATAGATTCTCCTTTCAATTCACTTGGAAGCCCTGATGTGAATTCCTTCGCATCAGCAATGACTCTTTCAACTGTCTCTATATTTGACATTAGTTATCACCTCCTTATTTAAGGAATACTTGTTACTAAGGTGATCTGCAATTATAGGAAGACTCTCTTCTAAAGGCAGCTGTGTACTTATTTGCCTTGCTCATGAAGTAACTAAAATATATCACAATTTAGAAACACTTGTCAATTTTTCGTTCTGTGTAAACACATATGAGACACTTTCCATTAGAATAACTCATCAGGAAAGTAGGTGTTTGTTTTGCTGGTGTTGGTTCAGAAGGTAAAAGAATATATCAAACCATAACTTAATATACGATCTTTCTTTCTTTCTTTTTGGGGAATTATGGGCGTAATCTAATTACTCGGCGATACCGTCGTAGATAAATTTCTTAATCAGTGCCTGATATGGAATATCCATTTTGTGAGCCTCTACTTTAACCCTATCGATTAAACCAACCGGTAGGCGAATTGTAATAGGCTTAGTAGTAAGTTTTAAATTTGGGAAAATTACATGCCTTGCAGTTGAATAATCTACATACTCTGTTGAGTCTACTTTTTGCCAGAACTCTCTTTCCTCTTTTTCTGTTTTAAATTTTGGTATTGGCTTTAGCTTTTTTTTCTTCATACAACCTCCTTTCTTTTTTATTTGCAAGTCTTGCAGAAATTATCCTTATCTTGTTATCTCTTTTTGTAAATACCGTGAACAACGTTCTGTTATCATTTGACTTACCTATTCCTATAAATCTTCCTTCCTCCTTAGAATGTTTTATGTCATCTTGGAAAAAAAGATATTTATCAACAAATACTTCCTCTGCTTCTCTTGGAGTAATTCCGTGTTTTTGATAGCTTTTGTCAACATTCCACTTATCCCATTCAAATCCGGTAATCTTACTCAAATCCGTCACTGTACATATATTACATGTACAAGTACGTGTTGTCAAGCACTAAACCTCTGTGGACGTCACAGTTACTCAATTTTACTGACGATGTAGTTGTCGAAGACAAAGGTGGGGGTTGAAACACTTATTGTTTCCTTTTGTTCACTCTAATTTTCCCTTCATATAGGTTTCGACCTCTTGTTTCAAGGTCGAAGTAATTTGTTCGTAAGAGTAATTTTCTCCTATAAATTCTATCGGCGTTTGTTCAAGGTCTTCAAAATATACGAGTTGCTCAAGAAATTGAACCTCAACAAAAAAACTACCGCATTTTTTTACTGCGAATTTTACTATATCGTCAAGTGTCAACAGTCTCTTTTTTAGAACAACAAAAATATCAACATAATCGCGCCAGGTTGCTCGTCTTCCGATGGTGTACGCTTTGTCAGCTGCTATATCCTTTACACTTGCTAAAGCAAGGTACGGTGTTTCTACTCGCGGGAACGCGGGTTTGAAATCCTGCACAACAAATGTTATGCCAATATTGCTTTTAAGAATAGTAAAGGTTACTTGCTCGGAAGTATTCCATTTGTAGATAACTTTCCCGAATTTCTCCCTTATTTTATTTTCTAATGATTTTTTAATTGGATCGTCTACAAATATATCAAAGTCATAAGAAGTTCGATGCCCTATTTGAAGTGCAAGGGCGGTTCCGCCGGCAAGATATCCTTCATCTCGGAAGTCTACTAGCTTCTTTAATATCTCTCTGCGGTCATGGTCTAATATCTCGAGGAATATTTTTGACATATAAGAGTTCGCTCATATCACGATCTTCAAGATTTAGGAGTATATTTTTAACGAAATAAAAGCGTGCTTTTCGATAATCTTTAAATGCCGTGGTTGTGAAAGTTTTTATAATCTGTGAGGCTCCATATTTCTCAAACAACCAAAGGATTTCATCCAATCCTCCGTAAGATAGTATCTGATGAATAATATAGTTCTTATCCCGTTCAGAATTGAGCTTACGCACACCACTGGACCATAAAACGCTTTGAAGTTTCTGAGGAATTTTTTTTTGCTGCATGAGGATATTATATCAATACTGGTAGGCTCTGACAATCGCCGAAATACGTAAAAAGCCTCTGCCTAGATCTATTCAATCCTGCTCACGAGGTAGTTGTCGAAGACAAAGTTTGGAGTAGAGATACTCATATTTCTGCCCGGAACAATCAGTTGGTCTTCGCCCAGCACCCATTGACCGTTCAGATTCTTGACTTTCACCTTTGCCTCAACCTCGATTCTCATTCTCGGCTCTGCAATAATTGAAAACACTCCGCCTGAAGCTGCATTCATAAGACTTGCTGTATCTATGCCGGTCTTATCGACTACCTCAAAAATTTTGTCCTCGCCGTCAAAATATGTATCCCCTATTTTTATAGCATCAAATTCAAACGGATATGCATTACTTTTGATAAGACGAACGGTTTTTTCAGTCAATCTTTCTTCAAGCGGCTTACTGCTTAAACCGATAACCGTGCCGGTAACTTCGGCTTTTGGAAATTGGATTTCGATTGCCGAACCCACAGATAAGGCGGCCCTGTTAAAAGTGTAACTTCCTGTTTTTTGGTTGCCTGAAACCGCAAGTTTTAAGGTAAGATAAATGTCGAATTGGTCGCTTCCGTACCAGCGGTAAACCTTTTTTGAAAGGACTTCCGCCTCAGGGTTTCCTAAAAGGCCGAGCGCTACGTCTCCCTTATTTATCGCGTCAACCTGCCAAATTGAGGGTCGCTGTGTTTGGGCCCACCAAAGTCCCTGCCCTACCTTAACCTTTGCGTAAACATAGGTTGGTTTTGAAAGAAAAAGTCTCGCGCCAGCCACAAATCCTACGAACAAAATTGCGGCAAAAAAAATGACCAGAAAGGGGTTTTTACGTAAGAATCTTACAACTTTTTTGAAATTCATCAATTGGTATTATAATATAATAAGGTGATGGAGACAATAAAACAACTTGCGACGTTGATTAAAAAAACCGACAAAATATATATTATTCCCGTGATTCTCTTTTTGATAATAATTGCTCTCCTTATAATTAGCGCGAGTATCTCTCCTGTCCCGGTATTTATTTATCCTTTGATTTAATGGGACAACAACTCATATTTTTAAAACGAGCTAACAAAATCTTAAACAGGACTTTTGTATCGATTATTCTTGTAATCTTCTATATCCTAATTATTGGAATTGCAAGAGTTATTTACACAATTTCGCAAAACAAAAGCGCAAGACAAACCACTTACTGGCAGGAGTCAAAAAAGCGTATAAACCTTGCCTCCGCGTACTAATATGTATATTTTGGGTATTTCTTCCTATTACCATGATAGCGCGGCGGCGCTTTTAAAAGACGGCAAAATTGTTGCGGCGGCTGAGGAGGAGCGCTTTACCAGAATAAAACATGACAATTCTTTCCCCTCAAAAGCTATAGATTTTTGTCTTAAGAATGCGGGGATATCAAAAATCGATTTAGAGTACGTTGCTTATTATGAAAAGCCATTGCTTAAGTTTGAACGTATACTCGAGACTTTTGTTGCAACATGGCCTTTTTCCCTCAAGCCTTTTATTAAAGCCATACAGGAGTGGCTTGGCGAGAAAATAAAAGTTGAGCAAAAGATTAGAAAAAAGCTTGACTTTAAAGGCAAAATATACTTTGTCCCACATCACCTGTCTCACGCAGCTGCCGCTTTTTATCCCTCACCTTTTAAAAAGTCGGCAATATTAACGGTAGACGGCGTTGGCGAATACCAAACTATAGGAATCTGGAAAGGAATGGGAAATAAAATAAAACCAATAAAGGAAATTAACTTCCCTCATTCTCTTGGGCTCTTATACTCAACTTTTACAGCATTTTTAGGATTTCGCGTGAATGATGATGAATACAAAGTTATGGGGATGGCAGCATACGGTAAGCCTTCCTTTAAAAACAGTATCTATGAATTAATTGATATAAAAGATGACGGTAGTCTTCAGCTCGATTTGTCATATTTTGGATATCGAGAGTCTTTTCAAATGTGGAATAAGAAGTTTGAGCAATTATTTGGAGAGCCGCGAAACTTAAAAGCACCAATAACACAGCGCCACAAAGACATAGCAGCAAGTATTCAAACCGTGACAGAGGAAATATATTTTAAGATCTTAAAAAACTTATATTTAACTTCGAAAATCAATAATTTATGTATTGGCGGAGGAGTTGCTCTTAACGCCCTTGCTAACGGCAAAATCTATAAAAATACGCCTTTCAAAAAGGTTTTCATACTTGGACCCTCAGGTGACAGCGGTGGAGCAGTGGGAAGCGCGCTTGAAGTCTACAATAGGCTCTCTAAAAAGGCAAAAAGACGCTTTATAACTCATTTAAAATTTGGCTCGAAATATAAAGATAACGAAATTGAAATGATTCTTAAAGCAAAAAAATTAACATATAAGAAGTGTTCCTCCAAAACGCTTATCAAAAAAACGGCTAAATTACTTTCAGAAGGCAGAATTATTGGATGGTTTCAGGACAGGATGGAGTTTGGACCAAGGGCGCTAGGCAGTCGATCCATTCTTTCTGCTCCCTTCCCCTTCTCCATGAAGGAAGAGGTTAATGTTGTCAAAAGAAGGGAACAATTTAGACCTTTTGCAGGTTCAATATTGTTAGAAAAAGCGGTTAATTACTTTAAAATCCCAAAAACCCAAAACGAATTCCCGTTTATGAACTTTTGTTTTCCTGTTCGAGAAATAAAAATAAAAGATATTCCAGCAATAACGCATGAGGACAGAACCTGCCGCATTCAAACTGTAAGTAAAAACGATGGTGCTTATTATTCTTTGATTAGGGAATTCGAAAGGTTAACCAGCATTCCCGTTATACTCAATACAAGTTTTAATCTTCGCGGCGAACCAATAGTTGAGAATCCCGAACAAGCAATTAATGACTATACAAAGACAAAAATTGATTCTCTTGTAATAGGCAGTTTTATCGTGTATAAGAAATGACAGGATGCCCTATCTTCTTCAAAGAATTATTGCTCTTTTCTTTCTACTATTATCCACGCCACTTCTTGTACTGCTCTTTTTAGCCGTTAAATGGGATTCAAGTGGGCCTTTTATTTTTAAGCAAAAACGCGCAGGAAAGAACAAAAAACCTTTTACTATGTACAAGATTCGGACAATGGTTGAAGGGGCTGAAAAGCTTCAATCGAGGTACGCGAAACTAAATGAAGCAAGCGGGCCGGTTTTTAAAATTCGAAATGATCCGCGCTACACAAGGGTCGGAAAAATCTTAGCTCGAATCGCAATCGATGAACTCCCTCAGCTTTGGAATGTGGTCAAGGGTGAAATGGCGCTTGTCGGACCCCGCCCCCTTCCTTTATACGAGGCGAACAAAGTTCCGAAGAAATTCGAACAAAGGTTCTCAGTTCTTCCCGGAATGACCTCACCTTGGATCATTAAGGGTGGTCATGGTTTGAAATTCGATCAATGGATGAAGCTCGATTTGGAGTATGTAAAGAAAAAATCCCTTTTATTTGAGCTTAAAATTCTTGCGCAGACAGCATTATTAATAATAAGGGTCGCAATGAATTCGGGGCGATGAGACTTAGTTTCTAATTTTTCTTATCTTCAAGCGGCGAAATATCTATCGATTGTTTTTGGTAAGAAAGTGCTACATCAAAATGATCAAAGAATCCTTTTTGGCCTAAGATACCATGCCCAAATTCACTTATCTCTGCAAAAATTACTTTGGCTACATAAGTCTTGTCACTTATTCTTATTTCTATCTCTCCCCAGAAACCCTTAACTTGCTTCTTGCCTACTCCGACAAACAGAATTCTATCCTTTTTTGATAGAGTTAAACCTAGTTTCTTGGCAATTTCTAAACTGAAAATGCAATAGTCAGCGCCGGAATCTATCAAGCCAGAATATAAAATAACGGTTGTAGAAGATTTAATAATTATGGGAATAATAGGTCTTCTAATTTTTGAAGTAATCTCAAGATATGAAAAAGTCATTTACTGAAAGCAAAGGGGCCAACTATGGGGAGGACCTTCTTTGGTATCTGAGTCACCAGAGGCAGATCAAAACCCTTTTCTTTTGCCTTTTTTAAAACTTCATCGAGAGTTTTGGATGAGGCAACAACCTTATTACTATTTGGTCCCGCCAAAGCTACCCACTTACCTTTATAATCTCTATACACTTTTTTCATGTCAACCGTTTTCATGTTTAATTTTATTATAGCAGACACTTTACTTCCGTTCAAGGGAAAATCTCCGGTATTGCATAATGAATTTCAACTATTTTGATTTAATAAATCTCTGTGGTATGATATTGCAAATCTCGCCGAAGCTCACATAGCAAAGGCGGACTAAAATCTCCCGAATTTAAAAAATGGATGAAATTTACGTAAATATAGCCGATTTCAATATACTAATCAAAATCCAGCCGCAGGAAACTACCAACAATCCGCCTTACGATTTCATCAGAAACAGACTGTTAACCGATTTGGTTTCTTATTTAGGTCAATTTATAATTTTAGAAAAGCCTGGAAAAGTTGATTTTGAAATTAATTTTATTGAAGCATGGAACTTACAAATACTGCGAGTCAAAAGTGACAATATCAGTTACATTCCTCTTTATGAAGAAATTTCGTCGTCTAAGTTTTTAACCTATTTTTTAAACAGCATCTATCAATTCCAGTTAATCTTAAAATACGCTGTCCATGAACTTTTGGACAAATCCAGTGGGTTTTTAATCCACTCTTCCGCCGTCAAAATCAACAACAAGGCTTACTTCTTCTTAGGCAAGTCTGCGGCTGGTAAATCGACCATTGCCACAATGCTTGCTGACAGATACCCAAAAATCGCAGATGATACAAGTCTTGTTAAAAAAGAGGGTAATCAATTTTTTTTCTACCAAACTCCATTTTTTGACAAAAATTGGGTCAATAAACACTCCGAGAGATTAAAAATGGGCAAAATGTTTTTTTTAAAAAAAGCCAATTTCTTTAAAGTAGAGAAAATCGAAGATAAAGAGCAAATTCTCAACTATTTCTTGAAGGGTTATGTCGTTAACCTCAACAAAATCTCAACCAAAAATGTACTAAAATTTGTCAATAAATTCGACAACTTCTACATGCTTTACTTTGCAAAAAACCCGGAGAAAACAATAAGACTAATTGAATCCCTTAAATGATCAAACTCAAAAAAGGCATAGTCTCTCAAAAAGTCGGTCAAAAAACCACCATTTTTGACGGCGAGAAGTCAGTTCTTTATACTTTTAACGAAACGGCATCATTCATATTTGACCAGCTCAAAAAAGAGGCAAAATTGGAAAAAATTGTAGATTTGATGGCAAAAAAATTTAATGTCAAAAAAGAGACTGCAAAAAACGACGTTGAAGAATTTGTCAAAACCTTAAAAGCTAAAAAAATTGTTTCCTAGTAGCCGATTGACCTAAGATCACCTGCGCTGTCATCTTCGGTAGAAAACTGTCCGGGTACTTCATTGCTCTTCCATTCAATTGGCAGGTTGTAATCGGAAAGATATTCTAAAAGGTCATCCCGGAGTTTTCCCAGTTCCTTTGTCCTTTCGCCGGCCAAATTTTTTGTCTCGTTGGGATCGGCCACAAGGTCATACAGCTCTTCGTGCCAACTTTCAAGAAGACAGGACTGCGGCAAGGAATAGATATACTTTAAATTGTCCCTGACAATTGCAAACTTGGAAAAATAGCTGTTGGCAAAAATAGCCCTTTTTCTGGGCGCCGGTATTATTTTGGAGAATTTACCGAATTGTCCTGCAAAACTCTTTCCGTCGAAACTGCCCTTTTTATAATCAATGCCCAGAAAATCCAAAATGGTCGGCAAAATGTCAACATCTTGTATCAAAACGTCTGATTTTTCCCCCGATCTGCCCTTGGCTGGATCAAAAATTATAAGCGGAATCTTGATCGATGAATCGTAAAGAACCTGCCTGTGGTTGAAATAATAGTTGTGATCAAATCCTTCTCCGTGGTCGCCGTATAAAACCACCAGGGTGTTTTTATCAAGACCCAGCTCTTTAAGATTATCCAAAATTTTACCTACCAGTCTGTCGGCCGCAGCAACCTCGCCATCGTAAAGAGCCTCCATAAGCTCTATCCTGTCTTGAGGAACCGGATTATTTTGGCAGGATTGATACTGGGCCCGAAGTTCTTCAAGTTCCTCAAGGTTTTTGCCAGAAATTTCATCGCAGAATTTACTGTTAAATTTGCACCTCAAACCCCCGGGGGCAAAGTAGGGTGCGTGGGGATCGACAAGATGCACCCAGAGAAAAAACCGCCCTCCATCCTTGCTGCTTTTCAAAATGTCGGCAGAACTTAAAATAAATTTCTCGTAATCTGCCCTTTCGGTCATAGTAAACCTTTCGTTATATTCCGCCTTTGCGCCATTGTAGTAAAACGATTTGAACTCATGGGTATTGAATACCTCAAACCCCTGATCCAAAGCACTGCCGATGGTGGAATAACCCGCGGTAAAAAACCCGTTTTGGGCAAGAATACTTGTCAAAGTTTTGTTGTTCTCACTGACCAGAAGACCTGAATTTGAAATAATTCTGGTCTTTGCCGGATCCTTGCCGGTAAAAAGAGCCGCCATCGAAGGATGAGTCATGGGAACGGCTGTAGCGGCGTTGGTAAAGACTGCTGCGCTTTTTGCCCACTTGTCAATATTGGGAGTCGTATCTTTTCCATAGCCATATACGCCCATATGGTCAGGGCGTAGGGTATCAATTGAAATTAGAAGAAGATTTTTAGGGTGAGTTGGGGTAAATACGAATTTCCAAACGAGAGCGAGAAACAAAAAAAGTGTTGAATATATTACTATCCGCCTAAATTTAACTTTGAGCATAAATTTATCTTACCATCTTTATGCTTTTTACGCGATTTAAGAAAACCCAAATTATCGTATAAATCACCTGTTTGTCTAAAAAAACCATTACCTTTCTAAAAAAGGGCTCCGGCGATAAATAGAATAAATTTTTAAAACGCTCAATTCCCGAATTAATCCTTTGTTCTTCATCAAATATATTTAGCTTATAAAGCATTTTTCGAACTCTGGCAAAACTGCTATCAGGTCTAATGTCATTCAGAAAATCACGATCAAAATTTAGTCCGTAGTATTTTTGCAAGATAAGAAAAACAGGATATATGAAATTCATAAGCTTATATTCTTTAGCGAGTTTTGCAATTTTAGAAAAATTTTGTTGTTCTTTTGAAATAATGCTCTTCATAAAATCATATCTATAAGCCCCTTTAAAATTATGATGGTAAAGATGAAGGGCTAGATAAATTAATAAGTTTTCAGAAGAAAGAATTGGAAATTTATGACTCCAAACACTAACATCTCTTTTTTCTCTTAGAAATTTTCCACTTAAACTATTCAAAAGACTCTGCGGGTAAAGAGCATTAAGTTCCCCAAGTTGTGTCATCATAAATACAACCTCAAGATGAATATCGAAAAAGATTGGAAATCCTTTAACTATTTTCAAGAAATTAACTTCCGGACTTTTATTTTTAAGTCTTCCCAGAGTCTCGGACAATGATGAGTCGAATTCTTTGAAGCCTAATTTTCGTAAAATCGTCTTTGCGCGAGAAAAAAATTTTGGGCTAATTAAAATGTCGCAGTCGGCATAAATGCGTCTCGGGTGCTTGCCCTCATGGTAAAGGTGGAGAGGCAGACCTTTGAGAAAAACGAATTTTATTCCTGTCTTCTCAAGCGTTCTTTTAACTTTTACTATTTCGCCAAAATATAGTGTTGATTGAATAAGATAAAGGTCGTCGATGCTAAATTCGTTCCTTCCCCTTTTTATTTTATATACAACACCGATTACGTTTTTTGGGTAAATCTTCCCATCGGAAGTTTGATTATTCTCCCCTTTTGTTATTAAGTACTTATCTGTTTTGTAAACCACTCTGTGGGTGAAGATCCTGTCGCCCTGCCTGCCGGCAGGCAGGCCTTTTCGCACGCAGACAATATCATTAACGGCAATTCTGTCAAATCGTTTTTTTGCAAGATAAACGACGTCGCCGTCCCAAAGTAGCGGGAACATACTCTCACCGTAAGTCTTAAACGCAGAAATCTTTGAAATATTTGCAACCTTAATCACTAAGATATTTTAACACGCAGGCAAGCCCGTAATTGTTTCATGTTGTACTAAAGTCTTAAAGAAAAATCTAGGAGGCACTATTGGTCATAAGGCACAGAGCACAGGTGGTAGAACCACATGAGGCACAGGTGATAAGAGTGTTACATGAACCTTGCGCATACACAGACGATCCGAAGAGTTCTTCCGCTGAATCGATAAACCTGCTACTTAAAAAGAAGTTTATCTTGACTCTTTGCTCTTTTATCGCAGGCTTGCTGTATTTTTTTTTCATAGTTTTATTATCTCTATTTCAAGTCTATTGTATGATGGATCGGCAAACAAGTCAATTGTTTCCTCTATTATCAACTCATCTCCCGGCTTAAGGTCTGAAAAAATCATGGGAATATTCACTCCAAGTATTTTTTTATATATTTTAAGGGCTTCAAGATCCGTTTTTCTAAAAAGCATATAGATGCCAGAGCCGCTCTTGCCGCCAACAGGACTAATGAATAAACCCTTTTCATACTCTAATCTCCCTTTTATTCCCGGAGTGCCTAATGCTTCCTTAACTATTCCTCTGTATTCACTTTTCACAACTGACGAGGCTAAAATATCCTTATTGGCATTGAGGTAATTAAGAACACTGTAATTAATATCGCTTGATGAGACTCTACTGACTTGATTTTGCCGTGCGGCTTCCTTAGATGAGGGTTGATAGAGAAATAAATATCCAACTTCTATTATAGTAAGTATAAAAAGCGTGATTGAGACAGCAATTATAATTCTTGTTAACACGTTGATTCCAGTTTAGGACTTAGCGACTCTTGGTGTCAATGGCCTCCGGCTTTATTTCCAACACCAAGCATGTAAACCACGGTTTCATCAAGGCCGTCAACGTCAAGCAATCTATTTACATTATCGTCCATATATCCGCCCACGCCGCAAATTCCTAAACCTAGTGCACTTGCGAGTAAATAAAAGTTCTGCGCCAAATGTCCCGCCTCCACCAAAACGTGTCGGTACCCTCTGTCCCCATATTTTATGGTATTTCTTTTAAAAATTGCGGTAATTATTATCAAACATCCTGCGTTTTTTGCAAAGGGAACCGATGTAAGCAATTTTAGATTTTTTTTCTTAAAATCAGTCAGCTTTTCAAGACTGTTCGTCTTAACATAATAGTGGTACACACCTTTTGGCAAATCCATATTTAAAGATAAGATATAAACTTCAAGCGGGAAACGTGCGCCACCTGAGGGATAAAATCTTCTTTGGGCAAAATCCGAATTTTTGTTAAGTCCTGCGCTGTAGTATAAAAAGCTATTCAATTCCCCAAGACCTATCGGCTCTTTTGAAAATTCACGTGTCGATTTTCTATCTCTAAGCGCTTGCGCAAACGTAACTCTTTTGCTAAATGTGGGTTTTGGGAGTCTTATTTCTTCAAATCTGGCATATCCCTTATAGTAAATTGTCCCCCATTCCTTGGGCCAAGATGGCCTGGGCAGATTTCTGGCCAGTTTTTTAATCTTGGTTTTTGAGTGGAATTTCTCAAACTCGGCAGTGGGCTTTCCCAGAAGGCCGGCGATATTCTTTACACGTGTGGTTTTTTTCATAAAAACGGATGAGGTATCGGATTCGGCCCCTCGTATTTTTTGCCGAAAAAGTCAGCTATCTCTCTGAGTCTTTTTGGGTTGATAACACGGCCTTTTTCAACCTCTCTCAAGTACAGCGGCTGAAGCTGGGGCATAACGACCTTATATGCCCAAAAGCCCAGCTGCTTAAATATTCCCGGTGTGATATCGACAGCATATAAATCAAGACTATGACTTTTAAGAATACTTATAGCCAAATCTAGCTCTGCCTTTTTTGATTGTCCACCAAAGCTTTTGGGCATATGATGAGATTTTGAGCTGGAAAGAAGAAATTGGATGTATTTTAAAGTTTTGGGATAGATCCAATACGCCGCTCTTTCGGAAAAAACATCGGTTCCTTTGAGGTTATCCCCAACTAGAATGGAACCGTTTTTCAGCATCCGCTTTACAAAATTTCTGACCATAAAAGACTCTCCTATTGCGCCCAGAACTGCGTCAATTTGGGAAAACCCTGCCTTTGCGCCCGCAGACACCGCGGGACCAAAACCGCTTCTGTCAATTAAAACTGCACAATAAACGGGAATGCCAAGATCGCAGGTAATATCTAAAACATAAAGCTCAAGTTTATATCTGGCGCACTTTTCCAAAACCAATTTGACAGCTTTATTGCCCAAAGCTTCAAGGTCAACTTTTGGGGGGGTAATTTTGTTAAGATAGATTGTCATAAAACTATCTCTTTCTATTACTTCGTAGATGCCATTTAGTAGCGCCTGCTCCCTGCTTCTTCCAATTGCACCCCCTGTGCTAATGCTTGGAAAGTCTAAAAGCGGTTCCCCTTTGTTATTTCTTAAGAAGTGAAGGAAGATTAATTGTGCAGGTATATAACACTTCTTGCCGGTCATCAAATTTACTGCCCCAACCCAGCCAAATTTTCTATCTATCAGTTCTGGCCTTTTTGTAAAAATTGTCGGATTGACGAAAAACCTAGGATTATCGCTGAATCTGCCATATCTTATCGAGTCTTGACTATAGGCATCGAGGCAGAACCTCTCCATTGCCTCAAATAAAGACTTAAAAAGCGCGTCTTTGGGAGAATTGATTGAAAAGCCCAAACCGGAAAAGAAAGCACTGCCGACAATGAGTTTTTTTTTGTGCCTCCTGCCTATTTTAAATACGCATTGATAATTAAGGAATTTAGGCTCATCATAGAACTCAGCAACTCGTGTTATTTGGGGGCTAAGTTCCAATTCATTAAGTTTATCAAGTATCGAATAAAAGTCCGAAAGCTTCATCAGATTGCCATATATATTATCAATTAAAAGTTGACCTGTAAAGAATGAATAAAATCAATGGCCTTTTGAAAGAGTTCTTAAATGCATAAGTTTTACCAAGGATAAAAGCTTTTAAGGGCCTGGCTAAAACTCAGGCGAAACTTGTTAAAAGCAGGCGCTATTCTTTGCGGCCAGCGGATTTCACCCTCCCCATAGCGTCTGCTTTTAAAGAGGAAATTGTTGGGAAACACACCGCTTCATTCTAAACTCCTCAGGTACTGCAAAAATTGCGCAGGCCTCATAGTTATAATGTTTAAATCTTCTTTTATCTTATCGGTGTTGAAATCTTTTTGATTATAAGTGATGAGAAATTTAGCTTTTGACTTATATGCTCCCGCTACGATATGCGCGTCATTTGAATCTTCAACAAAGTTATTATATTTTTCCCTTATTTTCTTAAGTGAACTTTTAATCTCAATCTTTAAGAATCTTCTCTCAATAAGCTCTTTCAGGTCTTGCTCTTTTATATTCAGTTCTTTTGACACCCTTTTTAACTCCTCCAAAGATATATTTGAAATAAAACGATTGGCACCGCTTTTATGAATAAGGGAATAGGCAGCGCCTGTTTTTGACAGAAGAGAAGAAATTACAACATCTGAATCAATAAAGACTGTTGGGGTCATTTATTTAAGCCGCCCGGGCTTTTTTAAGATATTGCCGCACGCGCGGTATAACTTTCATGTCTTCTTGTTCTTTAGAAAATAAATCATAGTCAAGCCCTGTGATCATAAATGATACGGAACTTGCGGGAATTCTATACACACGGCCAAGTTTTTTAGCAACAATCTCCCCTCGAGCGATAAGCTCATAAACCGTATTTTTTGATAATTGAAGGGCCTCGGCAATTTGTTCGGGGGTATACATTTTTACAATATTAGCATTACTTATCATGACTATACTATACTAAACTCAACTAAACTTGTCAATAGTCAACTCCAGACCTTTTTACCTGGGGTAAAGTTTGCCAAGGATTTGATGCAGGTTATATGTAAACTTATTAAAAGCAGGCGCTATTCTTTGAGGCCATTTGATTTCATCCTCCCCGTAGCGTCTGCTTTTAAAGAGGAAATTGTTGGGAAACGCACCGGTTTGTTTTGTGGTATATGGACTTACAATGTCCCATACAACCTCACCTTTGTTGGTTACTTCGAATATATGTCCCCTAGTCCCGTCAGTGATTAGCGTATTTCCATTTGAAAGTCTTTGCGCGCCCCCTACGATTGGCGCATAAAATTTAATTTTGTCAATTGGCCCCTCTCCTGCATCAAACTGCCATACAACTTTGTTTGTTTTGGGGTTCACTTCAACTGCCCTTGATCCGAAACTCGGAAATGGCGCCGGGAGCCTATCATACCCGTTATCAAATACAAGAATGTTTCCGTTTTCAAGCAATGTCGGGTCATGCTGAAGGCTGAACATTCCTTTTGGAGATCGCCAGATTATTCCCCCGTCTTCTTTTCGAATTATATAAACAGTACTAGTTGTCCGCATGCTTAAAAGATACGCAGGTGTGCCATCGATAGGATTTTTTTCCATATACTTCAACCCGTTAGTGTAGGTCCATCCGTACCGAGGCAGAAGCGGGGCAATTACGTCCATTTGCGGATCCATATGCTCATATGAGTGCCAAGACCAAACAGTCTCTCCTTTTCGATTTATCTCGACTATATTATCCGACCAAATGAGACCGCCTTCCCCGCCGGGCCGGAGACCCTCTGGGCCGGAGGCCATCTCTGTACCATCAACGCCACCTTGAATTTGCCTTGCGATCTCAGGTGGTGTTTTCTCCCAGAGAGCAAAAGCAAGGTTTCCGTTAGGCAGTATTGCGACATCATGATGCATTGCCTCATTCTTATATTCCCAAACCACATTCGATTTCCAGTCAAGTTCTTGAATAATTCCGGTATTGCCTCCCGGAGGGAAAAACTGGCTATATTTTGGCTGCTCCATTACCGAGAGTAATTTCCCGTCAGGCTCAAGAACCGAGTACAGAACCTGATGATTGGTTGTCCATGTATGTACGGGGTAGCCCGCCATATCGAGTAAATAAACTTTGCCCTCGATTTTTGAATCGCTTAAAAGACGGTTATATGGAGAAATTAACGTGTAGCCCGGAAAGACCTTTTCCTCATCGAGAATCGGCAGTGATTTAAAGATGCTGTATGAATTGTCTATGGGTTTGAAAACGAATATGAAAGTCAGTATGTAAACTGCGCCTAAAATCAATAGAATATAAAGAAGTTTTTGAGGAGGATTAAAACCTTTGTTTTCCACGTTTTAATACTAGATTATAATTTTTCGGTTTGCAATAGTATTTTTGTGCACGCGCAGATATATGGGGAAATTGGCAAAAAAATAGGGGGGTGCATGAAGAGTTTTATCGCCAAAAAGGCTAGTTCGTAAACGAACACTCAACGCACACCCCCAAAAGGATTGCGAAACTAATCAGCGCGATCGCTGGGTCGTAAAAGAAAGGTTACCGGCGGCGGTCAGGCTGCTGGTATGCAGAGCTTGAAGTTACCCTTCGAGGTAACTTGGCCTTGGAACGTGATCTGTCCATCGAGCGAGCCATCGGCCTGTTGGGTGAATACCACCAGGGGAAAACCACCCGAGAAAGATAGTAAACCACCCGGGACAATCAGAAGTTTCCAGTTCGTAATCGCGATCTTGTTGCCGTTGAAGAAGTACGTTACCTTCGAAGACGCGATGTCGTTGATGACGACTACGGACTTGCCGATGCCTTGATCTTTGGCAGGACCACCTGGAATAACGCCTGTGCTCTTCCACTCGCCTTCATAAACTCCTTCCGGAGCCTGTACACTGGTTATGACCTTGAGGTCGTCCTTGGTAAGCGAGGGGATCGTCTGCGGGACGCTACAGGTGGTGGTACCGACGGGCGGGTATGCTGAACAGGCTCCCGGCGTGATCTGGAACAGACCTGTCATGCCGACGCCGTTCTTGAACTGGTTGACGAGACGGAAGGTGTACTTGACGCCCGGCTTGAAATCTCCGATGAAGATACTGTTGTCCGTGACGCCGACGTCGTAACGCTTGTACGCGCCTCCTGACGATACCTCAAACCACTGTTTGGTGGCGGCGGGGTTACGAACCCAGCTGAAGCTAACGTCGACAAGTCCGTCAGCCTGACATTGTTCCCATACGCCGATTCCGGATCCCTCTGCGCTGGCCGTCTCGACCGGGTTACCGGGCAAGATGCTTGTGCCGAATGCGGCGATGGCAATCGCTGCGACGACAACCAAAAACTTGTACTTGTTGAACACTTGAGTGGTCCTCCGTTACTACTTCCGTAGCGGACTATAAGTATTGTTGATTCGGACGGGCTACAACCTCCTATCAGGACTATTTCGCGCAAAGCGATGTCCTACTTGCTTCCTTAGCAGTTTGCGTAGATTGATCATGATGCCCTCCTTGTTCTTACGCTCCTGTTCGACCATCCTTCTTTTGTTTTAATTTTCCTTTCTATAATTATGTATTTCTACCGGTTTCTACCCTTCCGCAAACAAACCAACAGTTTGTTTGAAGAGCGGTAGAAACAAAGCCTCATACATCCGCCAGCTGGCGGAGAAGCTTTTTGAAATACACTTTCACAATCAGTTATTAATGTGCAATTTACAATTCAACCCATGCTTGTAGGATGATATGTAAACTTCAATTCAGCATTATATCAGAAATTTATAAAACTTCTTACAATAATCAAATAATCCCTAATGGAAAAACTCAGAAGCCTGGGTTATTAGTAAATCGTAAAGATTCTAGTGTAATCTCACTTACAAAATTTTTGTAGCGGAAAGTACTGATATGAGCATTGCGAATTGATTTAATCTTTCATAGAATGAACATTAAAAAGTTCACATCAAATTACGGATTCATAGAATGGCCTGACATAAATTTTGATGAAATTAAAGATTATTATGTTGAGAACAAGACGGCACGAGTTCTTTATAAGGGGGTGATTGCTTTGCTTTTTACTCCTCAAATTATCCTCCAGGCTTTTTTGATAATTTTAAAATTCAAAGCATAATATGAGATATTTATGCAATTCACCATAAACGCTTGACATTTATCTATTCTAATCTTTTCGAACATAATATCTACTCATAATTAGTCCACTCCTTTAAGAATTTATTGAGAAAATTTTGAGTGAATTTATGCTTTTCTTTCGCAATTTTCCTCCCGGTCTTAGTATTCATTTTGTCCTTCAGCAATAAGAGTTTTTCGTAAAAATGATTAATAGCGGTGAAACTTTTTTTGTAATCGCCAAAACTTTTATGGAGGACCGGTTTAACGGTCGGATCGAAAAGCGAGTGTTTAAAATATGCGCTTGTTGCAAATACGCGGGCCAACCCTATTGCACCAAGCGCATCAAGGCGGTCTGCGTCCTGAACTATTTTTCCTTCTCTGCTTCTCATTTTATTAGGTACATTTGCTCCCTTAAAAGACACATTATCAACAATATGCTCAACTTTTCTTATAATGCTCTCAGAAACTTTTGATTCCAAAAGTAATTTGCGTGCTTTTTTCCCGCCAGCAAGTTCATCATCATGGAATTTCCAGTCGCCAATGTCATGAAGCAAGGCACCGAGTTCCAAAATGAACATATCAACTTTTGCTTTTTCGCCCGATGCGATTTTTTTAGATAACCGAGAAACACGGTCAAAATGCCAATAATCGTGGCCTGTTGGGTCTGAGGGGAATTCTTTTTGAAGATATGCGCGGACGCGGGTTATAATCTTCTTTTCAAACGGCACCATTTGAAGATTATAACATGCGATCCCGCTGATAGTTTTCAGTCGGGATTTCGTGCATTTTATGCACTCAACAATTGGGGTTCCCCCGCGAAGCGGGGTTTGGAGGAAAAAATTTCCTGGCCTTGACTTATTGTCCCAGACTACTGTCCAGTATCGTGGGCGCTGATGCATTTCACTTCTGAGTTCGGAAAGGGATCAGGTGGTTCTACATCGCTCCAAAGACCAAGAAATTTTTTCCTCCAAATATTGTTATTCTACAACTAAGCGTGCTTGCCCCGCATAAACGCCCTTCGGGAGCGCGAGGCTGTAAGCCTCCGGACCGAAGTAAGTTCTGTGCGGGGTGATTTTCTAAAATCTACGCTATTTTCGTGCTATTAGTAAGAGTAAGCTAAAACTGTTACCAGTCTTACACCTCTCTCCTATCAACCTAGTGATCTACTAGGGCACTAAGAGATCTTATCTTAGGGTGGGCTTCCCACTTAGATGCTTTCAGCGGTTATCCCATGGGAATCTAGCTATCCGGCGCTGCGTGTTTTCACACAACCGGCACACCAGGGATTCCCTCACCCCAGTCCTCTCGTACTAGGGGCGACTCCCTTCAAATCTCAAATCGGTTGTCCTGGATAGAGACCGAACTGTCTTACGCATGTTTACCCACTATTTCTAATGGCATGGACTATATCTTCATCCTCTTGTCCTACAATTGTAGGAGTAGGCGCTGACGTATTATTCCAATGTTATGGAATCGAAGTTGTTAAACTTCAGTCTCTACGGGATTCAAAAGAGATTTATTTAGAAACTGCCTTACTTTCTCAGAAGTATTGGTTCGCTTTTTTGAATAATTCAATTCAGCAAATTTGTCAACTTCTAAAGAAAGTTCTAGCAATATTCTAGAGTTCATTTTCCTACCTGATCCTGGCATTTTTGCCAGGACCTCAAGGGCAAGCTCCGCCTGATCCTTTTTTAATCTAAGATAAGGCATTAGCTTTTTAAGAATTCCTATAACTGGTTTTGATCCAACAATAGTATATTCAGACATTCCATCATTTCTGTCCCTGATATACCCTACTTGAAACTTTCCCTTTAACCAAAATAGAAAATTCTTATATTTCTGCTTCTGATAGAAGACGATGCTCGCTCTTATCTGATATCCGAGTCTATAATCTGCTCGAAATACCAATTGAAGCATAATACATCCATCTCCATCCAGAAACCCTGCTATGTAGGACAACTCTTCTTTCTTCAAACCTCTTTTGACTTACCCTCGGTGTTACCCTTTAAAGCCAGTTCGAATGCTTTAAGAGGGTTTCTCCGATTTTAGTCAGTAATTATTTATACCACATTACTGTGGTAGAACGCAATGTAACTTACGTTCTGAACCCAGCTCGCGTACCTTTTTAACGGGCGAACAGCCCGACCATTGGGAGCTTCTACACCCCCTGGATAAGATGAGCCGACATCGCAATCATAACAATTAACGAAAACGACAAATTAACAATTAACTGTTATGTGCATCCCTTATTACTAAGGGCTTTGACTATACCTTTACTTCGGTCGCCTAAGGCGACCTCAGCACTAGCCGTTTTATGCGCTTGACAAACATTTGCACATCGCCCCGATGAAAACTATCATCGGGGACAGTCGATACAAGAAATCCGGTTATCTGTTTTCTGTGGTCGGTTATCAGAATTTGGTCAATCAGTTATCTGTCTATCAGTCTGAATGACCGAAAACCGAAAAACTGGAACCTGAAAACTGAAAACCGAGAACTGATAACTGAACTCCTCTCGGTATTGTCCTTTCGTTGTTCTATTTCGAAAGGAGTCCACCGATTTGGACTAGTATTTTTACTTTCACAAAAAGACCTATCAATCTTTACCCCGCTTTTGGCGGGGTTCCCTGTGAAATACAGGTTTGTATTTTAATTACTTAAAATACAGGCACCCCAATGTGTATCACATAAGGTGCCAAACCGCCTCGTCGCTGTGGACGCTTGGAGGCGATCAGCCTGTTATCCCCGGGGTAGCTTTTATCCGTTAAGCTGTAGCCTGACCAACAGGATCTACAGGATCACTTAGACCTACTTTCGTACCTGCTCGACACGTACGTCTCACAGTCAAGCTGGCTTTTCCCTATGCGGATTCAGCACGATTTCCATCCGTGCTAAGCCAACCTTTGTACAACTCCGTTGCATTTTAGGAGTCGACCTCCCCAGTCAAACTGCCCACCACGCACTGTCTTCTTCCCGGATTTTTATGCGGGATAAGAATAATGATCAACCATTTTAAAGAGAGGTATTCCACTGACCCCCGCCTTGCGGCGGGGTCCCTCCTATTCTCGACAGTTAAAATAATCTTTCAAATGCGAAGCTACAGTAAAGCTCCCGGGGTCTTTTTGTCCTAGGACAACTAGGCCGCGTCTTCACAGCCATCTCAATTTCGCCGGGTAAATGTTCAAGACAGTTATTCGGTCATTCTACCTTTCGTGCGGGTCGGAACTCA
>MFOC01000004.1 GCA_001782235.1 Candidatus Levybacteria bacterium RIFCSPHIGHO2_02_FULL_40_18
CTTCCGCTTCTGTATCACCTTCAGTATCGCCAAGCATATCTCCGTCAGTATCACCTTCCCAAAGTCCATCAGCATCTGTATCTCCTTCAGTAAGTCCTTCAGTAAGTCCTTCGGTAAGTCCAAGCCAGTCACCCTCAGCCTCGGTTTCACCATCAGTATCACCAAGCGTTTCACCTTCTGTTTCTCCTAGTCAAAGTCCAAGTGCGTCTGTTTCACCTAGCGTTTCTCCATCTGTTAGCCCATCTGTTTCACCTAGTCAAAGTCCAAGTGCATCCGTATCTCCCTCAGTTTCTCCTTCGGTTTCTCCTTCAGTGTCACCTTCCGTATCACCCAGTGTATCTCCATCTCAAAGTCCTAGTGCATCTGTATCACCTAGTGTTAGCCCATCAGTCAGTCCTAGCGTTTCACCTTCCCAGAGTCCATCAGCATCTGTTTCACCATCTGTAAGCCCATCTGTATCTCCATCTGTTTCTCCTTCCCAAAGTCCCAGTGCTTCTGTATCTCCTTCTGTCAGTCCATCTGTATCTCCATCAGTTAGTCCTTCCCAATCTCCTTCAGCATCTGTTTCACCCTCTGTATCACCATCAGTAAGCCCAAGTGTCTCTCCAAGCCAAAGCCCATCGGCATCTGTTTCTCCTAGTGTAAGCCCTAGCGTCTCTCCCAGTGTTAGTCCGTCAGTTTCGCCAAGCGTCTCTCCTTCAGTTAGTCCATCAGTCAGTCCATCTGTATCACCTAGCCAATCCCCATCCGCTTCAGTATCGCCATCTGTTTCTCCTAGTGTATCCCCATCCGTCTCTCCTTCCCAAAGTCCTTCCGCTTCTGTTTCACCATCTGTATCACCCAGTCAAAGTCCCAGTGCATCTATATCTCCTAGCGTCAGTCCTTCAGTTAGTCCATCTGTAAGTCCAAGCATAAGCCCATCTATTAGTCCATCCGCAGTAAGTAGTGTTTCTCCATCAGTAAGTCCCTCGATTAGTCCTTCAGTAAGTCCTTCAGTTAGCCCTTCCCAATCTCCTAGCGCATCTATATCACCCAGTATTTCACCATCTGTTAGTCCATCGGTATCTCCTTCAGTGTCACCAAGTCAATCTCCTTCAGCTTCGGTTTCACCATCTGTTAGTCCATCGGTATCTCCATCAGTGTCACCATCTGTGAGTCCTTCCCAATCTCCTAGTGCATCTGTATCACCTAGCATTAGTCCATCAGTCAGTCCATCGGTATCTCCATCTGTCTCTCCTTCCCAGAGTCCATCAGCATCCATATCTCCATCTATATCACCTTCCCAGAGTCCATCAGCATCCATATCTCCAAGTGTTAGTCCATCTGCCAGCCCATCTGTAAGTCCAAGCGCTTCTCCTTCGCAATCTCCTTCAGCTTCAGTATCCCCATCTGCATCTGTATCACCCTCAGTAAGTCCATCCCAAAGTCCCTCGGCATCTGTATCTCCTTCTGTTTCACCAAGTCAATCTCCATCAGCTTCAGTGTCACCTAGTGTAAGCCCATCCATAGCAGGAAGTGTTTCACCTTCTGTTTCTCCAAGTGTCAGTCCATCCATAGCAGGAAGTGTTTCACCTTCTGTTTCTCCCTCGCCGTCTGCTGCCGGTGCCTCAGCAAGCCCCAGTCCTTCAGCACCTTCCTCAGCAAGCCCCAGTCCTTCACCATCCGCGTCAGCAAGCCCTTCGGAAGTACAAATCGCAGAAGTGGAGGAGCCTCCTGTATTAAATAAAAATTCCCTGATATTTAATCATGAGGCTTTAACAAATCAAACCCTATTTGCCACAGTCTTCCAGTACATGATCCCATCTTGGAACAACGCAGGAAGACCAAAAAAGGTAAAGACAGGAACAATCGGCTTCAACTCTCAAACAAAAAATTTGGAATTCTTTAACGGATCTTCCTGGCTGAAACTGCCAATGAAGAAAATCTAGTCCGTTAGGAAAATTATTTAGAAGGCAGAGTAGTGCAAAAAATAAATGGATATGATATATAATATGTAAGACGCTATGCCAAAAAACTCCCCCTTCCTTATTGATATTGGACAAGGCTTATCTATGATGCTAGGACTACCTAAGATTAGTGCTTGGAAAACAACCACAAGACCAAAAAAAGCCAAAAAGGGAACACTTGGATTTAACTCTCAAACAAAAAATTTGGAATATTTTGATGGGACTTCCTGGTACTCAGCGTCTATGAGCTGATTAGGCCCATGTTTTGCCTCTTGTTTTTTTCAAATTTAAGTTTTATATTGATTATAAGCCGGAATGTTTGATTTCATAAAAAATATCAGTCCAATAGAGCTTGCTATTATTGTTATAATTTTAATAGTTCTTTTCGGAGGCAAAGCAATTATGAGCTTGGCTCGAACCAGCGGTGAAAGCGTCAAGGAGATCAAAAGAATAAAAAACGCATTTACCAAAACCATAGAAGACGATGACGAACCAAGTAAAAAATAATGGAAGGCCGCTGGCCCGGAGAGGCCTCTGGCCCGGAAGGAGGTGTGAAAATTGAACATGCTTCAATCAATTGGGGTGACTGAATGGCTGATCATCGCCTTAATAGTGGTTTTGCTTTTCGGGGGGAAGAAAATCCCGGAACTTTTTAAGGGCTTAGCCGAAGCTATGAAAGAATTTAAGAAGGCCTCCAAAGACGATTCTAAGTAAGAGGAATAATCGAATTTGATACACTTTTATTACTGCTGTGGATAATATCAAATCCTCCGAAACTTCCGAAGAAAGCGTTGCATTAATAAGCAAATATTCTCCATACCTTGCTGAAGTTAGAAAAAGAATCCTCTTTATCCTAATAGTTTTTGCAGTCGCGGCAGCAGCAGGTTTTATTTTTTATGAAAGAATAATCAAATTCATAATTGAAATCCTATCGCTTCGCGGAGTTAACATCGTTTTTACCTCGCCTTTTCAATTTATAAACCTCGCAATTAGTTCTGGTATGGCAACAGGAGTTGTAGCTATTCTTCCTCTTTTAATCTATCAAACATTATCCTTTTTAAGACCGGCATTGAGACACAAAGAATATAAAATGATAATTAAGACTTTGCCTTTCTCGATAACCCTTTTTTTTATGGGATTTTCTTTTGGAATTCTTATTATGAAATGGCAAATTCAATTATTTTTGGAAAAGTCAATAGAGCTTGGTATCGGCAACGTCCTGGATATCAGCCGTCTTATAAGCACGGTACTTCTAGTCTCAGTTTTTATGGGTATTGCTTTCCAATTTCCGATAATCATGATTCTTCTGATAAGCCTCGGAATTGTTAAAACCGGCTATCTGCGAAAACAGCGCCTGTGGGTTTATTTATTTTCTATTTTATTTCCTATCCTTCTTCCACTGGATTCAATTTTTGCGGATTTCCTGCTTGCATTACCTCTTATAATTCTATTTGAACTTACGTTAATATTAAATCAAATTTTTAAAAAAAGAAGCTAATACATAGTATTCCAATTCTACTTCGGATTTGCTAAAATACCCTTTATGGCAAAAAAGACTGGGGCCCGAATTATTGTAGGCTTAGATTGTACGGTTTGCGGGACACGCAATTATGTCACATCTCGCAACAAACTCAACACCCCTGAGAAACTGAAACTTGAAAAATACTGCCGAATCTGCAGAAAGGTTCAAGAACACAAGGAAGTCGAAAAACTCAAATAAAATGACAAAAGCAGAGGATGGAAGATCAATAGGTATTCAGGGTAGGGTCAGAGAGGTCCTAGCAAGAGGAGCTCCGAATTTTGTTCGAGAATATGCTATAGAGAAAGAGTGGCAGGAGTCGCTTGCTCGTCTTAAAGAAAAACTCCCGGAGCTACGAAGAGTAAAAAATAGGCTACCTCGCACTGTTTTAATTATTCCGGATGGCGGAAGAAGATTCGCAAAAGAGCATGGGATATCAGATGAACGAGCTTATAACCTTGGGGCGAGACTTTTGTACGAGGGACTAATGCAGTTTGACGAATTTTCGGAAGTTAAAAACATTATTTTATGGGCATGGTCCACGGATAATGAAATAAAGAGACCCAGAGAGCAAAAAGAGGCAGTTTTTAAGACAATGGCCAAATGTCTTGCGGATTATAGAGATGAACTTGTTGAGAGGAACGCTAGAGTTACAAGAGTTGGAAGAATCGACAGATTAACTTTGCCTCTCGCAAGGGAATTGGGAAGGGCAGAACTGGCAACAGGAGAAAACTCGGGCACGAATATAATTCTTGCGATTGATTATGGGGAAGATTACGAGGATTCTCTTTTTGCTCAAGAGGTAGCGAGAAGTAATTTGAACGAATGGGCTATTACACCCGAACTTGCTGTTCGTTTGAGGGAACAAGCTCGTAGTATTCCGGTTCCGGATTTGGTCATCAGAACGTCTGGAGAATTGCATTTATCCAAGTTCCCTTATTCAAATCACGCTGAACTCGTGGTAGTTGATACTAATCTTCCCGCTACTATGCCGGACGTTTTTGCGGACGCATTGCTTTCGTATACTAATCGGGATATCCGCGGCGGCAGATAATTTTATCCCGCGTTAGTTAGTGGGCGCAGAAGCGGCGTGAAGGGTTGCGCAAGAACCTCATCTTCAGGTAAAGTTATGGGATCTCTAAGAAGGGTATCATAATACGCAGTTCTTTCGGCAATTGAAATTCTGATTCCATTTCTTTTTCCGTCTGGTCTAAATCTCGAACTTTCAAGAATAACAGATCTGTTATTGCCTTCAATTGCATGAACAGCTGTTTTAAAAGTTTCACCGCCAATTTTTATTTCCTGTGATGGGTCCCAGGAAAATTCGGTTGGTTTTCTTCCGGCCGCATTTAGAACAGCATATGCATCATCTTCTCGAATTAAAACTGGGTCAGTTCCCTTTGAACCGTTTCTATATAAATGCGCGGTAAAAAAGAAATCATCTTCCTCTGCCGTGAGAAGTAGATATTCTATTTTAGGATCGAAGTGTCTCAGTATGTGTCTTACTTCAGCATATAATCGTTGATCTGGGGTTTTTGGCGTTTCATGATGCCAGGGACCGAGTAGTCGTTCAAAGCCGTGCGTGGCAAGAGTTTCCGGAATGCTACTCATAATTAACCTATAACATTGTGAAAAATGTTTGTCAATAGGCAGTTTTCACAGAAGGGCAAAGGAGAAAAACGCGAAAGCCGCACCAAGCAGTGATCCGCCAATTACGTCTGTTGTCCAGTGTTCACCAAGTGAGACGCGGGAGAAAACCATTATAAGATAAATAGCTAAAATAGCTGAATAGCTAAATAGTTTATAAGGGCGTGATAATTTCGAATTTTTAACCAAAAAGAGAAAAAGTACCGCTAGATAGGCTGTTCGCATGGCATGTCCTGACGGATAGGAGCCGCCTGGCTGAACATAGCTTGTTGGAAAAAAGAAGTCTAAAGCGTAACGATGGAACATGAACGGAGTTTGCGGATGATCTAAAAATGCCTTCCCAATTATCTCGACAACGTGCATAAAACCAAAGGCCGGAACTAATAAAATCGATAAAAACTTTTTTTTCAAGAAATTAATTATTGAAAATACAATTAATATCAAAAGTGTTACTTCAAAGCTTCCAAGAAGCGAGAACCAAGAAAGATAAGGGTCGAATCTAACAGGCACATTATTCTGAACCCTAACAGTCATATCAAAATCAAACCTGGTAAAAACATCCTCCTTAACCAAAAAAGAAAAGGCGTAGAAGATAGTGAGCAAAAGCCCACCAAGAACAAAATAGGGAGCGTTCTTTTTAAAGTCCGCAAAAAGCCTGAGGAGCATTAATATATAATAGCAAACTCAAAAGTCAAAACTCAAAATTTAGAGAGAAAAAGGTTACATTCCATCATGGAAGGAAGATTCTTCGAAACGCTGATTAAATTCCCGCCTGGCTCTATTTTCTCTTGATTCACGCATCACCCACCTTTGAAATCGTTTTGCAATTTCGGCAGGATCGGGGACTCTTGAATCACTAAATTCCCCTGGATTATCAGTTCTTGTTGGGATTAATCGCGCAAGGTTTTCAGCCCATGGAGGTAGTGGTACGCTCTCAGCAGTTCCAACAGATGCCCCAATTCCATTATCAAGAATATACCAATAAAGGTTTGGGGGATAATTTTTTGAATCGGCAAGAACCGCGTGCATTGTGCTCATTTCAAAGTTTTGATCACCATCTATAACTACCCAGTCAATATCAGGATTTGCCCATGCTGCACCATATCCAATGGCGGCTGACCCTCCCATTCCAGCGACATTTGGAAGGTTGCCAAGTCTGTCGTGTTGCCAATAGGCCGTGCGGGCATTGAAACCATTACAAATAATGATTGCCGAATTGGGATGTTGTTCAATAATAGCTCCGATTGCTTCACTTCTAGCAACAAGGTCACCAAATCTTATTGGATTTGATTCCTGCCCTTTGATACTCGCATTTTCTTCATAGAGTTTGAGAAGCTGTTGCCTTTCTTCCCAATAACTTTCGGCCGTTCTTTCACGAAGACGAGGAGGAATCTCAAGTTTAACTGTTTTATTGAATGCGCGAGGCGATATCGCAACCCCTGCTATCCCTCCCGCTTTTACTATATCGATTCCTTCTTCAAGCTTTCTTAAAAATCCTCGTCCGTCACGCTCTCCATAGTTTTTGCCTTTAAAAATTGTTTTCATGAGATCCTGTGTCATATCGCCTATTTCCTGATGCGGTTCACTATTGTCACTTTTGTCATTGCCTCTCCAAGTAGGCATGACAAGCATTGGCACTTCATGAACATATGCTGTAGTTATTCCGTCCTGTGCATTGCCGATTCCCGAGTTTTGAAAGTGAACAAGAGAAGGTTCACCGGTCGCAAGCCATATTCCTACCGCTATGCTCGGAAGACTATGTTCGCTTACTGCGTTAAAATATCTTAATTCTCCCTTGCGCGCCTTTTCAACAACCGCCTGTTGCATAGTGTCCGTAATTGAACAGTGAAACCAAACAAAATTCCTAATGCCACTGTTTACAATCTTATCTATTATTTCAACTTCTGAAGGTTTTGTAAGTCTTTCTTTTGATGAGAGCAAGAATTCTCCGCTGAATTGTCTTGCGCGCGTCACAACCTCTTTTCCAAAGCGCAAAGCCTGATCTAATTCACTACCTTGGGGTTTTCTTTCTCTTGGGTTCATTTTGTGGCTATATTAACATGGTAAAATGCCGATTGCAAGTAATCTAGATTACAAAGAAGGTGGAATAAAATTTCTGATGAATGCGGTGCGGTGTCGCGTCAAACGCGACTATAACCGCGTATGACGCGGTGGAGGCGTGTTGGGCCGTGGATTTTAAGGGCGTTGATGTGTTCGCTCGTTCCATAGCCTTTGTTGCGGCCCCAACCATACAGTGGAAATTTAGCAGATAGTTTTCTCATCTGATTGTCTCTTGCGACCTTGGCAATAATTGATGCGGCTGCTATCGAAAGGGAGATCTGATCTCCATGAACTATTCCTTTTTGGTTTTTAAGACCTATACCATTAAGACGCTTTACATAAAATTTGTCAATCAAGACGAAAAACTTGACATGAGATCCTTCGCTATAGCTCAGGATGCCCTTCGGACATTTTTCACGGAGATTTTTCACGACATCCCGCATGGCCACAAAGGTTGCCTTTGTGATACCAATTCGATTGATTTTAGTGACACTTACTTTACTGACATGATAAGCTAAACATTCATCTTGTATAATTTTTGAAAGCAAACGGCGCTGCATCGGTTTCAACTTCTTGGAGTCGTCAATACCTAGAGATTCTAGATATTGGATATTAGATCCTGGATGAAAGATAACGCCGCCGACAACCAGAGGTCCAGCAAACGCACCGCGTCCAACTTCATCTATTCCAATTACAACATAACTCTTTTTCCAGAGTTCGATTTCATATTTGAGGTCCGGCAAACTACGAGGCATTCTGCTAATCATAAATCATTTTGACCGATTTGAAAAGCATAATAATTTATTGTTACACTAAGTTAATATGTTTGATGGACAAACTTTTGAGGCAGGGCAAAGTTCGCTTCCCGAAAGAGGAACAACAACTCCTATTAAACGAAATTTGTCTCCGTCTCACATGATACAAAAACCTCCACCAAGCATGGCAGAAGTCGCGGCCCGAATGACACTTGCAATGACTACCCCTATGGCGGTGTTTGCCGGAGGGAAACTCGCTTATAATGTGAGTAGCAACATAGACCTTCCTGACGTTATACCCGCTGTTCATCGACATATGGATTCCATGCCATCTGAGAGCCTTCCTCTTGTCGATGAGAGGGATAAAGCAGAGCTCTCGGTTTACGCTAAGTACGGCCGCGAGAGAATGATGGAATGGCTGAACTTAACTAAACTTTCGAATGCGGATCGCGCAAGAGTTGAGCAGAAGATAGGCGAAATGAAAAAAGTGATTGAGGAGAACCCAAGTTTTGAAGGAATGAAGAATGTTTTAAGTAATCATGCCCAAAGCTTAATCGAGCTCTCGCAAAAATTCGGGATTAATCCTGAAATTGTTCTTTCAGTTTGTCTAATTGAAAACGGAGGGGCAGAGAAAATGGTTTCTCCTGCGGGAGCCATGTGGGAAATGCAGGTCATGCCCGATCTTCTCTCAACAAAACTTGATCAAAGGGGGATGACTAGAGAGGAATTCGACGCACTTTCAGACCGGGAGAAAGGAGATCTTTTAAGAGAAATTGGAGTTGAAAACCTCTCTGACATGTATAAATTGTTTGGCGATTGGGGTTTGGCGGTTTGGGCCTATCATGGAGGACAGGGTAATGTTTATCGAGCGCTAAAGATTTACTTCGAGGCAGAATTTGATGCCGATAGTTTGCCTTCCGGCGGATTTTTGGAGCTTAAAAATTATTATCGGAAGAAGATCGAAGCGGCGCGTGAAAGCGATAAGGGGTTTAACTTTTTCATTTTACTTAACGATGAGAGGGTAAAAAATGAAATCTCAGATCTTGAAGACGAAACCGAGCTTTATACTTTAAAGGTAGCTGCGGCAAACCAAATAATTAACGAACAAATGCCGGACCTCGCTAGGCAAGTTTTAAGATGATTTGTTGTTTTTTGGTTCAATAAGGCCATTCCGAATGCCAAGCTCCACGGCTACTCTTATTGTCTCTTCGATAGAAAGTTGACTTTCAGAGACACCAAACCTCTCAAGCATTTTTTCTTTTATGCGTCGCCTTGATAAAGTTAAAGATTTTGCCGATACCCCAAACGAAATAGCTATTTGCCGGCCGGTCAAACCGTCATGAGTCGCCTGTAAAATTTTTAATTCGAGAGGGGAGAAGGGATTAAGTTTGGAATATTTTCTCTGATCAGGTGAGTATCTAAAATCCGGCTGACGAGCGCGAGCTTCAGGCGATTTCATATTTTGGAAATTATAGCAAATTTTCCGAATGTATATAAGTAATGATGCGGAGCCCCGCACCGTATGGTGTGGGGCGGAGGGGAAAGTTTTAGACCAAGCTAAGCTTGGAATGGTCGATAAACGACCCTTTCCGCCTCCGCGAATTCTCGCTTCGGCGAGACAAAGTCCGCCTCCGCGATTGTCACCCTCCGGGCGCTATAGCCCTCTGAGCCAGAGGCCCTTCCGGGAAATTGATTCGCATTCCGAACCTATTTGCCTTGCAGTTCGGCAGCTCGTTCGTTGATCTTCTGGCAGATAGCGAGGGCCTCGGACTGGTCACTACTTGAGATCTGGGCGTTGGGCGGAAATCCCATTTCCCTTGCCGCACGGTGGTCTGGTTCTCCTTGTAGGATAACCGGGTATTCACCAGCGGGCGTGTGTCCGATTACACGTGCCACGAGATTCCTCCTTGAGCTTAACCAGTAGTTTGTAAGAGTTTTTGCTTCCGTCTTGGAATGAGAAGACCTCAGCTGCCTTGCTTTGGGCAGGCGCTTTTGATCTTCTCAAGAGCCGACATGGCCTCAGGAAAGGTCCTGTGCTCAAGGGGCACTTCAAGACGCTGTGCTGCCTCGTGATCTTCCGGACTGAGACCTCTGATCACGAATGACTTGGTGTTGTCATTCCGTGTTTCGACGATTCGTGCCACTTTTGCCTCCATTGCTATTCTGACGGCCGAATGTGCGAACTTTGTTCGGACGGGCTGTCTCTTGAAAAGGTCACGGCTCTCCTCTCGCTAATAATAGTTGTCAAAGGTAGTAAGTTGCGGTTCGAGCGCCTTGCCGAGCTGCTAGGCGACCAGTAGAAGAACGCGAATACCACGATTCCTGCGACAAGTGCTTTCGTGCGCGTCTGCATTCTTTTCCGTGCAGTTTTGGTCGAACGCATGAGTTTTCTCCTTTCTCTTCAGTCCGCTTATTGCGAAACTGGACTACCGAACTTGTTTTCCCGGATTTTGAAGGTGCCAAAGTGTCCAACTGAGGGCGGATGTTTCGAACATGCTCGCGTTCGAATCCGTACCTCAAAGGATACCAATCAGAAGATTATATCAGACGATGACATGATTTTCACGGATTCACAGCTTATTAGTATCCCTTCTTTTTGTCAACGAGGTTTGGCATGGCTTTTTTCTCAAGATACGCTTTCAAATTCGAACAAAAAATATCCATGACGCGATCTGTGTAATGGGGTGTCCAGCCGGAATAGTGGGGAGTAATGATTACATTTTCGAATTTCCATAACGGGGAATTTTCAGGTAGCGGTTCGGTCTCAAAAACATCAAGACCCGCCCCGGCAATAACATTTTCTTTTAATGCCCGAATCAAGTCACGTTCAACAACGGTTTTCCCTCGGCCAATGTTTATGAAATAGGCAGAGCGCTTTCCGCCCGAGGCGGATCCTGCTCCGCGGGACATTATTCGAAATTTCTTTAGATCGAAATATCCTGCGGTCTCACTCGTCAGCGGAAGGCAGTTAATAACAAAATCAGAAGTCTTCAATAGTTGGCCAACATCTTTATAAACTTTATGAACATTATGAACTTTATAAACTTTGTGTTTATGTTCAAGCGCCGCGACTTTTGCGCCAAGAGCTTTTGCAACCTTGGCAACGCGAGCACCGATTCGTCCGTATCCAACAATTCCGACAGTTGAACTCGCAAGTTCAAAAGGCGCGAGCGCCTCAACATCTTTAATCCAGCGTTTTTCCTTAACTTGCGCTCGGTGAGCTTTGTGGATTTGTCTTGCAAACATAAGCATGAAGGCTAAAACGTGTTCTGAAATTGGAATAGGGTGAACGCCTGATGAATTTGTCAAAATAATTTTTGTTGGCAAAAGGATTTTAGCAAGATCGGTAACCCCGGCTGAAGAGGAGTGAATCCATTTTAGGTTTTTGGCGGTTTTAAGATCGATTAAGTGTTGTAAGAACGGAGAGGTGATAATAATTTCAGCATCTGGAAGCAGCTTCTTGACCTCAATTGGGTCCGCGGTCAGGCTGATTTTGGCCTGCGGCACAACCTTTTTAATTTGAGCAAGATGGGTTTTAGTATACGCGGTTATTGTCCTTGTAAGCTTGCCATACCCAATAATCAGAATTCTCACCCCGTTAGAAACTAATCTATAATTTTTTCGCCGAGATTTTCTAACGGGGCTCACAAGAAAAGATTATAACAAAAGATTTTGCCATAACAAAGTGCAGGTCCTCAGCAACTATGTTGGAACCTATTTTAGCTCCCCGTTCCTCGGAAATATAAAGTGGAGAGAAGTGTAAGAAGCGACATAGTTCCAGCTAAACTATTACTTCCCATAATAAAACGGTCTCTAGTAAAAAATCCGTGCAAGGAAAAGCCGTATTGGATAAGGACTAGTATTATTAAAAAACCTACCGATAATCCTGCCGTCTGATGTGTTTGCCAAAGTTGTAAGAGTTGAGGGAGTATCATTAATGGATTAACAATACTCACTCCCCAAATGATTTTTTTCCAATATATTTTTTTGGCAAATTCCTCTCTTGTCATATCTGAGTTAATTATACCAAATGTTCGAATCCCGAGGAGAGTAAAGCGGTTGTTAATTTGGGGATTCGAGTTTTGCTATCCTTTTCTCATGATCTTTGGCAGTTTCACGCAATTCATGGATCTGGTCTGTGCCAATTTCATTATCATTTGTTAAATCATCAACTCTTCCGACAAAACCATCGAGTTGATTAGAAATCTTTTCAATTGTTGATCCCATCTTATCAACTTTTCCTTCGAGTCTTTTCTGGCCTTCTTCTAGATTCTCAACTCTTTCTTCAACCCTCAAAATTTCAGTTCCCAAAACTTTTTCTGAACCCTTAACAGCTTTGTTTACATCAGCTATTGTTGCAGGATTATTTATAGATTTATTTGTCATGGCAAACAGTATAGCATTAGTTAATTCGGGACTGTCAATTGTATCAAACTATATCAGCAGGGCCAAGAGGATTCGGACCTCTACGAACGGTTTTGGAGACCGTTATGCTGCCATTACATCATGGCCCTAGGTCTTCTAATTATATTCGAACCAAGCTCAACTTTCAATAAAAACAGGCTTGATGATTGATCATTCACTCATTTCCTTGGCTATTTTCTAGGGTAATCGTTCGGAGGTTTAATTCGCCAGTTAAGAAATATGTCGGCCGTCTCCTTTGCAAGGCCCAGTAGAATTGAGCTTATTTCCTTTGCCATCCTATCCTTTTTTACCTTAGCGATTGCAAGATTGAACCCCTGATTTTTTATCTTTTGCGTCCTTTTCAGTCTTACTAATGTTTGTTTAGTTAATTTTAATATTTTCGAAACCTCTGTCAAACCCAAACCCCGCTCTAAAAGCACTATAGCAGCAAATCGTTTTGAAACCATTATCCGCTCATTTTTGCCCAACAAAGAAAAGAGAAAAGCACGAACCTCGTCTTTTTTCATTTTCCCAAGAACTAAGTCCAGGGTATCCAAAACCTGTATATAAGTTTTTTTATCAAGGCGATGCTTCGAAACTCTGGCCATAAATTTAGCGGTATGATCGATCATACCATCTTCTCATAATATTAATAATATAACAATGATAAATGATTATATACGGATGCCAAGGGTTTTCTCTGGTTTTTTTACAAACTGAGGAGGGGGAGATAGAGTTGTTCGATGTAGTCTTTTATCATTCGGGCTGTCGAGAAACGGTCTTTGATAAGATGTCTTGCGCGTATCATATTTTCGATCCACAGTTTTGGAACATCCTTTTCATCCCGATCAAAGTAGAGCGGAATTATTTCGTTCTCAAGAGAGGCTAGAATACTTTCGTTAATTTTGTCGGAATCAAGCGGCCACCCAATACCGTAAAAATCTACTTCCTGCATCCACCCATCCCTTGTCGATACGGGCAGATCGCCATTGAGAGCGGCTTTCATCCCGCTTGTTCCGCAAGCCTCCATTCCAACCATTGGGGTATTGAGCCAAATATCGCACCCTGAAACCAAGAGTTTCGCAAAGGAAAGATTATATCCCGGCAAGAAGGCGGCCAGGCCCTTAAGCTTGCTATCAATCGTGTTCCTAATGTCTTCTAGGAATTGCTTTGCTTCGATATCGCTTGGATGCTGGGTTCCTGAAATGACAATTCTTACAGGGTGATCGCTATTTTCAAGAATTTTTTTAAGCCGATCAATATCCTCAAGGAGCGCATTGGGCCTTTTGTAAGGGACCAGTCTTCTTGCCCACCCAACAAGAAGAGCACGATCGTCAAAAGAAAAATCGGTTAATTGATTTACTTCTTTTAATAATTCATTTTTGTTTGCACAATGTGCGGCCCAAAAGTCATTGTCATTCTGTATCTTGTTCCATGAAGGGACATGAATTCCGTTTGTGATTGCCTGCATAGGATAATGCGGGAAGACTTCAGCGCTTTTTTGCGCATGAAGCCCTGATACGGCATTTGTTTTTCCTGCCATTCGAAGCGCAAAGAGACTTTTTGAAAAAGAGCTTGAACCCGCAGGTACTCCCAGTTTTATAATTTCATCCATTCCGATCCCAAGTTCTTGTGCATATTTTGACAGGCACACACTTGCAAGCTCGCTTGAAAAAACATCATGTCCTCTCGTGACCAATGTATGATTTGTGTAAACAACCTTCCGAGAAATTCTTCTTGCAGCATCCTCAAATCCTATTTTTTGATTTTTCATTTCATTTTTGATCAATTCAAAGCAGAGAAGAGAAGAGAAACCTTCGTTCATGTGATAAATAGATGGGTTTATGCCAAGTCTTTCAAGAAGTCTTACCCCCCCGACACCAAGAACTATTGCCTGACAAAATCTTGTTTCATTATCAACAACATAAAGATGGTCGGTAATTTTCTTATCTTCCTCAGAGTTTTGCGGAACATTCGTGTCCATCAAATATACAGGGATTGTACCTACATTCCATTTCCAGGCTTTCACTTTAATGTTCTTGTCTTTAATAGGGACGTCTATTAATATTGGACTCTGGTTTTCATCAAGGAGAGGGGAGAGGCCGTAATCTTGAGGAGGAGTATGTACGTGCGGCGCTTGAATATTTCCTTTCAGACCAACTTCATGCAGTGTTTCATACCCGTCATTGTAGTACAAGCCAACACCCACAACAGGAAGTCTTTGATCATCCGCCTCCTTCAAATAATCTCCAGCCAAAACCCCAAGGCCGCCTGCGTAAATCGGAAGTTCTGAGGTCAGAGCGTATTCGGCGCAGAAATATGCAATGGGATTTTTTTTATCCATGCTCTTATTATAGAGTAAAAGGGTCAAGCAAAATCAACCCGTTCATCAAGCTCGGGCTTGTAGGCCGGATGGGGTGTTGTGCTTGTTGCCCGCCTTCTTACCTCGATCACCTTTTCATACCAATTCAGGTATTCATTTGCCGCGTGATCCCATGAGAAATCAGATTTAAGACAGTTTTTGACAAGCCTTTTAAAAACAGAAGGCTGGTTGTAAATTGAGAGCGCCGTAATAATAGTGGCAAAAAGCGACCAGGGGCTTTTATTTGTAAAAGAAAACCCATTACCCGAAAGCCTATTAGGATTAAAGTCACGAATGATATCATTTAGGCCGCCCGTGCGTCTTACAATGGGTACGGTACCATACCTTAACGCTTCAAGCGCTACAATGCCTCCCGGTTCAAAGATGCTCGGGAGCAAAATCATGTCAGCCCCCGAATAAATTCTCCTGGGGATTTTAAAATCGGTCTGAAGATGAAGCGCAAGCTGTTCGGGAAACTGTTTAGCAAGATTTAAGAGCTCATTTTGATAATGTTCGTCTCCTTGTCCCATAACAAGAAACTGAGTCTCTTTTTTCTCAGAAAGGAGTCTTGGTAAGACTTCAAGGATTAAATCCCACCCTTTTTGCGTTGAAATTCGTCCTGAAACGGCAATTAACGGCCTTGAAGCATCTTGCACGAGACCAAACTCTTTTTGTAATGCAAGCTTATTTTTTTTTCTTGCCGGTACAAAATTTCGAGCACTATAATTGTTTTTTATGATTGGGTCCGTTGCCGGATTAAATTCCTTTGTGTCAAGTCCGTTGAGAATTCCGGTAAGTTTTCCGCGGACGCGATTTAAGACGGTATCCAACCCTTCCCCATACTCGGGATCCAAAACTTCAATTGCATGGGTTTGGCTTACTGTATTTACGGCGTCGGCATTAATTATTCCGCGAAGCAGAGCGTTCTGCATGATGAGCTTTGAAGATGTTAGTCCTTCAAGAGGTTTCGTTCCATCATCACGCTTTTTTTCCGGAAGATATCTAAAATTAATATTTCCTTGAAAGGAGAAGTTGTGGACCGTAAAAACAATAGGGGTTTTTAAAAGCAGAGATTTGTAACGGTCGTTGCGGCGGGCCATATCTATAAAATAGCCTGTGTGCCAATCATTAGCATGGATGATGTCAGGCCACCAGGGGTCATGAGATTTTTTAAGATGCGAAAGCCATTCAAGACAGCCTTTTGACAAAAGTGCAAACCGCATGTGATCATCTTTATATCCGAAAACATTCGCCCGGAGCTCAAAATATTCTTTATTCTCAAGAAAAAAAGCCTTTGGGGATCCGCGTTTTATAAATGAGGATATGCTGCATCTTACTTTTATATCTGGGATTTGAAGTTTTGTGAACTCCTCTCTTAACCTCCACGGTTTTTTATCGGGGCTCGTTTTGTCCATCTCGCCATACTTTGCAGTAAAAATACGCACCGAATGCCCTTTTTTCGCAAGAGACCTGGGTAAAAAATACATAACCTGCGATAAACCGCCAACAGAAACATAAGGTGCAACCTCTGCTGCCGTAATAAGGATTTTCATGAGTCAATTTTAACACACTTATGCTAAAATCATTTTATGAAAGTTGTTATAACGTGAGAATCGGTACTGTTGCGCTTGTTGGGAGGCCGAATGTGGGGAAATCGACACTTGTCAATAATTTAGTGGGACATAAAGTAGCCATAACCTCACCAAGACCGCAAACCACACAGTTTCGGATTTACGCAGTGTACGAAAAAGATGATATTCAAATTATCTTTGTAGATACGCCCGGAATATTCGCAAAGGCCCCTCGAAAAGACATCAATCTTGAGGCAGAAAGAGCACTTAAGGAACAGATAGATATAGTATTATATATTATTGATCATACAAGAAAGAGGGGAATCGAGGAAAATCGCGTCCTTGGAATCTTGAGAAAAATTCAGAAGCCTAAGATTCTAGTTATTAATAAAATTGACAAAGAAGAACCTTCATTTAGGTCCGACTACCGATTTTTGGAGGAGGAGTTTGATGAGATTGTTGAAGTTTCGGCGCTTAAAAATAAAAATCTGCCGATACTACTTCAAACTATTTCAAAATATCTCAAAGAAGGGCAGAAAATGGTTGTTCGGGAGGATATGCCAACGCCTGCAATAAATCTTGACTCCAAATTATATATTGCCGAAAATATCCGCGAGAAAGCGTTTTTGGTTTTGCGTGATGAAGTGCCGTACACTATTCGAGTTGTCGTTGATGAGGTGACACAGCGCAAGAATGGAATGTTTTATATAAAGGCTCGGATTGTTACAACGACTGATGGTTACAAAAAAATGATAATCGGCGCGGGCGGTGCACGGATCAAGCAAATCGGAAGCATGGCGCGCAAAGAATTAGAACTTGCAACCGGCCAAAAAATCTATTTAGATTTGAAAGTTGAAGTAGAAGAATAACCAAAAAAGGTACCCTTGATACTTTATGTATATTTCGGTTTAATATAATTAATGCCCAAAAAGCGGCTGTCATTCTGAACGAAGTGAAGAATCTTTTGTTCAAGCCTGTTTAAGAAAGATCCTTCGTTATCACTCAGAATGACATTACGAGTATGCCCGGTAAAAAGGATTTCAAATTCGTCAATATTCCTTCACTTGAGAATTGGATTATACTTGCCCCAAGGCGTGCAAAAAGACCCGATATTCATGGAAGGCGAGGTACCCACCCATGTCCTTTTTGCCCAGGGAATGAGAAACGTGAACCATCCGTCTATCGAATAGGAGGGGAAAACGATGATTCCAATTGGTCGGTTCGCGCGGTTAAAAACAAATATCCTTTTGCGCCGATTCACGAGGTAATTGTTCATACGCCCCAGCATTTACATAGCATCTCAGAGCTTTCAGTTGAGCAAGTGAAGCTTGTGATCGAAGCATTCGTAAACCGCTTTAACGCCCACCTGAAAAAAGGAACTGTTTGTATCTTCTCGAACTCAGGGCATGATGCGGGAGAAAGCATTAATCATTCCCACTCACAGCTTGCAGTTGTTCCGCAAGAGGTACCTGTTGTTGTGCCATCGCTTGAAGAGTTTTTGGAGTACGAGAGAGAGTTTCTCAAAGTTAAGGATTTTGAGCTCGTGTGCCCACCTTATTCTCAATGGCCGGATGAGGTCTGGATAGTACCAACCGACCGTGGGAAACTCTTTGGCGAAATAGCATATGATGAGATGGAAAACCTGGCATATATTCTACGACGCCTAGTCTATATTTTTGAGGCAAGACACGGGGAAGATTTCCCATACAACTTTTATATCTATCCCCATCGCGATTGGTATCTTCGTATAATGCCGCGCGCCAAGATCCCCGGCGGCTTTGAAATCGCAACCGGAATTTTTGTAAATACCCAAGATCCCCGCGATACCATGAATTTTATCAAGGCCCATTTCGCGGAATCGGAACGTGAGAAGATCAAACTTGCGCGAGCAGAATATAGAAGAGGAGTATAGTATAAAAGTATCAAGGGCGATTGGTGAGTTAGGCCTTTAGTCTGATAGCGGGAGACATTGTGGATTTGAGGGTTACCGAGCTGATTTTAGCTGGACCAATCGAGGAGAGTAGAGTTTGAATATTTTCAGAAAGTTGTTCGTCCGCAAAAGATAGTTTTCCAATAGACATATGAATAATCGGTGCTTGAGCCTCTGTTTTATATGAAACTTGGCCGGCGGAGAATTTTTCAACCAAAGATTCGGGTTTATCGGATATAGTTCCGCTTTTGGGGCTCGGCATTAAGCCACGGGGGCCTAAGATTCTTGCAACTTTTGCCAATTTTGGCATCATTTCAGGTGTCGCAACTAGAATATCAAAATCAATTTTACCTTTTTCAATTTCTGCGATTAATGCATCATCTGCAATAACAACACGAACTTTTTTTCCTGTTCCATGGGGTAGAGTAATCTGGCCTGAGATCCCCTTTTCACGGGTATTAATATGAAGTTCAACAGTTTCATCAAAATTAATCTTCTTAAATTTTCGCAGCAAATCTATACCAGCAGGAATAGGGTAAGCAGTTTTTTTCCCCACTAACGCTTTGTTTTCGGCGTAGCGTTTTGAGACAGGTTTGGGTTCGGCCTTAATTTTTTTGGGCTGTTTGGTAGCTTGGGGCTTTTGGGGCTGTTCGGTTTGTCCTGCTTCCGAAGCCTCCGGCCTAGCCTCAAGCTCCTTTAATATTTCTTCTTCAGATGTTCCAACAGCGCTAATACGTTGGCCGCCGCCAAGACCAACACCTTTGACAGCCTGCTTTTTAGCAAACTTTTGTTCTCGCTTTTTCTTTTGTTCTTCTTTTTGCTCCTGCTCTAATTGTTCGTCTCCAACGACGCGAATTTTAACTTTTCCCATAATCTTATTCTCGAGAGGCAACTACGTTTCCTCTCGACGGCGCTTGAGGCAAAGCCTCATCCCGATTTCATCGGGACCGCGCCTGCTCTCCTTCCTTTACTCTACTTGGATACCCATTGACCTCGCAACGCCTTTTACGATCTTTGCCGCCTGATCAACATCTTTCGTATTTAAATCATCCATCTTAACCTCTGCGATTTGTTTGGCTTGAACGTCGGATAGCTTGCCTGCGACTTCCCGCCCCGGTTTGTCCGAACCCTTCTCAAGGCTCAGAGTTTTCTTGATGAGCTCGGCAATCGGCGGTTTCTTTACTATAAACGAAAACGTTCGATCTTCGTAAACCGTAATTACAACCGGCAAAACTGTTCCCTTTTGATCGGCAGTCTTGTCATTAAAAGCCTTCACAAAATCCATAATAGGAAGTCCGTGAGGACCCAGAGCTGTTCCAACAGGAGGAGCCGGAGTGGCCTCTCCACCTTTAACGTTTAATTTTATTAATGTCTTTATTTTTTTAGCCATAATTATTGTAATGTCATCCTGAGCATAGCGAAGGATCTTTCCTAAAGCCCTTCAGGCAAAGATTCTTCACCTTCGGTTCAGAATGACAAACCCCTCTTATATCTTACTAACCTGCAGGAAGTCGAGCTCAACTGGTGTTTCGCGACCGAATATCGAAACTAGTACTTTTACTTTTCCTTTCTCCTCATCAATTGATTCAATGCTTCCCAAGAAATCCGAAAATGGGCCGTCTGTGATTTTAACAGCTTCGCCCAAGGAAAAGGAAGACTTGAAGAGCGGAGTCTTAAGTTCGGTGAATTTCTGGATTGCCTCAACCTCTTCATCACGGACAGGGGTAGGCTTGTTTTGAGTTCCTACGAATGACGTAACACCGGGAGTAGTGCGAACCAAAAGCCAAGATTCATCGTCCAAGACCATCTTAACAAAAATATATCCAGCAAAGATTTTTTCCTTAACTGTCTCTTTTTTGCCGGCGCGAACTTTTACAATCTCTTTTGTCGGGACCAAAACATCCAAAATTCGGTCTGCAAAGCCCATTGCGTCAACTCGCTGCATTAGAGTTTTAGCGACCTTATTTTCATGGCCTGAGTAGGTATGAACTATGAACCATCGTGCTTTTTTTTCAGAATTTGTGTCCATAAATTTATCTTACTAAGAATCCTAGGAGAGTTGTAAAAAGAAAGTCTGCGGACCCAAGATAAATCCCGACAAGCAAACTTATTAGAATGACAATTGCGGTTAATCTTACGACATTGTTTAAGTCTGGCCAAGTGACCTTGTCAAGCTCGCTTTTTACTTCTCCTATGAACCTAAACATCGTAAGATTTTACCACAAGCCCAGGGCGCTTAGCAAGAAGAAAGGCTTTTGACTTTTTGGGGTTTTGGCACTAAAATGAGAAAACCATGTCGAAAATTCGTAAGGCTGTTATTCCGGCCGCCGGGTTCGGTACTCGCTTTCTACCTCAGACAAAGGCGATGCCTAAGGAGATGCTTCCGATAGTTGATAAGCCGGTTATTCAGTATGTAGTTGAAGAGGCTGTTGAATCTGGTATCGAAGATATAGTGTTAGTAACTGGCGCGCTGAAGCGAGCTATTGAAGATCATTTTGATGTTACAAATGCCGAGCTTCTGAGAAATCTTGAGGCCGGTGGGAAAGAGAAGTTAATCACGGAGACAAATAAGATTTCAGAGATGGCAAACTTTATATATGTACGCCAGAAAGGGCCATACGGGAATGGTACGCCAGTTCTCGCTGCCGAACCTATTATAGATAAAGAATCTTTTGCGGTTCTTTGGGGAGATGAGTTTATAATATCTGATCCTCCCCGTTTAGCTCAAATGATTGAGGTTCATAAAAAATATGGGGGTGTGGTAATCTCAGGTGTTCGAATCGAGAAAAAAGAAGATCTTGCGCGCTACGGAATTGCGGATCTTGAACATGTGGAAGGGAACGTTTCAAAGATTCGTGGAATTGTCGAAAAACCAAAACCAGACGAGGCTCCTTCACAAATCGCGGCCCATGGAGCATATATTTTACCCCCAGAAATATTTTCAGCCTTAAAAAGACTCGAACCGGGTCAGGGCGGAGAGATTTGGTTGGTCGATGCTATAAATCTCCTCCGCGATGATGGCATGCCAATCTATGCGGTAGAAATTAAAAACGGAAAATATTACGACACAGGCAACAAGCTCGAATATATGAAAACCGCAGTAGAACTAGCCCTCAAACACCCAGACATAAACGGCGAATTCAAAAAGTTCCTGCGAGATCTTAACCTCAAATAATTTCGCTTTACTATTTCTCTTTTTAGCTTTAAAATTAGAACATGCAGGTAAGAGAACTCATTGCTCAAAATTTAGAACGGATTGTTCGCAGGATTACGAAAGAGCCGGTTGAGGTGCAGGTTTCGATTTCTGAGAAATCTGAAAATGGGGATTATTATACAAATGTGGCCTTAAAACTCGCTTCGATCCTGAAACAAAAGCCGCTGGACATCGCGTATAAAATAAAAAGTGAGTTAGAGAAAGGTATCATGGGTATCAAGGGTGCCACGAGTATCACGGGGGACCTCAGTTCGACGGTCGATAGAATTGAAGCCGTAAATCCGGGGTTTATTAATTTCTTCTTGAGCGAGCAGTATCTGCAAGAGACTCTTGAACACATAAATAAAGAAGGTGGCAAATTCGGTAGATCCGAAAAGTTAAAAGCACAGAAGGTAATGATCGAATTTACTGATCCCAATCCTTTTAAAGAATTTCACATTGGGCATTTGTATTCAAATCTAGTGGGCGAGTCGCTTTCTCGATTATACGAATCTTGTGGAGCAACAGTTTGGCGAGTTTGTTATCAGGGAGATGTTGGGCTTCATGTTGCAAAGGCAATTTACGGCATGAAAAAACTTTCAGACCAGATGCCGGATGATTCTTCGCCGCTTTCGATTCGTGCCCAATTTATGGGCAGAGCGTATGCGCTTGGATCGCGCGATTACGAATCGAATAAAACTGTAAAACAGGAAATTGACGATCTGAATAAAAAGATATATGAACAAGATTCTTCAGTTCGCGATCTCTACAAAAAGGGAAGAGAGTGGAGTCTTGAATATTTCGATTCTATTTATAAGCGGCTTGGAACAAATTTTAAGCGCTTCTATTTTGAAAGCGAAGTAGGAGAAGAGGGCGCTCGAATTGTTCGTGAGTTCTTGAAAAAGGGCGTCGCCCAGCCGCCGGCCCAGAGGGCCTCTGGGCCCGGAGGGAAGGGCTCTGCCCCGGAGGAAGTGTTTGAAGAGAGCGAGGGAGCGATTATTTTTCCGGGTAAAAAATATGGTCTTCACAATCGGGTTTTTATAAATTCGGCCGGCATCCCAACTTACGAAGCAAAAGACTTAGGTTTGGCGCCAACCAAATACAAGGATTTTCCCTATGACCAATCGATTATAATCACCGCCCACGAACAGACAGAATATTTTAAGGTCGTCTTAAAAGCGTTGGAACACACCAACCCGGAACTTGCTAAGAAAACTATGCATATCCCCCATGGAGTAGTACGCTTGCCGGGAAGAAAGATCTCAAGTAGAGCAGGAGAAGTAATCACGGGAGAGTGGTTAATGGATGAGGCGGTTGCAAGAATTCTCCGTGAGTATCCTGAGATGGCTAGCCCTGAGCGAAGTCGAAGGGATGAGGACACTGCTGAAAAGGTTGGCTTGGCGGCAATAAAATACGCTTTACTCCGCGGGACCATTGGCCGCGATATCGAGTTTAATTTTGAAGAATCAATATCATTGACGGGCGCTTCCGGACCCTATCTTCAATATACTTATGTAAGAACACGTTCGGTTATCGAAAAGAATCATGAAGCACGAATCATGAATCATGGTAAGCATGCGGAAAATTGGGAATTGGGAATTGGAAATTTGAAATTAGAAATTGAAGAACTTAATGTTCTTCGTCAGTTGGTTCATTTCGAAGAAACTGTTGACGAAGCGCAAGATAGACTGTCCCCAAACCTAGTTGCTGAATATCTGTTCGATTTAGCCTCAAAATTCAACCTGTTTTACCAAAAGCACAGGATCGTCGGCAATTCGTTTCGCTTAGAATTAACAAGAGCTGTTGGGCAAACTATCAAAAACGGCCTCGTGCTTCTCGGCATAGAAACGGTTAGGAAGATGTAGAAGACCTTACTTTTTTGCTATAAGATGCGGGTTTCTCCATGGGTGGTCGGGAGGTGGGATCGCACTTCCCCTGCGGATTTTTCGAGTGTCCGTAATAGCTGTTTTGTTTTGATATCTCTTTTGACTGCGTCTTCCCTCGGTGCTTGTCATTCCCGTTTGAAGTACAACCACCGCCTCACAAAATACCTGTTTGGGAGCGGTACTCGTTATTATCCCGTAATCATCTCTTAGGTGCCTTATAGTTTCGGTAAATAGATTTGGGTCTTCGGGATAATTTTTTGTCTTTAATTTGTCGTCCGCCGAAGCCGCGATGTCCTCAAGCTGGATTATAAGGACATCTCCAGCTGTTGACTTCCAATCATCGCGGCAGAGAAGAGAAGCAACATTTAGAAGGGCTAAAATTCTTTTTTCCAAATATTCTCTTGGGGTATCTTCCCAATTTCGGCATTTATATTCTCCGACCGCGCGCCTAACAGCCTGACGTCTTTCATCCTGAGGATCTTTCTCATGAAAATGCGTTCCGCGATCATTTTGCCTATCTGCTTCTGTTGTCATGAATGTAAAGATTTTAAAACACTTATTATTAGTTTGCAAGCCAGCCGAATATTGCAGGAAATAGGTTCGTGTGAGATAATGTGCGATATGAATTTTCATCATGCGACTCTTAAGAATGGGATGAATGTTGTGATTGTACCCATCACAGAGGTCGAATCTGTTACCACAATGGTAATGGTTGGCGCAGGCTCCCGATATGAAACACACAAAAACAATGGAATCTCACATTTTCTTGAGCACATGGCATTTAAGGGTACTCGCAAGCGGCCGACTGCAATTGAGATAGCTTCACTTATTGACGGCGCCGGCGCCGAAAGTAACGCTTTTACGGGAAAAGAGTACACCGGATACTATATAAAATCCGCGGCTCACCGCATCGAATTATCCTTCGATATATTATCCGACATGTTAGCAAATTTGCTTTTTGATCCAAAAGAAATAGAAAAAGAAAAGGGTGTCATAATCGAGGAAATTAATTTATATGAGGATACTCCCCCAAGAAAAATATCGGATGTTTACGAGTCCCTTTTATACGGAGATACGCCCATGGGATGGGATATTGCCGGAAGAAAAGAAGTAATTCGCGGAGCCATACGGCGCGACTTTATTTCCTACATGAAAAAGCTGTATTCCGCGTCAAACATGGTAATTGTAGTTGCCGGAAAAGTGAAAGTAGATGAAACTCAAAAAGCGATCGAAAAATACTTTGGCGAACATCCTACTTTTACCACGGAAGGTCATAAGGTTGTTATTGAGGGCCAGAAAGAGTCTGCTGTCAAGATCCACTACAAAAAAACCGATCAGGCGCACTTTGCAATAGGCGTCCGAACAGTAGGCCTTAATGATGAGAAAGACAGATTCCCGCTTGCGATTCTCTCGGCAATTTTGGGCGGAGGAATGTCAAGCCGTCTTTTTCATGAAGTACGCGAAAAGCGAGGGCTTGCGTATTATGTAAGAACGGCGTCCGAAAACTATATGGATTGCGGACACTTAACAACATATATTGGTTCTGACCCCAAAAGAATTGATCATGCCATAAAAGTAGTAGTTGATGAATATAAAAAGGTTCAGAAAAAAGGCCAAATAACTGAGGAGGAGTTAAAAAAGGCCAAGGAATTTGTTAAGGGACATTTTGTTTTGGAGCTTGAAGATACACGTTCGGTGGCGGTTTTTTACGGTTCGACTTGGATTTTGGAGAAGAAGCTTGAGAATCCATCCGAAGTTATTGCAAAAATTGATCGAATAAGACTTTCTGATATAATGCGGGTTGCAAAAGAATTTCTATCTTCTCCTCTGAATCTTGCCATAATCGGCAACTACAAAGACCACGACCATTTTCGAAAACTCCTGGTCTAGAATTCATATTTACCCTGTTAGAGTGTTTATTCAAAATAGCCAGCCCAGCTCTAACCGGGGTTGACTTTGCAGCATTTTAGCTCGATAATATTTATTGTGGAACAGACTGTTGTTTTAATAAAGCCGGATGGGGTTAAGCGGGGACTTATCGGTGAGATTATTCACCGTTTTGAGCGCATGGGGTTAAAAATTGTCGCTATGAAAATGATTATTCCAACTCAGGAAATTCTTCACGAGCATTACGGAACCCACAAGGAAGAGACAATTGAAAGACTGGGCAAAAAAACACTCGCTTCTTATGAGAGATTTGGTAGAGATGCAAAAAAGGAACTTGGCACAGATAGTCCAAAAGAGCTTGGGAAAATGGTTGTTGAATGGCTTCTTAATTATGTTTCTTCAGGCCCTGTGATTGCAATGGTTGTTGAGGGTCGGCATGCAGTTGAAAATGTTACTCGCTTAGCAGGTCCTACAATGCCTGTTGAAGCAACTCCAGGCACGATTCGCGGTGATTTTTCTACAGACTCGGCAGCTTATGCCAATGTTGAGAAAAGAGGAGTTTCAAATCTAATTCATGTTTCAGGGTCAATTGAAGAGGCGAATTTTGAGAAAAACCTTTGGTTTAAGCCGGAAGAAATCCTATCCTATAAGCGCGCGGACGAAGGCATCTGAGATTAAATTCGGCATACTTTGATTTCCACAGATTTAGGATCGATTTTCACTGATAGAGGAATTTTGCCTGTGATATAATATTGAGGCCAAATATTAATTGCCCTGAGGAGTCCCGCCTAAGGCGGGGCGACAAATGGGTCCCCGTAGTTCAACGGATAGAGCAAGCCCGTCCTAAGGGCGAGATGGGGGTTCGATTCCTCTCGGGGATACAATAGAAATATTAAATATCAAAAATAAAATATAAAAAATTGTTTCGATGTAGGATTTGGCGGGGTGTAGTGAACCGGTATCACGTTCGGTTCGGGACCGAGAGGCACTGGGTTCGATTCCCAGCACCCCGACAAACCAAGGAAAGGTGGTGAAAATTTATGCAGGATCAAATAGGTCGCGTAATTCACTATTATGACAAGATAGGCGTTGCGGTTGTTAAGCTTGACAAGCCGCTAAAAGTAGGGGATAAGATTAAGCTTTCGCATGGAGAAGATTCTTTTGAACAGACGATCGAATCAATGCAGTTAGACCACAAGCAAATTACAGAAGGCAAAGCCGGGGATGAAGTGGCGATAAAGGTAGACCAAATGGCAAAAGAAGGAACAATTATGGTAAGATAATCCCCGTGGATCAAAATAGAACTCTGACAAAAAGGGAACTAAAGGCGCTTAAGCGTCTTGAGAAGTTGGATCAACAAAGACAGGAAAAGTCTCAAAATTCTTTAAAATGGATTATTTTAGGGATGGGCGCATTTCTTTTCGTTGCCTTTTTTGCTTCCCTAATATTTCTTGCAAAACAAAATTCTCAAAAACCGGCTAAACTTTCCTCTAACGGTTGGGTGAAAGGGGGCGGACTGAGCGCGAGCGAGGGAGCCCGGCTGCGAAGCGACAGCGGAGACAGCGGTGGTAGTACTCCGAAAGTAACGCTAATTGAATTCGAAGACTTTCAGTGTCCAGCCTGTAAAACTTATCATCCGATTGTTCGCGATGTCTTAAATTCTTATGACGGGAAGAGTTTCAAACTTATGTTCAAGCACTTTCCATTGACCTCGGCCCATAAAAATGCATTTGCCGCAGCAGTGGCGGCAGAAGCGGCGGGGGCGCAGGGAAAGTTTTTTGAAATGCACGATCTTTTGTATGAAAGACAGGACGAATGGGCAATGCTATCCGCAGCTTCCGCCCGCGAAAAGTTCATAGCCTATGCGAATGGACTTAAGCTTAACGAGGGTAAATTCGTAAAAGATCTCATAAATAAAGACCTGGAAGAAAAAATTCGTGCAAATCAAAACGAGGGTATAAATAATGGCGTTTCGGGAACGCCCACCTTTTTCTTAAACGGTAAACTAATTCAAAATCCCAGAACTGTTGACGATTTTAAGAAACTGATTGACGAAGAACTAAAGAAATAGAGAGTGGTTGTTAGAAATTTGAAAATGGTTATGGGAAGTAGATATTAGAAATTGGTTTTTTAATTTTTGCTATTTTCTATTTTCCAATTTCTATTACTAATTTCCATTTTCCAATAACTATTTTCAATAAATTATGGATAAAGAACTTATTTCAGCAATTACCATCGGTTTGGCAACGTTAGCGCTTATCTCGCAGATTTTTTTGGCAATTTTTATAGTTGGAATTTTCCTATTAAGATTGGATAAAAAAAATAAAGAGATAAAAAAAATTACCCAATTCTTATCCGATAATTCTTTGCCTTTTGCATTTCTAGTTGCGGTAGCTGCGACAGCAGGGCCTCTATTTTTGTCAGAAATTGCACACTTTACGCCATGCAAATTATGTTGGTTTCAACGAATTTTTATGTTCCCGCAGGTTTTGATTTTAGGAATTGCGACATTTAAAAATGATTTTAGTATTAAAAGATATATTTTGCCGATGAGTGTAATAGGCGCAGCAATTGCAATTTATCACTACTTACTTCAGACATCACCGATTCCATTGCCGTGCTCGGATGAGGTCGCAAACTGCACTTTAAAACAGTTTGCGTATTTTGGCTACATAACAATTCCTCTTATGTCTTTTACTGCGTTCGCTCTGATAATTTTTCTGATGCTTTTTCTAAAACGGCAGAAATAACTATTCTGAAACAGTGGGAACCGTAATTTTTCCGGACCAATCTTTATCGGGGTCACTCGGAACTCCTCCGGATGTTTGAACGATATTTTTAGTTTTACTGGAGAGACTTACGTAAAGAATCGTTTTTTCGCCGGAATTAAGTTCAACGTTTTCAAGCTTAATCCAATAATACCCTTGTCCAGCCTCATCTACTGCTTGCCCTACAACAAGAGGAGCATCAGTTATCGTAAAAAAGATAACATTCCCAATTTCCGCGCCGTTTATTGATTTTATTTCATCCCAACCGACTCGATTGTCGGGGGGTGTGGGTTCGTTAAGTCGCGAAGTCGGGACTATGGCGTCCCTTCGAAATCTGATTTCATCCCTGTTAACTACATCAAATTTGTTAATCTTTGTCACTCCCCGCTGTATTTTTACTATCTCGCGGTCAACAGGAGGCGATGCTTCTCTTGAATCTATAATGCCGGGACCTTTGTTTTCAGGTTCCGTGTTAGGCTGAGACGCTCCGGGAGAAGATTTGTCCGGATCTACTAAACCCCTGCCGACAGGAGAAGCTGCGAGGAGGGTTGCAACGGTTGTTATTGCTGCTCCGGCTGCCAATGCAATTTTTGTCTTTATGCCCATACGGGGAGGGGTAAGCGATGGCAATTCCGTAGCTCTTGCGTAGTCACTGATCGGTGTTCCATGCGCATCGGGTCTTCGGGGCTGGCTTTGGAAGGTGTCAATGACTTTTCGAGTGTTTTGTTTTGGAGACGTCAATTCAGGTTTTGGCACGGTATCTGAGCTTCCTTCACTCATAAAATAATATTTTAAAGGGAAGCTGTCCGATTGTCAATTAAACTAGCGCACCATTTTTGATACGGGTGGGCTATAATATTGTTGTGGGAGCGCATTCGGTAATAAAAATTTTGATTCTTCGGACAATCGGGAATTTTCTGATTCTCTTGACGATTTTTGGATTTGTCGCAACTTTTGGGCCCGCTCTTTACTACGAGGCTTCGTGGAGAGTGGCAACTTTTCGCGGCATAACGTATAGACTGGCACCTGACGTTCAGGCTTCAAACGAGACGGAGCTTGGAAAATTGGTTCGTCTCTATCGCGAACGAGGACAAGCAACTCCCCAGACGCCGAGTCTTTTCCGAGAAGTCCTGACAAATGCAAAAGAACAAATTCTGGTTCCTCCTGATACGGAATTTTCAATCGTAATTCCACGAATCGGCGTGTCTCAGAGGATTGCGGCAAATGTTGATCCTACAAACAAAAATGAATACCTTGAAGTCTTAAAATCGGCAATCGCCCATGCAAAGGGCACTGCTTACCCGGGGGTCAACGGGACAACTTTTCTGTTCGCGCACTCCGCTGACAACTTTTGGAATATCGGACGATATAACGCAGTGTTTTATTTATTGAAAGAGCTTAAGCCTGGAGACGAGATTATTCTTTTTTTTCGGGGTAAAAGATATGAGTATGAAGTTTATGAAAATAGGATTGCCGAAGCCAAAGAAACAGAGCATATCGATGCCGCTCTGGGGCAAGGTGAAAAAATTATTCTTCAAACCTGCTGGCCTCCCGGTACCGATTGGAAGCGGACATTAGTTTTTGCCAAACCAAAATCCCCTTAAAACTTGATATACTTATAGCTATGATAAAAGGCCCAAAACTTACAATTTCGCAATTAAAACTTTTTGCGGGCGCTCTGTCAAATATAGGACAAGCTATTACCATTTTTTCTAAGGAAAAATAAATATGGATGTTTTTTGGTCATTTATTGCTATAGGTATATTAATTGCGGTAGAGTGGTATCTAATTATTTTTGGTCGAGTAGAGAAACACCACAAGCGCTAGATATCATTTTAGATTTATGCCGGATGGAGAAACCCCATCCAATCCTTCCAAATCACAACCTTAGAATCATTAGTAGCCTAGGGCTTTGAGGTCTTGGCGGTAATTTTTTCGGCATAAATTGATTATATATAATTGTAATTTATTAATCATACGGGTAGAATAATTGGTATGCAAAAAAGAACTATCTTGATAATACTTCTTATTATTTTATTTTCTTTCTTGGTATTCATCATCCGCACTACGCAAGTTCCCGTTCTTTCTTTCCTTGCTCAAAAAATCGCTCAACCACCCAAAAATTTGCTCTACAAATTAAGGGTAACCTCGGTTGACAATAAATACAAGAAACTTGAGACAGAAAATGAAAAATTACGCCAAAAAATCGTTGATTACGAAAAATTGAGGCGCGATAACCAGGCTTTAAAGGACCAATTTGAAACAGGAGCAACGCGCGAATTTAAGCTTTTACCGGCAGGAGTTCTTGGATCTCAGGGTACTTTCTCATATCCTACGGCATTAATCATTGACCAAGGAGAGAGATCGGGTGTTGCCCACGGTATGGCAGTAGTTTTCAAAGATAATCTTTTGGGGAAAGTTTCGGCAGTGTCAGACAATTATTCAAAAATCATCTTAACGGAAAACGAGCGATTTTCTACTCTTGCAAGAACTTCTGATACTAATGCATTAGGGGTCACAAGTGGCCAAGGAAACTTCATTTTATTTAGCCAAGTTTCTATTAATGATATTATCAATCCCGGACAACTGATTTTGTCTCGTGGAGAGATAAACGAGCAAGGATTTGGAATTCCGCCGGATTTTATAATTGGCAAAATTTCCGAGGTGGATAAAAATGAGAGCCTTCCCGCTCAATCTGCCAAAATAGAAAGCATTATAAGTATATCGCAAATTGATACAGTATTCGTAGTAATGTCATTATAGTATGGATCGACAAAACTTATTTCTGTTATTTTTGTTTATCTCTTTATTTCTTGAATCAACGGTTATTTCCTTTCCTTTTATCTTCTTAATATCGCTCATTTATTATATTTTTTATCCTTCCACGCGGACTTTAATTACGGCTGTACTTGCCGGCTTATTCATAGATATTCTAAGCGTCTCCATTATTGGCCAAACATCTTTGGCGATTTTAATATCCTATTTATTGATAGAGTTTTATAAAAAAGCATTTGATACAAGGGATTGGCGGATTCTCCTAATTCTATTATTTACCGCAACGTATATATATTCGAACATTTTCCCGTACGAGAACAACTTATTAATTTATTTATCACTTTTTGTGAGCATAGGAATCATTATCTTTAATTTAACCCATGACAATAACTTATGGTTAAAATAGGGCCAAAGATAGGGCCGGCATTTTTTGACTACGTAACTGGTTCGCAAAATGACAGAAGGCCTAAAAGACAAAATCTCGAGCTTTCGGAGCTCTTAAGATTACTTCCACTATTTTTCCTGCTACTTTCCACAGGCGTTATTATCGCGAGGCTTTTCTACCTACAAGTAATTAGAGCAAGTTACTATAAAGATCTTTCGGAAAACAATCGTACTCGAACAAAAATAATTCCTGCTCCTCGAGGAATAATCTATGATAGGAATGAAAAGCCTCTTGTTTCAAATAGCCAGATTTTCCCTGTTCCCCGCGAGCAGGCTTTAAAATTAATGTCAGAAGGCAAAAAACTTCAAAGCGTTGTTCGAAGAGAATATTTATATAAGGATGCCTTTGCCCATGTCGTGGGATTTCTAGGCCAAATTTCAGAAGATGAGGTAATCCTACCAATATTTTCAGAATATGCGCTATCCGAAAGCATTGGGAAAATAGGTCTTGAAAAAACATATGAGAAGGTACTTCATGGTCAAAATGGCAGAGAGTTATTGGAGGTTGACGTACATGGTCGGGAGATGAGGGCACTTGGAGAAAGGGAGCCTGTAAGAGGCCAAAATTTACATACTACTCTTGATTTAGACTTACAGCTTTTGATCAAAGATGCAATGTCAGAAGTTGAACGGGGAGCAGTTATCGCCCAAGATCCAAAAACAGGCGGCATCCTTGCTCTTTACTCAAAACCATCTTTTGACCCAAACATCTTTACCCTTCGACTCCCCTTCAAGTCCGCTCAGGGTCGCTCCCCTCGATCGGACTCGGGGCAGGCAGGGCAGGCTGTCTCTTCTGGTAGTTCGGCAGAATATCAAAGCGCTGAAGAAATACTAGCAGATGATGAAAATCAGCCGCTTTTAAATCGTGCGATAGGCGGAGTTTACCCACCGGGATCAACATTCAAGCTTGTTACAGGAGTTGCCGCACTCGCAACAGGCGCGATTCGCGAAGATACAATTATAGAAGATACGGGAGTTTTAAAAGTTGGTGACTTTTCCTTTGGAAACTGGTATTTTCTAGAGTATGGTAAAAAAGAAGGCCCACTTAACATAGTGGCCGCAATTAAGCGCTCAAACGATATATTCTTTTACAAAGCCGCAGAAAGGGCAGGGGTTGAAAACATCTCGTCTTTTTCTCGCGAATTTGGCTTCGGAGCAATATTTGGAATTGATATTGTGGGCGAAGCAGAAGGTCTGGTTCCATCACCTTCTTGGAAGGAAAATGAAATCGGCGAACAATGGTATCTTGGGGATACTTATAATTATGGCATAGGACAAGGATATCTTTTAACAACGCCTCTTCAGATAAATGTAATGACAAGTGTATTTGCCAATGGGGGGACTTTATACAGGCCGCATTTAGTAGATTCGCAAAAAAAGATTTTAAAGAAGAGTTTTATTAAAAAGGAATATCTCGATCTAGTTCGTGAAGGGATGCGGCAGTCATGTGAGAGAGGCGGCGTGGCATGGCCATTCTTTGATTTTAAAGTAAAGAATGAGAGACTACCCATTGACAACCATGATTTTATCGAGGAGGGAAGCGGCAGCGCAAAAATAGTTCGCATAAAAGTTGCATGCAAGACTGGAACTGCGGAAGTTTCGGACAAAGACAAAAACCCGCATGCATGGATCACGGTTTTTGCGCCGTTTTATGATCCTGAGATAGTCCTAACTGTTTTGGTTGAAAATGGAGGAGAGGGGTCAAGTGTTGCCGGCCCAATCGCCAAAAAAATCCTCCAGAATTATTTCGAGAAAAAGTAGAGAAGAGTATCAAGAGTATCAGGGGTTTGTGAATTCGAAGGCTGAGGCTATTTTGTCGAGAATTTCAAATGCCGCTTCTTCGGTTTCCTTTGATACGCTCGCGCCCTCCTGATAAGTATATGCGATTAGCACATACGTATTTTGATTGATTTTAAACTCCCTAAAAGTAAAAGGAGCAAAGTTTTTTAACTTTTCAGAGCCGTATTCGGCGCTATTAAACTTAAGTATCGAGATTAAAACTGGCTTTTCGCCTTGAACAATTGTTTTTGAAAAAGACGGCGAAACACCGTTTGTTACTGAAGATTCATCGGCAATACTCCAATCGGGAGGATATTTAAGAGAGAATCCTTCGGCAGAATTAATGTACGTTTTCCAAGTTGTGGGGCCGGTGGCCACCGGCCCGGAGGGCCCCTGGCCCGTAGGGCAGGGAGTAAATTCACAGTTCGGTCCTGTGCGACCAACTGACGAACCATCAGGGCAGATTTTTGCCTCTTGAGTACATGCTTTCTGTTTGCTCGGATTGTTCAAAAATAAATACACTGCCGATGCGGTTCCGACTATAGCAAGAAGTATAAGCATTGCGGCGACTATTGGCAGTTTAAGTTTCGAGTTAGTTTGTTGAGGAGGGGTTTCTGTTGTTTGTTCGACTGGCGAACTTTGAAATGGATCTTGATTCGGATTTTGCTTATCTTCTTCCATTCATCAAGTATTGCATAGGATAATCAGAGTTTCAATGGCATTCAAATTCAGCTAACATAATGTCTTGGTTCTAGCACAATAAAACCCCGTTTCAAACCTGTCTTATTGAAATATGAATTTTGTTGTGATAAGAATAAGGATATGTCAGAAGTAAACCCAGAGACTTCAATTCGGCCGGCAAAAATCCCTACAGAATTGCTTCATATCTCCAAGCGTAATCCCAACCGCGCGATATTAATAGCACAACAAAGAACAGGAAGAGATGTTGCTGCCGCAGTCTCTGATGGGATCAGGTCGGCTGTTGATGTGGAACAAGAGCTTTTCAAAAAAGCGCAAGATTTCCAAACAAACCCGGCAGCAGAAGAGATGGCGGAAGTGCTATTTGCAAATTATGCTGACAAGCTTGCCATAGGTAGCGTACAAAGGGAAGGGTTAACCGGTGTCAGCGGGCCTGAGATTAACAGACGAGCAAACAACATATACACCTATCTTCAAAGAGAGTTTCGCAGAAGGCGTTTACAGAAAGTTTAAATCCTGTATTATTAATCTTAATGTCCGAAAACGATTTTTGTCTTGCTTTTTCTCTGGCGCCTGGGGTGGGACCAAAAAGATTTCAGAATCTCCTAGAGATATTTGGATGGGCTGAAAAAGCATGGAATGGTTCGGAAGACAAATTTAAAGCTGCGGGAATTGGTAAGGTTAATTTTTCAAAATTCCAAGCATTTCGAAAGACATTCGATCTCGCCGGATACCGAAAGAAGCTCCGCAAAGCAAAAGTTGAGTTTATCCCGTTTGGTGATCGATATTATCCTAAACGACTTGCAAACATCGATAGTCCGCCAATTGGTCTTTTTATCAAGGGAAATAAAAAATTACTGGGTGAACCAAACGCTATTGCAGTTGTCGGTGCCCGAAAAATCACTTCATATGGCAGACAAGTGACGGAAGATTTAGTTAGCGAACTTTGTTCGGCAGGGTTTATGGTAGTTTCGGGGATGGCGCTTGGCGTTGATGGAGATGCGCATAAATCGGCGATCGATGCTCGAGGACCGACAATTGCAGTGCTTGGTTGCGGTGTGGACTGCCCATATCCCCGAGAGAACGAAAAACTGTATGAGGAAATTCTGGATTCGGGTGGCTTAGCAATTTCAGAGTATCCGCTCGGTATGCCGGCGAATGCGGGAACATTTCCGGCACGGAATCGGCTCATCGCCGCTCTTTCGATGGCGGTTTTAATAACAGAAGCAGCAGAGGATTCTGGTTCGCTTATCACTGCACAATGCGCTGTCGATCAGGGTAAAAAGGTATTTGCTGTTCCGGGCCCTATTACTTCGCAAATGTCGAAAGGCACTCTGAAATTATTAAAACAGGGAGCAAATTTGGTAAGCTCGGCGGAAGACATCCTAAAGGAACTGGAAGTCAAAATTCAAAAGGCAAAAGGCAAAATTGAAAGTCAAAAGTTTAAAAGTTTAAATAAGGAAGAAAGAAAGATATTCGAATGCTTGGAGAATGAGGGGAAGACGGTTGATGAAATTTCGCGCGAAGCAAAAATCTCTATTGCAAAGCTCTCAACTATTTTATCAGGAATGGAACTAAAAGGAATTATTGCAAATTCGAACGGAAAATTTTCGATGAATTTTATATAATAAAACCCATGTCAGGCGCGAATGAGACATTTTTTACGGTTGTAGGATGCATGGATGGGAGAGTCCAGAAAGCAATTTCAGAATTCGGCCGAACAAAATTCGGAGCAGAGTATCCTGACACAATTACCGAAGCAGGAATAGCCGGTATAATTGCAAATAACCCCGATCCTAAATTCGTTGAAAATTTAAAAACAAAACTTCTGGTTTCAATTGAAAAACACCACTCGAAAGGAATTGTTGTCGATGGTCACCAGGAATGCGCCGGAAATCCAGTAGATGATGAGCGCCACAAAGAAGATATAAGAAGGTCTATTGAATTTATTCGCAATCTTATCGAAAACAAAATCCCAATCATTGGAGTCTTCGTTGTTAGGAATGACGAATCCTGGCAAGCCGAGGAAGTTTAGATATTGATTTGTCCTCAAACTTCTGCTAAACTACGTTTTATCCTAAGACAGCAAGTGGTGAGTGAAATCGAACCATAAATCTTGCCGAGGGCCAGTCAGTTTATAAAGTTACAGGTTTGTAAAGTTATAAAGTTGCGTCCTCGAGGGCGCTTTTTTATTGCTCCAAATCTTCTTAGGAAAAAATATTTTATATTTAATATTTAATTTTTTATATTACTACTATGCCTAGTCAGAGAAACATACAATTACTAGAAGAACTAAAACAAAAGGTTGATAAGGCAGCCGCTCTGTTTTTTGTTGACTATTCGGGATTAACCCACAGACAGCTTGAAGAGGTAAGACGCGAGCTAAAAGATAATGATTCAGAAATCGGAATTATTAAAAATACTCTTATGAACCTTGCATTACAAGAAAAGAAAATAGATGCAAAAGACCGTCTTCAGGGTCCATTCGCGACCCTATTTTCCTACGAAGATCCTATTAAAACCGTTAGGGTTTTGGCGGCTTTTATAAAGAAGTATGGCCTTCCAAAAATCAAATTCGGCTGGTTTGAAAATTCGATAATAGACGAAACCATGATAACAAAGCTTGCTACATTGCCATCTCGAGAAATTCTTGTCGCAAAACTCTTGGGGACTTTAAATGCGCCAATCTCAGGTCTCGTTTATACACTAAGTGGAAATATCCAGAAGCTGGCAATGGTGCTAAAGGCAGTCGAAAGTAAGAAGCAGCCAGCTTCGTAACCTAGAAAATAGTTCTTGGAAAATGGAAAATAGTAATGGAAAGTGGAAACTAGAAAATAGATAAATTAAAACTAATTTCCAATCTCTAATTTCCATACCATTTTCTAATTTCTAATAACCAATTTCTATTGAACGGGGGTGAATTAATTTATGGCAAAAGCAACAAAAGATGATTTGTTAAAACAAATTGAAGAAATGTCAGTTCTGGAGGTATCCGAATTAGTCAAGGCGCTTGAGGAGAAATTCGGCGTGACTGCAGCCGCCCCCGTAGGGGCGAGCCCTGCACAGACTGGTGCTGGGGTAGCACCTGAGGCTGGAGAGCCGGCAGAAGAACAAACCGTATTTAATGTTTGGATTCAGGCAGCAGGAGATAACAAGCTTTCAGTCATTAAGACTCTCAGGGAATTAGTTCCAACTTTGGGCCTTAAAGAAGCAAAAGATTTAGTTGACACCGCTCCAAAAGAGGTAATGACCGCCGTCAACAAGAAAACCGCTGATGAAGCCAAGGAAAAGTTAACAGCAGCAGGCGCAACAGTCGAACTCAAATAGTTTCCAGTTTCGAGTCTCCAATTTCCAATTAGTCAACGAGTTGATCAATTGGCAACTGGAAATTGAGCTGTAATCTCGCTATAATACCTAAACTATGGCTTTTAAATGTGATAATTGCGGAAGAGGAATTAGGTGGGGGCACCGCGTGTCTCATTCAAAGAGAAGAACTGGTCGTGCCTTCAGACCAAATATTCAGAAGAAAACAATCATGATTGACGGCAGATTAATTCATGCCAAACTCTGCACAAACTGCCTCAAAACCCTCAGAAAAGTCAAGAAAGCTCGCTTCGCGTCGACGAACGACGGCGGGTCGAAGCGGGTGAAAGCTTCGAAAGAATCTCCCGTCCTTCAGGATAGCCGTTTACAAAATCCGACAGCTTCATAACGTTTTTCCCCTCAACCTGAATTTGGTCGTTTGGCAGCAATTTCGCTATCCGTTTGATGCCGTTTAGTTTTGCCTTGAACCAGACCGCGGGCCATGGATAATATGCCCGGATCATGCGGTCTAGCTGTTGGCTTTTGGCTGTTGGCTTTTGGCTAATGTCGATAAAACCAGATTCGCGAGTTAGCCTTTTGGTAAACGTCGCTTTCGAATGATCCTGCTCAATAGGTTTTAATTCTCCCGAAATATACCTCGGCAGAACTTCCGAAAGTAAATCGGCGCCTTTTTCAAACAGCCTTCGATACAAAGTTTCCGAAGTATCATTGGGTTCGATTTTTTCTTCGACCTTTGCCAACATCGGTCCATGGTCAACTTCTTCATCTAACTTTATGATCGAAACGCCGGTTTTTGATTCGCCAGCCAAAATTGCGGACTGAACAGGCGTCGGGCCTCGGTATTTAGGGAGAAAAGAAGGGTGGATATTAAGAATTCCAAATTCAAATAAGTTTAAAATTTCTTTCGGAACAATAAGCCCAAAGAACGCAAGAACCCCAATTTTTGCCCCAATTTTCTTTAGGTCGGTGATAATTCTCCGATCAAATTTGTTGATCGAAAAACAGGGAGTGTTGCTCTTATTACAGTATAAAATTAAAGGGGAATTTGGGTCTTTTTCAGTGGTAAAAACTATTAAATCAAATCTGTAACGTAAAACCTCGACAATCCGTGAAAAGTACGGTCCTGCCCCAAAAAAAACAATTTTTTCTTTCATAATGATATTATACAGGAGAAATTAAACGCGGGCGGAGTTTTTCAGCAATACATCCTATAGGGTTTGAAATGATCCGGCGTTTGAGGTAGAATATTGTTGTATGACAAGTCGAGTGGAAGGACAAAGACCAACCGTACGGGAAGGCCAAATTGTGGCCAAAGCAAAGGACATAAGGGGAGAGATGCGGACTGCCCCCGTTCTAATAATTGCCGAAAATCCCGCCATGCACGAGGCTGTTAAGCCACATCCGGAGCTGGTCGAGGGTGAGGGAAGACTGAAAGTGGGTCCTTTATACGGGACAGTTTGGGTAACGACGTACCACCAGCCAAGTGAACGCAGACTTCAAACAATGACAGGTAAGGACATCATTGGTCGCATAGGGGAAGGAGAGCCCAAAACCGTTAGAGCGCTGAGATGGAACCATTGTCAGGATATAGAAACGGCTTTTCGTTTTATGGGTCATGTTGGTGAAGTGTACGACAGAAGAGATGGAAAAGAAGTGCAAAAAACAAAAAGGGCAATTGGCGCGATGAAGCGCATTATCCGTGATTTTCGAAGTGAAGAGACCATGACGCAGGAGAGACTTGATAGCTTGCGCGAAGCAACCGTTAGCGATCTTGCCCAAGCGGGCTTTTACAATGCAAGAAAAGAGGTAAAGAAACAAATTGCATCTCAAGGTACACTTGCTTCAGGCCGTGACAGCGAAGGCAGGATTAATGACTTAGTTTCAAGATCTAGAGCGGCCTCAGCATGGCTGAAGGCAATACACGAGCTTATGTTTGCAGGGCAAGTCCGTGAGAAATTTCCATATCTTCGGGACCTGGTTTTGCTTGAACGTGCCAGAGAGCGTCTTGATCTTGAGTTTGCTGTAAGAATAATAGACAATGTTTTAAGGCTTGGTAACAACAACCGAGACATTTCCAGGACCTTGTCCTCAGTCGCACATTTTAGCAGAAGAAACCTTACATCAAACAGGCCGAAGGCAAACCCCTATAAAGGGCCTGCAGTTATTGCTCACGTTAGCCTTTTTGGTTCAAGGCACGAGGGCACGGTGAGAATACTCGAAGCATATCTGGGAGAGGAGCGCGCACGACAAATGTTGTCAGTGCCATCAATTATTGCCGTTTACCGTGACACAACAAGAAGTGCGATGGGCAGGTGGGAGGAAATAAGCGAGAGGTTGAGTGCGGCAAGAAGCGAACTGGCCCTGGCGCTTGAAGTGGGCGATGACGGCCTTGTGGAGGCTGCCTAAATCTTATACTTCGATCTCTTCAAATTCATCTTCTCCTGCGGCGTTTTTGTAGGAGCGGTAGAGTTGCTCTTTTTGTTCAAGAACATGTTTTGTAAAGAGGATTCCATTGAGGTGGTCAAGCTCATGCTGGATTATTGTTGAATCAAACCCACTAAAGTTTTGGATGTTTTCCTTACCCGCAACATCCTGATATCGTAACTTGATCTCCTTTTTTCTTGCAACATTTCCCCAAATATTTGGTACAGAAAGGCAGCCTTCAAGAAGCCTTTTTTTTGATTTTGCAGGCTTTTTAGCCTCAATTTTCTTGGAATTGGTAAATGACGGTACTTTTTTCTCGCCCGATGACGTGATAATTTCAGGATTTATGAAAGTAAGTATTTTGCCGTTCTCCTGCGGTCTTGCAATAAACATTCGTTTGAAGATCCCAACTTGTGGTGCGGCAAGGCCAACGCCAACTGGATCACGCGTTGCCGAAAGAGTTTTTTTCATCTTAGAAATTTCTTTCGCAAGTTTTCTATCGAAGAGAGTCACCGGCGATGATTTTTCAAGAAGCTTTGAGTTTGGAGTAACCAAAATTTTAAACATGGGTAAATTATAACAGAATACAATTCGGTTCAATAATTTTCATGCAAATTTCATGCGAATCTAAATACTGTTAATGTATGCGAATAATTATTAGTATAAATTCGTACTAATTAAATTCGAATGTATTCGTATAAGAAGTAATACCTATAGGTTTTTCAGGAGCTCTTTGGAAGGTTCGTGGTTTGGGTCAATATTCTTAAGTATATATTCAAGTGATTCACGGGCCTTTTTGTTATATTCAAAAGATCGTGAAGGATCGCTCTTCGCTAAGCTTGAGTAGAAAAGCCCCATAGCATAGTACGCATCAAGATAATTAGGTTTAATTTTTAATGCTTCATTAAAATATCGAACGGCGGAATCTATATCTTGCTTTTGGTTATAAAAGAGCGCCAGATTATAAACAAGCTTTGCATCAGTCGGCGCAAGTTTTCGAGCCTGATTTACGGTATCGATTGCAAGATCCAGGTATTTTGGATCTGCTTGTGCTAACGCGTAAAAAACGCGCGCCCGGGTCTTAAGAAATATGACGTTCTTGGGATGTCTTCCTGTTATTGCATCGCTTAAACGTTCTGCCTCTTCTCTAAACTCTGCCGCCTGTGTTGATTGTTTTTGATCCGAGAGTAGGAGAGAAAGAGTTGCCATATTAATTGAAAGTTCATCCTTGTATAAATCTTCTCCCGGAAGCATTTTTGATGCATCTGTTAAATAAGTGTATGCCTGTACATACTCGCCTGCTTTGTTCAGGTTATAACCTAATGCATATTTCCTGTCTGCAAGAAAAAAATTTAAGAGATAAAATTCAAGATATAACGCAACTAAAGCGATAACTACTATGAATGAAGCTCGACTTGGGCTTATCTTTCCAACCTCCTCTTTTGCCAAAGAGATTGTTCGAAGACGCGACAGAGTTTTATCTTGAGAAAGATCAAAATAAAGAATCGGAAACGTAAACAAAAACAAATTCAAAATTACAACCGAGAAGCCAAAAAAATTAGAGACGGCTATAGCAAGATATGCTCCTATTATTCCTATTAATATTGGATGATAGGAGTTTTTAGATTTTAGTGATTGCCTCAGGGCGTAATAGAGAAAAAGAACGATTATTAATAAATAGGAGGCAAGTCCCGCGGCGCCGGTAGTTGCAAGATAATTTAGATATTCGTTGTGCGCCTTATTATAGAGGTAATCCCATTCAGAAGTTAGGTTATGGGCTAGCGGCTTAACATTGTAATAAGCATACGCATAAGTTTCAACACCTGTTCCAAACAAGGGATTTCTCTTGAACAATTCAATTGCGCCTCTCCAGACAATAAGGCGAATTTTGCTTGATTCTGTGCCGCCAAGTTGAATGTTATTTGCTCCTTCTAGGCCCTCGCTTGTCGCTTTTCGAATTTCGCTTGTCGCGGGTGATTTGTTCGTTAAGTTTTGTAAACCAGAAAGTGTTAGGTATTTATTGAGAGATTCGATTGGAGTTCCAATCAGGAAAGTGACGATTGCAAAAATTAAGACAGAAACTATTATATATCTTCCTAAATCGTTCCTAAGGATTTTTCGCTTAAGTTCATTTAGGTTTTTGAATAATAAGATACCAAAGAAGAATAGAAGTCCGATTCCGAGACCTACAAAACTCGATTGGGAAGCTGTCCACAAGAGCCCAACGTAAAAGAGAATAGACAATAGTAAATAGATAATAGGGAATAGGTTGTTTCGGCCCTCGCGAAGTTTGTAAAACCCGAATCCTAATCCGATTGGGATCAGCGCCGCAAGATAGGTGCCAAGCCAGTTTGGCTGACCAAGAGTTGAGAAAATTCGAACAGTCGGCTGGAAAGCCTCTGTCCAACAGGAAACATTAAAGCTCCCACGAAAAACAAAGCATGTTGGATCGTAGCCAAAGTGAGAGGGGAGGCCCCACAACGTAACGACGAGCCCAGACAGTAAGGAAATAGTTAATAGTGAATAGGAGATAGGTTGTCGTTGATCGGTTAGGAAGCCCGTTTCGTTGTTCGGTGATGCTGAACGTAATTCTTTACCGATACGGGCATTGTTACCGTTTACCGATTGACGACCTGTGAGGTTGGTGGCAAATGCGTAGTACAAAAATATGTAAGCGATAATCGAGAGGAGGCCGCCATTGAATCTTGAATAATAACCCCAGAGAGAAACGTGAGAGTCTATGGACAGAATTGTAGAAATAATTTGCGAGACTAAAAAGAGAGCGATTGGAATATCAAGGGGAGTTCGCCTAATTTCGACCTTTCCCAAAAGAATGCTTTTTGCCGACCATAAAAAGAAGATAAAAATAGTAAATCCAAAAACCAACCACATTTTATTAAATTCAAAGAGTTCATATGTGTCGGGCCACATCGCGAGGGGAGTGATAAAGAAGAGAAGGTAAAAGGAATATTTAATGGCAGAATTAATTCGATCAATCCAATCCGAAACCATGAATAAATTTGATCCCGATTGAATCGGGATTTCGCTCACCCCGCCAAAGCGAGGTTCGCTCAAGTTTAGCATAATCAAAAATTTCGAACAAGGGCAAAAATGATCTACTTTGCACTATTGACAGGCAAACAAAAAGGGATGTTATACTAATTCCCCTATGAAAAATAGACAAGCGCAGGATAGAAAATTTGAGAAAAAGATGAAATACTACGAATTAATTTTCGAACGCTGGGAAAACGAGAACAGATTGTGGCATGAATATCCTGACGAAATGTCACAGTCAACATTGAGGTTGTCCGAAAAGATGCTTAAGTACGAGTTAATAAAATGCAAACACGAAAAACCAATCGATAAATAATGTTATACTTAGTATATGGTTAAATCAATAAAGAAAAATAATCAAGTCGCAACAAAAACCGATGTTCAGACATTAAAAGTAGATATCCAAAGACTGGAGAAAAGCACAAAAGCCGATATTCAGGAGTTAAAGAAAGACTTGAAAGAAGAAGTGTTGGATTTGCGCGAAGGGATAGTAGACCAGGTTAATGGCAAAATGAAGCTGTATAAAGATGAGGTATTAACAAAACTGGATGGGATTTCGAAAGAGCTTCAGGATCTGAGGGAGGAAAATGCTGCCAGCACTTTGCATTTTGAAAGACTAGACGAAAAAGTCGACAATCATGAAAAAAGAATCGCCCGCCTTGAACCTACACAAACTTCCTGATTTTTCCATTGATTTATTTTGAAGTTTCGGCTATAGTTTTAAATTATGTTCGATAGTTTATTTCGTCTCTTTTCTCATGATTTGGGGATCGACTTGGGGACTGCAAATATATTAGTGCATGTAAGAGGAAAGGGGATTGCAATAAGAGAGCCTTCAATTGTTGCGCGGCACAATAAAACAAAAAAAGTTATTGCCGTGGGTAGTGAAGCAAAGAAAATGCTTGGTAAAACACCGGGAACAATCGACGCGATTAAGCCACTTGAACATGGAGTTATCTCGGATTTTGATGCGGCAACTTATATGTTTCAGTATTACATTCGCAAAGTCCATGAGGTAGGAACACCATTCTATCAATTTGCAAGACCTCGGGTGGCGGTGGGAATTCCTTCCGGTGTCACAGAAGTAGAACGGCGCGCGGTTTGGGAGTCGGCCCTGCAAGCCGGAGCGCGCGAGTGTTACTTGATTGAGGAGCCAATGGCCGCGGCAGTTGGAGCAGGAGTTTCAGTCTTTGAGCCGACAGGAGTTCTGATAGTTGATATTGGAGGGGGAACAACAGAGATTGCGGTAATCTCGCTTGGCGGAATCGTAGTGAACCGGTCTTTAAAAATTGCAGGAAATGAAATGGATCAGGCAATCATTCATTATATAAGGCTTCGTCACGGATTATTAATTGGTGAAAAAACGGCTGAGGAGGTAAAAATAAAAATAGGGAGTGCTTATAAAGGAAAATCCCCCGCCAAGCGGAGTCAGCCTGTGGCTGAAAAAGTCGAGAAAGAGCTTGCTAAAGAAGGATTAGAAAAGGTAGAAATAGAAAAAGAAGGGCGGGAGAAGATTGCGATTATTCGGGGCCGCGATATTGAAACCGGATTGCCTAAATCCCTTCGTATTAACGAGACCGAAATTCGGGAAGCAATTGGGCCGGTGGTTTCAGAGATTGTTGATGCGATTATGGAGGTTATTGAAGAGACACCGCCAGAATTAACGGCAGATATTCTGGAGCATGGGATAATGTTGACGGGTGGAGGTTCGCTTCTGCCGGGGGTGGACGAACTAATAATTGAACGGACAAAAATTCCAGTTATTCTTGTCGAGGATCCTTTAACTACGGTTGTCCGCGGCACCGCAAAGCTTCTTGAAGACACATCCCTCCTAAATCAAGTCAAAGTCACCGGCGGATTAAGATAGAATTGATTTCAATTTCTAAAAGAGCTACAATAGCTCCATGTTAGAAGCCGAAAGAGAACGTCATCAACGAGAACAGACAAGAGAAATGGCTAAAGGGTTTGTAAACGATGCGCTGTTACCTTTGGTGTCCGGTAAGGGCGAGGTGACGTATAGAGATGTTTCAATCCTTCTTCTAGGATATAGAACAGCAAAAAGATTTAGAATTACTGAAACTGCTATTATCAATGCGATCGGTGATCAAATAAGAACTATTGAAAATGCTCCAATCAACGATTCATCCGTTTTAAATTTAGTTAAAAGCGCATTGTTGTTTCATGACTCTATTGAGGATAGAAGAAGAATCAGAGAAGTTATTAATATGTTAAAGCCGCACCCCGATTTACTCGCAAGCGCTATTCAAATTATGACACATGAACAACTTGAAATGTATCTTTTTGGAAAAGACGAAGAAGACAATTAAGATCGATTGCTTCGAAGTCAAAAGTCACGGGAGGGTTGAGATAATGTGATATAATCGATTCATGATGGAGAAACAACCAAAACCTACCAAGCTAATTGTAGAAAGAGCCGATCCGGTTTTATTAAAGAAAGCCATTGAAGAATTTCGAGGAGCAATAAGAAGAGATGCTGAGACCAAACGTTATGCTCCGCCTCCTGTAATTCCTGTTGAATGGCAAGATGCGTTTCCTCATCTCCCTCGGTAAAATCGGCACTTACCCTGAAGAATTTGAAGGGTTGACAACAGCCTCGTGGTGTACTATTATATAGAGACTGATTTGGAAGATCGCGGTACATTTGAGGATGACAGCTAATGACACGTTCATAATTACAATTTCCTTCAAATTTTAGGGACAAATTTTTTGCCCCGTAGCAATCTCCCGAAATCACTCATTTAAAGTTCGCTCTTTAAAAATTATTGTTCAGAAAACAAGACAATCGCAAAGATTGGATTTCTTTGGAGTTTTGTTTTTGTTGGACAAACCATAAAGTTGTTCAGATAGTGGTAGGATCTTTTTCGAACATTTTTGTTCGAGAATTTTCTTTGACAGAGTACATTTTTTTGCCAGGTACCATTCGGTACCTGACTGCAAAAATTTTGACTCCGTCAAAATTTTTTTGAGAATTTGATCCTGGTTCAGGATGAACGCTGGCGGTGTGCTTTAGGTATGCAAGTCGATCGGTCTGTAAGACCGAACAGTTAACAATTCAACAGTTAACCAATTAACAAATTTACCAATTAACTACAAAGTTAAAAGTCAATATTGTTAATTTGTCAATTTGTTGCATTCGTTGAAGGTTCTGTCTTACAGACAGAGGCGGACGGGTGAGTAATGTACAAGAATCTACCCTCGACCGGAAAATAACCTGTCGAAAGACGGGCTAATGTTCCATGAAGACTCCGGTTTAAAGCGATTAACTTCGCGGTTGAGGAGGAGCTTGTATCCTATCAGCTAGTTGGTAAGGTAATGGCTTACCAAGGCGATGACGGGTAGCTGGACTGAGAGGTCGGTCAGCCACAACTGCACTGAGACACGGGCAGTACACCTACGGGTGGCAGCAACTAGGAATATTGGGCAATGGACGAAAGTCTGACCCAGCGACACCGCGTGGAGGATGAAGGCCCTCGGGTTGTAAACTCCTTTTGCCAAGCTCTTCACGGCTTGGAGAATAAGCCTCTACTAACTACGTGCCAGAAGTCTCGGTAATGCGTAGGAGGCAAGCGTTATCCGGATTTATTGGGCGTAAAGGGTGCGTAGGCGCCCCGCCAAGTTTCTATTCAAATGCTACGGCTTAACCGTAGAACCGGTAGAAAAACTGGCGGGGTTGAGGATTGTTCGGGGCATCGGAACAGTTGGTGTAGCGGTGAAATGCGTTGATATCAACTGGAACACCGAAGGCGAAGGCAGATGCCTGGGATTCTCCTGACGCTGAGGCACGAAAGCTAGGGTAGCGAAACAGATTAGAGACCTGTGTAGTCCTAGCTGTAAACTATGTCCGCTAGATTCGGGTCGTAAGATCCGAGTCGCAGCTAACGCATTAAGCGGACCGCCTGGGGAGTACGGCCGCAAGGCTAAAACTCAAAGGAATTGACGGGGACCCGCACAACCAGTGGAGCGTGTGGTTCAATTTGAGACGAAGCAAAAAACCTCACCAGGGTTTGACATGCTACCGTTTTATCCCGATGGAAACATCAGGAGATCTTATGAAAATAAGATGGTAGCACAGGTGCTGCATGGCTGTCGTCAGCTCGTGGCGTGAGCTGTTCCATTAAGTTGGGAAACGAGTGCAACCCCTATCCTATGTTAAATAATCATAGGAGACTGCCCGAGCTTAGCTCGGGAGGAAGGAGGGGCGGACGTCAAGTCAGCATGGCCCTTATACCCTGGGCCACACACACCCTACAATGGCGAAAAACAATGGGTTGCAAGACGGCAACGTCACGCTAATCCCTGAAATTTCGCCTCAGTTCAGATTGGGGTCTGAAACCCGACCCCATGAAGTCGGAATTGGTAGTAATCGCGGATCAGCAGGCCGCGGTGAATACGTTCTCGGGTCTTGTACACACCGCCCGTCAAGGCAGTAAAGCCGGTAGTAGCAGAACCTCGATTGTATCGGGGGATGCTAAGATCGGTGATAAGGCTTAAGTCGTAACAAGGTATCCCTAGCCGAAGCTGGGGATGGATCACCTCCTTTCTAAATTAGATTTAAGTTTTAAGTTTTTAAGATGTAAGTAATCTATCTTACATCTTACATCTTAGTTACTTATTTACTAGTTTTTCCTGGCTCCTGGGACCTTTTAGTACAAAAGGAATGGAGTATCCCGATTTAATCGGGAAAACCTATTCCTACCACTATCTGAGCAACCTTCTGGCGAAGCCAGATCCCGCTCCGCGGGATTATTGCTTTCCCCAGCTTTTTGTAATTTGTAATTTCAAGTCTTCTTTCGCTCTGTGGTTTAATTTTAACCGTTTCTCTCTTTTCGTGGCATCGAATTTATTTCTGTAGGCTTCATAGTAAATTAACAGCCAAGGTGCATATCGCTTGGTGTAATTACTTAATCCTTTATTATGTTGTTCGACTCGTTTTTTTAAATCGCGAGCAAATCCAATATATAAATCTCCGTTTTTTGAGCTTTTTAAAGCGTAAACGTAATACATAATTTTATTATACAATCTACGAATAAAAGTGGAATGTCTTTATGTTTCCCCTCAGTGTTTGCCGCAGGGGATTTTTTGTAATGTTAATTACATACTTGTTTTTTCTTTTTGCTATTTTATAATTATTCTCATGAAAGAAGACGAACGAATACTTCTAAGAGAACATAGAGAAAGTGCTTTGGCTTCTGATTTGCTTGCTCAGGAGGCGCTGGATGTAGCACGAAGACTATTTCCCCAAGATACAGCTCTTTCCCTTATGTCCACAAAATATGATTCAAAAAATCCAAATTCTTACGCATTTTATAGTACAATAGTTAGTCATATTAGGCAATATCCGAGTGAAGATCAAAATAATTTTTTTTTGGAAGTTTGGGGTCCTAATGGCATAGACGTTCCAAATGCTGAATTATTAGCGAGCTATCTTACGAGGTGTAATACTATTCCGTGGTTCTCTCCAAAAGAAGAAGTAGATGTAGCAATTTTACAAGCACATATCAGCGAGCATTTGTCCGCCTTAAATTCGGAAAGTTTACCAATAACGCTTATCAAAAATGATTGGAGCGTAGAAGTTACAACAGAAATGGAACAGGAGGAGATAGAGGATGGTCCTGGAACCCAATTTTTTGCCGCTTTTGGAAATGTTAAGAGTAGAGAATTGGAGGGTATGGGAAGTCCAATATGGTCATCGATTTGGGTAACTGCTTCGAATCCTGTTTTTGAAGCAATCAGCAAAGACAGCGAAGATAAGTTCATGGGTAAATTAGAAGGAAGGTTGATGTTTGGAGGTGGAATAGAAGATTTTAAAGAAGACGAAAAGAGAAGTACGGGATTATACTTTGCTGGTTGGACAGCTGCAAGTCATGCGTCAACTGGCGCAAAATATTATGTATACATGGATGAGATGAAAAAGTTTGGATTTTCTAATAATCCCATGGAATCATTGATTGATATTTATAAACTAGGATATTATCCGATGGGAGTTTTAGAGCAAGAAGTAGATGGTGAGAAAAAAAGAGTATTTGGAATTTTCCAGCCTCCAATACAATCTTGAGCATCTATTATCTATTTTCTATTCCCTATTTACTGCTTCGGTAAAGTGCAGCAGAAAGATTCGCGGCCTAAAGAGGTGGTACACATTTCATTACCTTCGTACTTAACAATTTCTCCGGGGTTACAAAAAGTTTGAGACCGGCAAGTATTTGTAGATCCGTCTGGGTTTACGGCAGGACATCCGGGAGATGTAGTAACTTGCGCAGACGGGACTTCAGTTGCTTGAGGTGTCAAGGTTTGGCGCTGGTTAACAAGGAATATCGTTACTGGAAGAGAGATTGCCACAAAAAGAAAAACCAATCCCCCGAGAACCTTCATCCCATCATTCATTAAATTTAGTATCGCGCGAATAGAGCAATTTGTCAAATCTTGCCAAGACTTAATAGATTTCGAAGCTAATTTATGTTAAACTGTTAAGTCTTTTGATCCGGTGGCGAAGTGGTAACGCGGGGGTCTGCAAAACCTCTATGCGAGGGTTCGATTCCCTTCCGGATCTCAAAATTTGTTAAAATATGTAGTTCGGGCAACTAGTTCATCGGTTAGAACGGTCGCCTAAGGCGACAGGCGCGTGATTAAATATTTTGTATATGTTTTGAGAAGCGAAGTAAATGGCCGACTCTATACTGGATCAGCCGTTGATCCGGACTTAAGACTTGAGCAACATAATACGGGTAAAAGTAAATATACAAAATCAACGCGACCATTTAAATTAGTCTACAAGGAGGAATATAATACTAGATCGGATGCGGTTCGAAGAGAAAGATTTCTGAAGACAGGAAAAGGAAGAGAGTTTTTAAAGAAAAAATTGGGGTGATTGGCTCAGTGGTAGAGCGCGTTCCTGATAAGAACGAGGTCGATGGTTCGATCCCATCATCACCCACACTCATTTTATTGTCCCGCGGGAGTTGCAGTCGGGAATATAGTCACAGGGACAAATGGAGATGTTGTTTGCGTTGATAGAACAATATTTAAAGGCATTGTCTCTTTGAGTGCGGATTCATTTTCTCCAAGCACCGTAACGAGCGTTTTTTCAAGGAAGGCTACAGTTGTAGCGCCTCGAGAATTAAATGCCTTTTGGAAAGAGAATGTTGCAATTTTTCCCACGCCCTTCTTAGGTCTCTGATTAGAAGAGATAGCTATAGCGTAAGAAATTCTTCCGGATTCTTGGATTACATCATTAAATAATATTATGGAATCCGTTCCAAAGAAGCTTGAGGCGTCTACTGAAGGGAACAGTTTCACATTGACGAGCGCATTCGGGTCATATTGGATTTCCGCTTGCACACCGGCGATTTCCGAGTTTCCCGTATCAACAAAAATATCAACAGTGGGAGAACTTGTAGCGGATCCGGTTGATAAGTCAATATTGGCAGGGCTAAAAAAAACCTTTGCGGTTTTCTCAAGCGGCTTTTTTGTGGGAACAGTGGCTGTGGTAGGTTGTTTTCCAGTTTCTGATCTTACTGCAAGAAACAAGAGTATGCCCGTGACTACGGACAATATCAGGATCAGTATGGTAGTTTTCTTAGGCACATATTTATTATCAAATGTTAAATGTTAAATGTCAACCCACCTTAGTCTCCAAACCTATGCGCAAAACCAAAATATAGGATGTTAAGGTCAATTTCGTCAATTTTATCGTCATCGTTAAAGTCAAAAAGCTTTCGATCCATGCTAAAATCTGCTATAGAAGATGTGAAATCGCCCGGGTTAAACTCGGTGTTGCAAGATGGGTTCTGAAGACAGCTTATCATAAGAGTATAATCGGTAAGATTTATTTCATTGTCCTGATTCACGTCTCCTGAAACGAGTGCGGCAACCGGTGCTTGATGTGTTGTGCCCGACGTAATATTTTGTATTCCGGGTACAAGTTTAAAGAGAGTATTATTCATCCTTGTTTTAACAAGATATGGTCCGGAGGCAAAATTTACCCCTAGGTTAAGCGTCCCTTTATATATGCCTTCCAATGCGGCAAAGTTTACATCTGCGTCAAAAGAGGCAACGTTTGCATTTTGCGAGTCGGTTAAACTTGCCTGAATGTCTCTTTGCGCTCGGGCAGGATTGTTATTTATGCCTGCCGATGTTGTTGCTCCAATTCCCGTAAGTGATAAGGAAAGATTAAGAAGGGTGGTGGCGGAGGGCGTGGCCGTAGGAGTGACGGTTATAATTTCTTTTACTCCAAAATTTTTTTCGGTTTGGGAATCTCCATTGATTATTGTTATGTCATATTTGCCGCCTTGAGGCCCAGTGATTGTCCATCCCGCTCTCTGTTTTAGGCTGAGGGTATAGTTTCCGTCACAAACCCCCGTAAAACTAAAGCCCCCGGAGCTGTCTGTTGTGAAGATTAAAACCTGATTGCTCTCTGTCTTAAGTTCTGTGTCCCAACCTGATTGAGTTTGCTCATCTTGGTCGTAAGTTCCGTTTCCATTCGTATCATTATACACGAATCCCGTTATAGATCCTTTGCCTACAATTTGAGAGATCTGATTGTAAATTGACTTTAGATCATCAGCGGAAGGGGCGGCAAAATACTTTCCTCCCGTTAAGTTAGCAATTTCCTCAAGGAAGTCCGTCTGAATATCTTTACCCAAGCCGATAGTAAAGAAGACAGTATTATTTTGAGAAAATCCATTCTTTATCTCATCAAGTGCCGCTTTTGATGCCAAAATAAAATCTTCCCGCACATCACTGTCAATTGTTCTATTTGCCCGGCCATCAGTGAGAATTATAACAACGTTTTTAACATTCACACTTTTATTTGCCGAAATCTCTTCATTCGCCTTTTTTATTCCGCATTGAGTGCAGGTTTCGCCGTCTGCGGGGAGGTTGTCTATTTTTGAATTTACATCTTGGAAATTGTTCGTAAGCGGGCTGTTAAGTTGTGTCTTGGATGGCGTTGAAAATGAAACCAGACCTATCCTGTTGTTTGTATCGCCGGATATAAGGTTTACAAAATTTTTTGCAGCCTCGGAAGCTTTCTTTATCGCGTCATTTTGCCTCATGCTTCCCGACTTGTCAATGACAAGTATTATGTCAGCAGCTACATTTGCGCATACTTGCGCTGCGCGTTGGCGTATATCTCGTTGCTCGCCAAGCAAGGAGAGCGTAACAGGTATGGCAAGAGTTAGTGCCGCTATAAAAAAAATTGCAGCTGCCCTTTTATATGAGGAAAAAATAAATTCAAAACCGGCTATCAATTTTTCCATAGATACTCAATCTAGGATAAGTAATTTACAAGAATCTGTCAATCCTGTTAAATAGGCTTTGCATTTAACAGGATCAACAATATATAATGGTTGACAATTATGGTTTTGTCTGACCGGGATATCAAAGCAGCATTAAAAGAAAAAAGAATTGTAGTTGCTCCCGCCCCCGATTTAAAAACACAACTTGGTACCTGTTCGCTAGATCTGCGACTTGGTAACATTTTCCGAGTTTTCGATCATAGTAGATACCCTTATATAGATCCTGCGAGACGCGATTATAGTAATGAAATTACAAAAAAAGTTGTTATTAAAAACGGAGAAGATTTTATTATGCAGCCGGGCGATTTTGTTCTGGCTATGACACTTGAGAGAGTCAGGCTCCCAAATAACATGATGGGAAGACTCGAAGGAAGGTCGTCGCTTGGGAGGATTGGAATAGTGGTACATTCAACTGCCTCAATTTTTGATGCGGGATGGGATGGACACTGCGTACTTGAACTTGGGAATCTTGGGAAAATGGCTGTAAAACTTACTCCTGGAATGAGAATATGCGCCATGAGCTTTGAGGAGCTTAAGAGCGAGGTAGAAACGCCTTATGTAAAAAAGAAAAATTCAAAATATAAAATTCAAAAAGAGCCTACGGAATCAAAATTTCACGAAGATAAAAAATGAAGCATAAAGTTTCTTTCGAGTTAGAATTAAAAAAGCATGATTATCCTGGGAAATTCATTGTGCTTGAGGGAATTGATGCGGCCGGCAAGACAACCCATTCATTTGAGCTTGTTGATAAATTGAAAAGAGAAGGGCATAAAACAGTTTATACAAAAGAACCGACAGACGGAGAAATAGGAAGGTTAATAAGACAGGTTTTGGTCGAAAATATTAAGGTTCCGCCGGTTGCCCTTCAATATCTTTTTTGTGCGGATCGCGCAGTGCATCAGGAAAAGATTATTTCATATCTTAAAAAAGGACACACTGTCATTTCAGACAGATATTTCTGGTCGGCTGTCGCTTATGGAATTGCTGATCTCTCAGGAGTTATGGATTATTATCTGACAGTATATTCTGTTCTTTCTTTTTACAACCAGTTTATAAGTCCTGATTTTACATTTTTTCTAGATGTCGAGGTAGATGAAGCAGTTAGAAGAATCAAGAAGAGCCACGAACACAGGGAAATTTATGATGATCGCGACAAAATTATCAAAATAAAAGATTCTTATGAAAAGCTGATCAACATGTTTCCCGAAGAATTTATAGTCATCAATGCCAACAAACCTATTGACGCTGTTTCAAAGGAATTATTGGAGCAAATGAGAAGGAAGATATGATTCTTGGACCGCGAAAATTGCTAGAGCTGGTTCGTAAAAAAAAGTTGGTCGAGGGATTGTCAGAGCGCGAGCTAACGAATCCTGAAGGAGCGGGTTTTGATTTGAGGTTGGGGGAGGTTTATAAAATAAGCGGTTCGGCTTTTCTTGGTGAAACACACCGAAAGACCCCGAGCATAAAACTTGTTCAAAAATACAAAGAAGGCCAGAAGAGAACAATAAAAATAAAACCCGGAGATTTTTATCTTGCAACTACAATTGAATCGGTTAATACTCCAAAAAATTTGACAATAAATTTTAAACCTCGAACCACAACTTTTCGTTCCGGTCTATTTCTTAGAACCGGAAATGTCGCTCCGGGATATCGCGGAAAATTGACATTCGCGATTAAAAATGAGGGACCAATAACCGTTGAGATTGAAATGGGCGCCCGTATTGTTCATGCGCAGTTTGAGGAGGTAAAAGGCGGCGGCTCGTCCTACCGCGGTCAATGGCAAGGCGGCCGCGTAACAACAACCAATCGTGAAAAACAAATATAAACTAGAAAATAGTTATTGGAAAATGGAAATTAGTAATGGAAAATAGAGAATAGAAAATAGTTAATAATTAATATATTGCCAATTTATAATATCTAATTTCCATAACCATTATCCAATTACTAATAACCAATTTCTATGAAAAAACATCAAGAATACCAATACCTAGATTTGCTTCGTGACATTATGAAAAATGGTGTTAAGAAGCCTGTTTTTAATAATCCGGGAGTAACTATTATAAGTGTGTTCGGGCGTCAGATGCGATTCGATTTGTCAACCGACTTTCCACTTCTGACAACTAAGAAATTGTTTACGCGAGGAATTATTGAGGAACTTCTGTGGTTTATAAAAGGTGATTCTAACATTAAATATTTAGTTGACCGCAATGTTCATATTTGGGATGAGTGGGCATATAAACCGTATAAAAATCAAAAACTTAAAACTAAAAACTCAAAACTACTTTCGCAGGAAGAATTCATAGAAAAAATAAAAACTCTACCAGCAAGTAATCCTTTTGTTAAAAAATGGGGAGATCTTGGGAATGTTTATGGAGTGCAGTGGAGGAGATGGAAAACTTCGGACGGAAGAACAATAGATCAGCTCTTATGGGCAATTGACAAACTTAAAAAAACACCAACTCGAAAACACATTATTGTTTCCGCATGGAATCCGGAGTTTATATATGAAATGGCCTCACCCGGCAAATCAATGGCCTTACCTCCTTGCCACACACTGTTTCAGTTGGATGTTCGTAATAAAAAACTATCCCTCCATTTATACATGAGAAGCGCTGATTTTTTCCTAGGTGTCCCTTTTAATATCGCAAGCTATTCACTTCTGACCATGATGCTTGCTCAAGTAACGGGATTAAAAGTGGGTGAGTTTATTTTGACTTTTGGCGATGTTCATCTTTACAGCAACCACTTCAAACAAGTTCGTGAACAATTAAAAAGGAAGCCAAGACCTTTTCCAAGGATGAAAATTAATCTCAAAATTAAAGATATTGATGATTTCAAAATCGAAGATTTCAAACTAGTCGGTTACAATCCCCATGATCCAATAAAGGCTCCCGTAACAGTAGTCGGAGGATTTTAGCATGAGAATTTCAATGATTGCGGCAATTGGGAAAAATCGCGAACTTGGTAAAAACAATAAATTAATTTGGAAGATCCCTTCGGATATTGCAAGATTTCGAGATATAACGCGGGGGCACCCTGTTATCATGGGAAGAAAAACATATGAATCAATTGGCAGGTTATTGCCGGATAGAACCAATATAATAGTAAGTCGAGATTCGAATTATAAAGTAGAGGGGGCAGTGGTTGTAAATTCTGTCGAACAAGCCCTTCGATGGGTTCGACAGGCTCACCACAAGCAAGCTCAGGGTAAACAAGTCGAGGGGAATGAAGAAGTTTTTATAATTGGAGGCGCACAAATCTATGCCCTTGGGATGCCGTATGCTGATAAATTGTACTTGACAAAAATAGACGCGAAGGAGCCCGCTGCTGATGCATTTTTTCCTGATTATTCAGATTTTAAAAAAATTGTTGGATCTAAAAAAAAAGAAGAAAACGGTATCAAATTCGAATACCTCGATCTTGAAAAATCGTAGTATTACTTTTTGTTTGAGGCAATAACATTTAGCCAGTCAGATCCCAAAGACTTAAAGGGTTTTCTAAAAAGATAATCCCAGTGGCGCCCGTCAAAAAAACCTCCAAAAATTTCTACTTTTGCGAAACCCTCGTTTTTTAAAACATCGACTATTCTTTTTTCATCTGTATACGCCATAAGACTGTTTCTAACCCCAAAGGATTTCCAACGTTTCCCGTCCGATGACAGAACTACAAAGGATTTAAGAATGGTTTTATTAATCGGGTAATCATAATACTCGATAAAGCAAAACTCTTTTATCTTGCTATCTGGACCTTGGACAAAATTGAAGCTCAAAACTCTCCTGTCTCTTTTTAAGACCTTCTCAAAATTCGTAATCTGGAAGACCATAACACCGTTGTCAGACAAGGAATTTGCAGCGCTTTTTATAAGGTGTCTGTAATTGTCTGGATTGTGGGAGAGAGTGTTCCCCATAAAAATTATGGCATCATAAGAAACATCGAGATCATAAAGAAGATCTTCTGTATCTTTGTGCCAAAAATGTATTCTTCCATATGCCTTGTTTGAAAGACCAACTTTGTGGCGATTTGCCTCCGATATCATTGCCGCACTTCTGTCTACCCCAACAACTGTGAACCCGTGCTTTGCCAATTCTATTGCGTGTTCTCCTGTTCCGCATCCTGCATCCAAGACTGTTTTTACGTTATGCTTTTTGAATAATTTTAATAGGTCGGGCATTTCATACTTAAGCCTGTTTTCCCAGTCAACGGTTGTGTAATAAGTTCTGGAGAGAAAATCATTGTAATCTTCATTTTCGGTGAATAATAATTTTTCTCCAATAAGACTTCTGAACACGTCTCCCTTTGAGATGATGCCGATAATTCTTCCTTGTTCGTCAACAACAGGCAACCTTCCTATGTTTTTTACATTCATAAGAGACTGGGCGCGAAGAAGGGGGGTGTCAGGCTTTACGGCTGTCGGTTTTTTGCTCATCATTTGGGATACGGGGAGGGACATTATTGTTGCCGCTTTTTCTTCCATGGTCTCAAAGTTTGCCTCGTGCACAGTGTCCTGTATTAGTTCGTGGATAGTCGGAAAGAATTTGTTTAGAATATCTTGTTCTGTTATAAGTCCTACAAGTTTTTTGCCTTCGCACACTGGTACGCCATTTATGTCTCTTCCAAAAATAAGCAACACCGCCCGCTCAACCTTATCTGTTGGCCTTACATATTCAACCTGTCTTGACATAACATCCGCTACTTTCATATTGCTGGCTTAATTTATCATCAAATCTGAAAAAAAGCAAGAAGAAACCATACAGAACCTGCGTAAGATTTCTTACACATTTAAGGTTATTTTACTTACAGACCGCCAGTATAGATAATTTGATAAAATTAGCCATAAACCATTATCTAGTCCAAATTAATGTGACTAAGTTTTTATATGGACAGAATAATGTCCATGTGATAGAATATGCCTCACTCCCTTAGTAGAGGGAGAGCTTTTTTGTAGGTAAAATATGATTACCGAAGCATTACAAAGTAATGGACGCAACCACTTAAAAGGTGCTGAGATAATACCTTCAGCATGGCAAAAACCAGATGCAGATGCGATAATCAGGAATACTAAGCCATATAAGCGACCTGAGGTCTGGTCCAGATCTGTTGAGGCAGATCGTTTGACAATTCGGGATAAAGTAGAAGAATTGGTTCTAGAGCTGGCATTCGGAGCTACCCCTGCATTTAGGAAATTGACGGACTTAGGATATGGGAGAGAATCGCACGGAGAGGTAGAGGGGAGAGAAGGGGAAGACGAGGAATTAGAGATTGATACTAAGGCAGAAGCTAGGGCAGAGGAAATAGTTGAACGAGTCGCCGACAGATTTGGGCTATCTCTATTTGTTTTTTCGGAGCACAATAGTTTTGGAGTAGGAGATAGACGGCCTGATGTTGTTGCTTTCCTTGATCCAATAGACAACTCCGGAGAATATGAGGATGGGCATAATACTCCTCCTTATATTGCAATAAGCTTTTTTGATAAAAGGGGGGTTTCCTTAGCAGGACTTGTGTCAAACCTAATGACAGGTCATATATTCATAAATAAACGTGGGAAAAACTACGAGTATAATCCAAATATACGAAACGTTGAACGGCGATTGAGGATATTGCCTAAACCCAGAAAAATAGTAAGTATACATGACCGCCGCTTTAGTCTAAGTAGCTATGATGGAAAATACAAATACACGGCCCCATTTAGAACCAATTTCGACTTATTAGATCGTGATAGAAATCAAAATAATATTTTTCATGGGAAAGCTGGAGCACATAGTGGAGAGGCTATTTCAACGGGATCTATGGGGATGTATATTGCCCCTTTCGAACCTTTGGCCGAGTCTCTTACATTAATTCCTTTTGCGAAAGCGGCCGGATACATATGTGCCGAGGTAAGTCTTGAGGATGGAAGCTGGAAGGAATTTGAATTGAGCGAAGATCTTATCAAAATGTTCCTTAGTTATCCTCATACATATAATAACGCAAGGACACCACTATTAATTGTCGCTAAAAGCAGAGAGCTAATTTATCAAGCTATAAGATATGGCTTCTCAAAACCACTGCTACTTCATGAGAGTCATAGAGAGAATGAACCCGGGTTTCAAAAAATATCCCCAAGAAATGTCGGAAAGGATTGGAGCACTTACGAAGCTATATGGGAAAGAGATAAAGAGAGTAATAAAACATCATCTTTGGTGGAAGGAGACAGGAACCGCTCCAGTTCAAATAGCGAACAAGTACTCCTTCCGGGGCTTGAAGCAACACTACGAGCTGGAGATTTACAAAAGACCCGTCATCCCAAATCCTTTCTTAGGGTAGTGGAAACAGGGAAGTAAAAGACGTGACTTCAAAACTAATCTTTAATAACTTTTTATCTTTGGCGAGTTCTTTTTTTAGATTTGAGAAGTATTTTGAACGTTCTTCCCTTTGTTCGGGGAGTTTATAATTCCTAACTTCCTCGATCACTCTATTGATCCAATCTCCTATTTTTCCCATGTCTTTTTCTCGCACGCCGCGGGTTGTGATTGCCGGGGTTCCTAAGCGAATCCCCGAAGGGTAGAAAGGGGGCATTGTGTCGCGGGGCACTGCATTTTTATTAACAATAATTCCTGCTACTTCAAGAGCAAAAGCGGCAACCGCACCGTTCACGCCCTTATTCCGAAGGTCTATTAATATTAAATGATTATCCGTTCCGCCGGAGATGAGTTGAAACCCATTTTTGATCAATTCATCCGCTAAGAACTTTGAATTGAGCACAATTTGTTTTGCATATTTTTTGAATTCCGGCTCGCTCGCTTCTTTTAAGGCAACCGCAATTGCCGCGGTTTGATTGTCATGGGGTCCTCCTTGTAGTCCTGGGAAAACCGCTTTATCGATTTTATCGGAGAGTTCAGGATCCTTCGCAAGACCCTTATCAGTCACCATTAATAATGCTCCCCGAGGTCCCCTCAAAGTTTTGTGAGTTGTTGTCATAATAATATGGGCATGTTTTGAGGGAGATGGGTGAATGCCTCCCACAACAAGACCCGCGATATGTGAAATGTCGGCCAAAAGATACGCGCCAACCTCGTCTGCAATTTTTCCGAACCGCTCGAAATCTATTATCCGGGGGTAGGCCGTTGCGCCGCATACAATTATTCTGGGTTTTTCGCGCTTTGCGATTTTTTCGATTTTCAAATAATCAAGTAAACCGTTTTTATCAAGCTCATAGGGGACAGCTTTATAATACTTCCCCGATATTGAAACGGGTGATCCGTGGGTCAAATGGCCTCCAAATGAAAGATTGAGGCCCATAATTTTATCCTTGAGTGGTTCAAGCAAGGCAAAATACACAGCGGTGTTTGCAGGAGACCCTGAATAGCTTTGCATATTTACATGCGAAACTTCGAATAATTTTTTTGCTCTTTCTTGGGCTAATATCTCAATATTATCTATTATGCTATTTCCCTGATAATAGCGCCTTTTCGCATAACCTTCGGAGTATTTGTTATTCAGTACGCTTCCAAGAGCTTCTAAGACGGCACTTGAGGCGTAGTTTTCAGAGGGAATCATTTCAAGGACTTCTGTTTGTCGCCTCATCTCGTCCTTAATCAATTCGAAGATTTTAGGATCTGTTTTTTTAAGATTTTGCATTATTCAATGGAACCAATATAACCTAAAAGGTTGTGTGCGTCAATAAGATCATTTGAATGAAAACTACTGGCAGATTTTCTGAGTTATAGAGGAAAGAATGGTTATGGCATCATCCGCACTTCTTGCTTCAAGATAATTCTCTGGTCTTGAAGCGATACTTCTCATCAGGCTGGCAAGATTCGGGTTATCTGCTTGTCCGGACCCGTCGTATATCGCGAGCGCATAGATTTCAACACCAAGATTCTTTATCTGATCTACTGGATTTGGATTGTAGTCTCTTGGATCTTGAGTTCCTCCATGACCGTCACCAGGAACAGGGTGTCCGTCCGATACAAATATGAAATTAAACTTTCTTTCAGGAAATCGCGGCAAAGCTCCTCTCAACACATCGTAGGAAAAGACTAGCGCATCGTGGGTAGGAGTGTTTCCCTGAGCCACAAGGACATTAATTTTCTGGGGAATTAAGTCTCTAACTTCACTATAATAGGAAACGGGAACTTCCTCTTTTATTTCCCTGCTGTTAAAAGATTGTATGCCAATAACTGACGTGTCAGTCAGTTTATCAGCCAATGCAAGTACTGCCTGTTTTAGTCTATTGATTTTGCTCTCGCCTGTTGGAGTAGAGTTCTGCATGGAACCAGTATGGTCAAGCAGAAGATCCAAAGTCACAGTTTCCGAGCATTCTTTAAACTTTAATGTTTCAAGCTGTAGGGATTTTTTTTCTTGAGGTGTTAAAGAGGATGGATCCGGAATCGCTTCAGTAACGGGACTCTTAACTGCTGGCTCTTTTGAGGCTAACCCGCCGACCAACATGACACTTCCTACAATTACTACAAGAAGTATTATTGAAATTGTGATAGATCCTCTAACGAATTTTAATATGGAAAATTTTTTTCGGGCAGTTTTTTTTCTCATGAGTAATATTATTGTAGAGCAAGAAAAACCATTGCGTCAAGCCCGCCTTTCTGCTATAATTTCTATATCTTTACCCTGCATAGAGCTTACTCCGATTTAATCGGAGGGCGCTTATACGGGGCAAGCACACACGCTCTAGTGTTCTAATCCTGGGCAAATTCCCAAAGGAGCGGAGGTAAAAAGGATTAACTATGCACGAGATTACACTTGAAGAACTTTTAGAAGCCGGTTGTCATTTTGGACATCAGGTAAACCGCAGAAACCCAAAAGCGGACATCTTTATTTTTGAGGCTCGTTCCAATATCCACATTATTAATCTTGAAAAAACTCGCGAAGGATTGGTTGCCGCAGGAAAATATCTTTTAGATTTATCTTCAAAAGGCGGATACATCGTCTTTGTAGGCACAAAGCGTCAGGCAAAGGAAATCGTCAAGGAAGAGGTTGGTAGGGCGAAAAGCCTGAGCGCAAAAGGAATTTTCTATGTTACCTCACGATGGGTTGGAGGAACATTAACTAATTTTTCCGAGGTCGCAAAAAATTTTAAACGCCTTTCCCAGTTGAATGAATTTATACAAAATCCACAACAAGAATATACAAAACGCGAGATAGTTCTATTCACTCGCGAGAGGGATAAATTAAAAAATCTTTATGAGGGGATTTCTGAAATGGATAGAATTCCAGACGCCCTGGTAATAATTGGTACACAGCATGAAACTACAGCAGTTAGGGAAGCAATTAAAAATGACATGACAACTGTTGGAATCGTTGATACGAATGCGGACCCGACGGTAATAGAGTATCCGATTCCTGCAAACGACGATGCGGTCGGCTCAATCAAATTGATAACGTCATATTTAGTTGATGCCTGGATCGAGGGGGCGGACCGAGCCTCGGCTCCGGCGAAAGGCGAGGGAGCCCGGCCGCGAGGGGAGCGAGACAGCGGTGGAAAGGAATCTAAAGATACCACAGGTACAAAGAGTACTAAGGGGGAATAAAGTATATGACTATAGATATTAAACTAATTAAGCAATTACGCGAACAAACCTCTGCTGGAGTAGCGGATGTTCGTGAGGCTCTTGAAGAAGCTTCCGGAGACTTAAAAAAAGCAGAAGAGCTTCTTCGTCAAAAAGGATTTGAAAGGGCGGCCAAAAAGGGAGGCCGCGCAACAGGCGCGGGGCTAATCGATGCGTATATTCATCAAGGGAGAGCGGGAGCCATTGTCGAAGTTCTGTGCGAGACAGACTTTGTCGCAAGAACTTCGGAGTTCAAAACATTGACACACGAACTTGCAATGCAGGTTGCATCCATGAATCCAAAAGACAATCCTGACCTTCTAAAACAAGAATATATTCGTGACCCCTCAAAAACCATTAGCGATTTAATAAAAGAAACAATCGCAAAACTAGGCGAGAATATAACCGTTGGCAGATTTTCAAGATTTGAATTAGGAAAATAAAGAGGTATAATCGACATTCTCATAAATCATTTTGGGGCAGGACATAAAATGAGCTTAAAAGAACTGTTAGTAAAATATCCTCCTCCACTTGCAAGAATCGAACGCGGATGGAGTGCCAAAGATATAACAGGATACCGTAAAGCTAAACAAGAGTTAGGAGAGTGGATGCTAACGAGGAGAAATCCATATAGGCCCATTCCCAGACGTAAAATAGCGTAGTTTTACTTTTACTCATAGTAATTATCCTGTATAATCATCTAATATTCGGATTCATTCGAATAAGCAATTCGTATATATTTGTATGATACTTACTGTTGTTGCCTTTGTTGTAATACTCTCAATCCTTGTTCTTATCCACGAGCTTGGACATTTTCTATTCGCAAAGAGATTTGGAATTAGGGTTGAGGAGTTTGGTTTTGGATTTCCTCCTCGAGTTTTTGGCAAAAAGATCGGCGAAACGTTATATTCAATAAACCTTCTTCCGGTAGGTGGTTTCGTAAAGCTCTATGGCGAAGACCCAGCCGGCGGCGGCAATATCAGACAAACAGGCCACGAGCCACCTGCCACGAGCCAACAGCTAAAACGCGCCTTCTACGCACGTCCCGCTTGGCAGCGAGCAACAATAGTTTTGGCGGGCGTAATTATGAACTTTATCCTTGCTGTTGTCCTTATCTCTTATCTTTTCTCGGCTCACGGCGTTGCTGTCCCAACAGAGAATATCAAGATAGTAGAAATCGTTAAGAACTCGCCGGCTGCGGCCGCCGATATTCAGAAAGGAGACGAGGTAATAACGATTGATGGAGAAAGGATTAATGAGACAGAGGATTTTGCAAAAATTGCGAAAGATGCAGCAGGGCAACCGATCTGGCTCGTACTTGAGAGGGATGGAAAAGAATTTAAAGTTACAGTTACTCCTCGAACAAAAGTTCCCCAGGGCCAAGGTCCGATTGGTGTTGCCATTTCAAATATTGAAGTGAAGAAATATCCGTGGTATTCAGCGCCTTTTTTTGGAACGATCGAGGCATTTAAGTTTTCATTTATGATTTTGCAAGGGCTTTCCGAGATGGTTATTAATCTTGTAATTTATGGAAAGACTCCCGTTGGCGTTGCAGGACCTGTTGGCGTTGCGCAGTTGACAGGTCAAGCAGTATCATATGGTTTGGTTGCGACATTATGGTTTGTCTCGCTTCTTTCTTTAAACCTTGCCGTAGTTAATGTTTTGCCTATTCCGGCGCTTGATGGTGGCCGTCTGTTTTTCATTATGATAGAGCTTACAACCGGCAAAAAAATATCTGCCCGCTATGAGGCAATGGCCCATGCAATCGGTCTTGCAATGTTGCTCGCACTGATATTATTTATCACGTTTTTCGACATTGTGCGCGTTCTGTCAGGACAATCCATTATTCCCCGTATGTAGTATAATTTACTTTATGGACAATATAGTTTCGGCCGTTCGGCAGAATATGCAGAAGGCTTTTTCGGTTTTGAGGGAGGATTTTGCGACGGTTAGAACAGGAAAAGCCTCGCCTTCGCTCGTCGAAAATATTATTATAAATGCCTATGGCGGGACTCAGCCCCTCAGGGTTTTGGAACTTGCAACTATTCATATCGAAAGCAATACTACAATAGTAATTAACCCCTTTGACAAATCTATTATTTCGGAAATTGAGAGGGGTATCGCGAACTCAAACGTTGGTCTTAATCCAATCCTAGACCGCGAGGTTTTGAGAATTAATATCCCTCCGTTAACTGAAGAGCGTAGGGAAGAGTTAGTAAAATTAATTAAGCAAAAAGCAGAGCAGGGGAAAGTAATGCTCCGTCAGGCAAGACATGAGGGAATGGAAGATGTTAAAAAGCAAGCTGAAGGGCAAGGCCATTCGGAAGATGAAGTTATACGAATAGAGAAAGAAATTCAAAAACTAACAGATGAATTTTCAGAAAAAGTAGATTTATTGGCAAGCGAAAAAGAAAAAGAACTAATGACGCTGTAGTATAAAAAATCAAATATTAAAAATAAAAAATACATATTAAAAATATAATATAGTTATGGTTAAAGGGTTGGGGTTTAGGTATTTAACCAAAGACCACAACTATACCCATACTGGCAGCCCTAACTCAAACCAAACCTAAACCTATTTGATATTTTATATGTATATTTGCTATTTACTATTTAATATTTAATATGAGGCTTCCTAAGGCATTACAGCGGGTGATTGAGAATTTTGAGAAATTGCCGGGTATTGGTCCCAAGACCGCCCAGCGTCTTGCATTTTATTTACTTCATGTTCCGCAATCTGATCTTGATGAATTCTCAGAGAGCCTATCGAACCTAAAGAATCAAACGGTTCTCTGTTCAACTTGTTTTAACATTGGCGAATCCGACCCTTGTTTTATTTGTTCGGATCCGGCGCGGGATAATTCGATGATTTGCATTGTCGAGGACGCACTTGATTTATTAGCAATTGAGAAAAGCGGGAAATATAAAGGTGTTTATCATGTCCTGCATGGGGTAATCGATCCTCTCAACAGTATCGGTCCCGACGACATATATCTACCCCAACTGATGAATAGAATCAAGAAGTCCTTCGATTCCGCTCAGGACAAGCATGAATCCCCTCGACAAGGCTCGGGGCAAGCGAGAATCAAGGAGATAATATTGGCGACGAATCCAACTATGGAAGGGGAAGCAACATCGCTATATATAGTTCGCGAAATCAAAAATAGCTTAAATGGTCAGAATGGTTTAAATAGTTTAAAGATCACGAGAATTGGTCGAGGCCTACCAATTGGTTCGGATATTGAATATGCTGATGAAGTAACCATCGAACGCGCTCTCGAAGGCCGCCGCGAATACTAAGTTGACTTAAAATCCTCAAATTGATATAAATACAAAATTATTATGACGACATCAAGAGAAGCGGGTGGAGCACCTGACGGCGCCCAAAACTTTAGAGCAAGATCAATTTATCCTGTAGAATTTGCTCACGTTGGTGAATGGGGAGTTACTTATCCCCCATATGATCTTCTGGAAGACATAGGCTTTTCCCTTGAGAGAGTTGCCGAGGAGAGAGAAAACAGAGAGTTAGCAGGAGAGGTAATTGTTGTTGCAGGAGTAAGCGAAAAAGGGATTGGAGAAGCAACTGCCATAGAAATAGCAAGACAAGGCGGAATACCCGTCTGTGTTTCAAGAAAATCTGGGAATGACCCAGAAGTTTTAAGAATTCTTGACAGAATTAAAAAAGCAGGTGCGCCTTCCGTTGCTTGGATGCAAGCAGATTTAACGATTAATGAGCAGAGAAGAAGAATTATCCCAGGTACAATAAGTGCCTTTGGGAAAGTTGATGGGCTTGCTCTTGTTGCAGCAAAAATTGATGATAAAGCATTCACAGACTATACGGACGAAGAGATCGATAATATGATTTCGTTAAACGCTTCTTCGCATACAAAACTAGCAAGAGACTTTTGCGAAGTTTTAAATACTAGCAAAAAAGGTAGAGTAGTAGAATTTTCAAGTCTTGCCGAGGCCGGTTCTGTTGGACAGGGTGTATATCCCGGAACAAAAGCGTATTTAAATAGCATGGCAAGAAGCCTTGGAGCAGAATACGCTCTAAGATTTATAAGGGATAGAGATGCAAATGTCGCATTTTCCTCAATAGTTATAGATTATGTTCCCGAGACACATATGACAGCCTATCTAAGAGACGCTAAAAATAGAAGAAAAGAAGAAAGAATTCGTAATTTAACAAAAAGCGAAAGAGAACTTAGGCCTGGAGAGGTAGGCGCAGTAGCAGCTCATCTCTTAAATCCACGAACTGACGCAAACAGTAAGGTTGTTTCAATTAGCGGTAGGGGCCGAATAATTGGAGAATAGTATTATGGGAACAGAACAAAGACCAGAACAACCAGGAGAAGAGAGGATGGCCGATCGTCCGAGAGTGATTCGGCGTCCCAATGTTCAGTTTGAGCATCATTCTTATGAGGAGTTTTCCAATAGGCCTTTCTATGTGGCAATTGATAGATATACAGTAAGTTTTGCTCCGGTCGCTCGTAGGGTAATTGATAACGCCGCAGGAACTGGCGCTATGATTGAAAGGCTTAGCGAAGAAGAAAAGCTAGCTCCCAATTTCGAAGTCATTGCGGCAGACATTGATAGAGGAGCACTCCTTTCGATTAAAAGGAATCTTGAGCCTGTTGGGGGAAGAATTAATGTGGTGCAAGCGGATGCCTCAAGATTGCCTGTTCCCGATGGGTGGGCAGAGCTTATGATCCTTGGTAATTCAGTTCATTTATTTGAAAATCCACAAGACACGTTTGCAGAAACATATCGCACCTTGGGATCAGATGGAGTGTTGATTATAAACACAGCATACGAGAGGCTTAGAGGGTATGGAGATCAACAATCCAAAAGAATCTTGGGCGCAATGATTTTACAGGCAAGAGGTTCTATTATTAAGAAAGGATATCCAGAAGAAATCCCTGCGCCTTTGGATTTGATGAAGCATACAGCCGGAGATTTGGTGAATATGGCAGTACAGGCAGGGTTTAGAGATGTTAGCTTTAAGACTCGACCCGTAAGAATGGACAGAGATGACATTAGAGCAATTTTTTCTTATAGAGACTTTGCAGCTGGTGCTCTCCCTAACGTTCCATTTGAATTGGCAAAAGGCGAATTATTACCAACTGTAGATCCAAATCTTCAGAGAAGAAATATAGATGCGCTTAATCGAAATTGGGGCATTTTAATAGCAACAAAAGTCTAGACTCGATGTCATTTATTTGATCTCGAAATAATTGAAGACGTTGCGGGCGAGTTGGGCTATGCGTTCGGCGGCACCCTGAGGCGAATTTGATTCGGATAGAACTACAAATAGTATTGGATCTTTTCCAAAAATAATTCCCGCGTCATGTTTAAATCCGCCTATTTCTCCGGTTTTATGAGCAACTTCAACTTCAGCCGGTAAATATTTAGGAATCCTGTCATTTAACTTTTGCTGGACTAATAGATCGAGCATTTTTTTGGAATATTCGCTGTCAATCATTATTCCCTGATATAACTTTTCAAAAAAGAGAGCAATGTCTTCCGCTGTAGTTTTTGGCGGCTGGCCAAGTCGTGAATTCCTAAATCCTTGATCGCTCATAAAACTTGAAACATTCGAATTTCTGATCTCTGAGACTAAGAGAAGAGCGGCGTAATTATGGGAGATAGTAATCATTTGATAGATTGCATCACTAACTTTCATTGTGACCATTCCTTCTGTGAGCTCCGCCGAATCTGTCCCAATTTTAAACAGCTCATCTAATTCTTTTACATCACGGCTTAAGGTTTTATCTTGCGGGAGTCTTCCTTCCTTAATAAATTTATAAGAAGTTCCCAAAACCCAAAGTTTATAAAGACTTGCGGGTTCATATATCCTTTTTTCGTTTTGGGAAAAGGATTCGCCTGTCCGAAGATTTTTGATTACAATTGCATAAGCACCTCGCGTTCCCGAAAGGGAAGATGTAATCACATCCGCAAGAGACTTGCCCGCAATGCTTTCTAATAAAGTCTTTGTTTCGGAGAGACCTTGGGCCAAGGGGGAAATAATCTCTTGAAATTTTTGCTGTCGAGAAAAAGGGGATGGGAAAAAGTGAGACAGAACAAAAGAGAAAATTATTCCACCAATTATTATAAAAAGAAAATCGCGACCGCGCAGCATTACATCGAATTATACCATCCCCTTCGGTTAAAATTCTAAGCACGAAATCCTAAATTCTAAACAATATTAACTAATAGACAATGGTTGTTAGAAAATAGAAAATGGTAATGGAAAATAGAGAATGGAAAATGGAATAGTATTGTTTCCAATTACCAATTTCTATTACTGGTATTTGTTTAGGATTTCGATATTCGAATTTCGGATTTTAGAGTCTGGCGGGGTTTATTCGTAGGATTTTGTCGTTGCCTTGGCGCACGGTTCCCCTGCCGTCGCGGTTGCTTGTTGTCACATAGAGCATACCGTCTGGTCCCAAAACTACTTCCCGCAGCCTTCCATACTCGTTTTTAAAATGTTCGACCAATTTTTGTTCGCTTATTTTATATTCATAAAGCGCAGATCCCCTAAGCCCTGCAAAGAATATCGAGCCATTAAAATATGCCGTTCCGGCCGGTGCCCAAGTATCGCCTGATCCAGAATTAATAATTGGTGTTATTAAGCCTGATCGCGTTTCGACTCCCTGAATTTCAGGCCATCCGTAGTTTTTTCCAGCCTGGATCAGGTTAAGTTCGTCGAGTCCGCCCGGTGATCTTCCATGTTCTGTTGACCACAATTGACCATTGTCATCCCAAGTAATTCCTTGAGGATTACGGTGTCCGTATGAGTAAATTATAGTATCAAATGGGTTACTTGGTCCTCTATTTCCATCTCTTGTAACACGCAGGATTTTTCCCGCAAAAGAATTCCTATCCTGCGCTAGAGATGGTTGCTGAGCATCTCCTGTAGTTATATATAGAAGCCCATCAGGGCCGAATTTTATCCGGCCCCCATCGTGATTTGGCGCTCCCGGAATTTGGCCGACGATTATTTTTTCTTCCAAAAGTTTCTCTCCCTCAAACTTATATCGAACAACACGGTTTAGAGTGTTGCTGCCCGAGGATCGGTAGGTATAATAGAGGTAGATATTTTTATTAGTTTCAAAATTGGGATCAACGGCCACCCCGTGAAGTCCGCTTTCTGAGACTTGATGAACGGGAATTGTTGCGATTGGGTCGGATACGTTCCCGTTTGTATCAACCAGGCGAACACGTCCCGGCCGTTCGGTGACAAGCATTCGGCCATCAGGAAGAAAAGCCATTGCCCACGGCACTTCAAGATTCTCCGAAAGGATAGAAACAGTTTGGGCTTCACGCTCCGAAGGAGTGATAGTATCCGAAGGCTGCAAAATTCGGGACTCGGGGGGCCTGATTAGAACGATTGCTACCAGAAGCAAAACAAAGATACCAAGCCCGACTATTATTTTTGTCATAGTTTTGATATTATACATTAGAAAATAGTTATTGGAAAATGGAAATTAGTAATGGAATGTGGAAAATAGAAAATGGATATTAAAATACTAATTTCTAATATCTAATTTCCGAACCATTTTCTAATTTCGAATAACTAATTTCTTATTTCAAGGGGGTGAGAAATATTGAATAGAAATTTAATAATAATTGCGGTTGTTGTGATAGCTATAATAGCGGGTGCGGTTTTGTTTTTAGGAGGACAGAGCTTAGGTCCTTCAGTATCTCCAACACCAACTGGGACTGTTCAAGAACAGCTGTCTCCAACCGACGCAGTGATGAAAGAAGAAGGGCAGGCTACGGATGAAGCAATGATGGAAAAGGAAGTGTCTATCGATATCGCCAATTTTGCTTTTTTACCTAAAACCATGACACTTAAAAAAGGGGCAACTGTTACCTGGATCAATCAGGATACGGTCGCACATACTGCAACAGCTGACGATGCAAGTTTTGACACGGGACTTTTAGCAAAGGGAGAATCCGGATCAGTAACCTTTGACAAGCCCGGAACTTACTCTTATCATTGCACGCCGCATCCAAACATGAAGGCAACAATAGTAGTTGAGTAGCTCAGCTGTTATTCTTCAGGAAGGTCGTATTCATAATGGTCATCTTGATCAACAAAACGGGAGGATTTCTGTTCATGAGAGAGCAGGGGATTTACATAAAATCCCTTTAAATCGCGCCTCCCTATGATTATAGGAAATTGAAGGTGGGAGCGGTCGGCAACTGATGCAATTGTTGATATTTTTTTTCCGCCAAGGTTAAACTCAAGTTTTATCGCGGGTCTTACCCCTCCGCCGGATGCTGAAGATACATGAATATTATCAGGAAGAAGGTGAAATCCAAATTCTTCAACAATCGATTTGTCGATAGAGCTCCTGTATGCCCCGGTGTCAATTTTTGCCTTGTATTCACCGGATTTGCCGTTAAAAAAAATTGTTACAGGTTCTATTACAGATAGAATTTTTCTTTCCTCCTTAACTTTATGGGAAAATTTCTCCGCAAAAATAGACCTTGCTATTTCAACGCCTCGTTCGGCATTGGGGACATTTAATGCCTCGACCCGCTCGAGTCTTTCACGAAGAGACGCAAGATTTGCATTTTGTATCGAGAGGCCGGGCCTTGCATTAATCTCAAGAACAATCGGACCCCTTTTTTTTTCCACAACTATATCTACGCCCGCAAATCCGAGTCCCGATACAATTTGAGCGCGCGTGGCCAATAGCATAATTTCTTCCCAATTAGGTATTTTAATTCCGGAAGTTTTAATCTTAGTACCAGGGATAAACTTAAGATATTTGTTTCTTAGGATTGCATATTTAGTGATACCGGTTCGCAGTCCTATTCCAACACCTATTGCCCCTTGGTGTAAATTAGCCCTTCCATGAGATTCTTCAGTGGGAATTCTCAGCATAGCCATTATTGGAATTTTGTTAAAAACAATTATTCTAATATCAGGCAGTCCCATTGATCCAAACTTTTTAAAAAACCGATGAGGGACAATTCGTCCTTCAATGTACGCCTTATCTGGAATCGATTGGAGAGAGTAAATCCCATCAAAAATATCAAGGATATGAGATTTAATTTGTTTTAATGTATAAGCCCTACTGCTAATTGTTGTCCCGGAAAGCCCATCCCAATTCTTAAAGACCAATATCCCTTCCCCCCCATAGCCTCTTGCCGGTTTTATGGCAAAACCTTCTTTTGGTAAGTCCCAGGAGTAGTTTTTAAGCCCCTTTCTTGTCGCAAAAGCCTGAATGATCGTGGCCGTGGGGATATTGTTCTTGATAAATAGCTTCTTTGTCGTGAGTTTATCATCCGCTGCAAATTTTGCCCTTCCCTTGTTGTAGCGATTCAAATAGAGAAAATTACGGGCATTCATGCCCAATACTTGATTACTGACTGACATAGCGTCGAAGCTCGGCAAATCTCTTATATTCCGTAAGTCTCAAGCCAAAGTAGCGTCCTAAAACTATATTCAGCGGCAGCAGGACAAGAATTATTTCAGGATAAAGCAATATATAGCCTCTTATAAATTCAATAGATAAAATCGCATACCCAATACTTCCCAAAAGAAGCGTAAAAAAAGTTACAACTATTGCCGGCTTTGTGCCTCTTGAGAGCTGGAGGCCCACGATTTTATCACTTAGAAGAATAAGAAGCAGCACCGGAAAGAAGGAAAGCTGGGTAATAGAGATAAGACCAAATGAAGCGCTTGTTACCAGACTGACAAACACGAAGACTGAAACTATAAGCATAGATATAGCCATTTTTGGAAGCTGCATTATCCTGATTCGTTTAAGAATATATCTTGCAATGATCGAGGCTAAAAGTATGGTTGATAGAAGTATAGCACCGGCCTCCGGGCCTGTTGCTACCAGGGTAATTGCCAAAGCTATAGGGACGAGCATTTCAAGAGTTGGAAATCCAAGAATATTTCTCACAAATACAACCATGGTAGCAAGAAAAGGTAGAAGGAGAATTAATATAATTGTATTGGCAGGGATGCCGTTTCTCACCGCATATTGAACAAAAAAGCCCATAAAGTCGGTTAGCCCCGGGTCATTAATTTGTCTTTTTGAGAAAAGAGCCAAGAATTCTTTCTTTGCCTTCTCCTCCTCAGGCTTTGTCAAATCTTCTTCCTTTCTTTTTTCAAGTTCCTTTTGTTGTTCTGCAGATGGGGTGGCAAGTTCTCCTGATTCGGTCGAAATTAAAGGCGTAGGCAAAACATTTATGGGTATTTGAGCAAACGACTGCCCGCTAAAGACTACAGAGAAAGTTGCCAAGAATAATGCAAAAATCTTCCGCTTCACGTGCTTATATTATCAAAAATCGATAAAATAAGCTATATAGTCCGCATAGCACTCCGCGACGCCATCCAAGACCTCTGATGGTAGTCGCTGCGCGGCAGAAAATTATCTTCGTTTCAAACCGGGAGAGGGCCTCGATTGTCGCTGGTTGTAGCCCATTGCGCTTAATCTTCTGCGAATTTCATTTGGATTGCTTCTTGGATGATTGCCCCAGTATGCTTCCAAACCTCGCAGTCCACTCGCAATATATACAGTCGTATCTCTTCCTCTAGGTTCGCCTTCGGCCTGAACCATAATGGTCCTGTCTAATATATAATTATATTCACACTTTTCACGGCCTGTCAAGCACGAGTTGACTACTAAATAAGTTTCTTCTGTTTAAGTTCTGTATAGTAGATTTTCTTCAGCGCAAGCAGGGCTCCAACCCCCGAAAGCGTAATTAAAATGTCTGTTATGAAATTAACAATAGGGATAATGGTTAATATAAGGTAGACCACGATGCCGACAATATAGGCCCAAGCTTTTGCATTTTTATTCCCAGCCTTTGCGAGGACAAAGCGCCCAAGCGTATAGATCGCAAAAATTCGTCCAAACCAGAACATAAGAAGAAAAACTATGAAGAGAGTAATTGCTGCGGGGATTCCAAAAAGGGTTATGAATAGAATTATTCCTAAAATTGGGGTCACTATTAAGGCCATAAAGCCTATTAGAAGAGCCAACCCGAATTTTGTTCTTATGTAGTCTGATGCACGAGTAGTATAGTTTGGGAAAAAGAACATTAATGCCAATCCTACAATGATTAACCACAGAATATCGACAAGTTTTACCATGAGCGCAAATCCCGCAATAGCGGTAGCAATTCCTTTGTCAAAATCTTTACCTTTGGTGGCCGCGCGAGGAGGTGTTTCATGCTTAATTTTACCCGAAACAGACGCGCCCTCTTGGATATTTACTTCGTTCTCGCTCCAATAAGTGAGATTTCCGTCAACATTGGCCTCAGGAGATAAAGAAAGCTCGCCGACTCCTGCCAGGATATCCCCGCCAACAGAATTTCCGATCAAAACACTTCCTCCGCCAATTGTTACTCCCCGTCCTATTGGAGCAAAAATCTGTACGCTTCCGCCGCCGGCGACAAGGCTCCCCTGAATAACGGTTAATCTATCAATCGTGATATTTCCACCGCCAACAGTAACATTTCCGCCAATATCAGCGCCGTTTAAAATAACGTTACCGCCGGCGGCTCTAATATCTCCCTGAATATTGCCTGAGACCGTTACGTTTCCGCCACCAGTCAGAAGGTCACCATTTATTTTCCCTTCAACTATAATTGTTCCACCGGCAACATACGCATCGCCATTAACAGTTCCCAATATCTTTACAGTATCTCCTGCTGCAAAATAGTCGTGGTCCACCATTTCTGTTGCAGGCAGAAGCACATTCTTATTTTTCTCAACGGCGAAAACTGGGATTGCAACTATTAGAGTTAAGACGAAAAGAACAAGAATCGAACTAATTATTCTCTTCATAGTTCGAATATATCACCAGTGAACTGTTGTTTCAAGAGGTTAAATTCTCTATTGACCCCGCCCTTCGCGAAGGGCGGGGTTGACAAATAGTTTTCATTCGAATACTATTTAACCAAATGGTTAAGAGTTCCATGTTTCTTAGTGAGGTTTTTCATTCTCTGTCTGATCCAACAAGAAGGAAAATTCTTGAAGGATTAAGTAAGCGTCCTCTGACCGTTTCTGAGATTAAGGCTCCTTTTAGAATATCGCTTGTTGCCATTTCAAAACATTTAAAAGTTTTGGAGCGTGCAAAACTTATTCGCCGCCAGAAAATGGGGAGAGAGCATATGATTCGTCTTCATCCCCAGCCGCTTCGCGATGCTCATCGCTATATAGAAAGTTTTAAAAAAGACTGGAGCCGCCAACTAGACGCCCTTGAGAAATTCCTCGAACGCAATACTTAAAACACGAAAAACAAAATCCTAAACCCTAATATCCCTCCGGGCCGGAGGCTAAATCCTAAACAAATACCAGTAATAGAAATTGGTAATTGGAAACAATACTATTCCATTTTCCATTCTCTATTTTCCATTACCATTTTCTATTTTCTAACAACCATTGTCTATTAGTTAATATTGTTTAGAATTTAGGATTTCGTGCTTCGAATTTGGGAGTGGGTGTATAATGGATTTATTATGAAAAAGGGGGTTGCCACATTTACGCTGGATCACGGAAGGTGCCCGCCATGGCTGTTTAATCGAATGGTGAATTTAGGGCGGGAGATGACTCGGGTTTTGATCGAGGAATATGGTCCTGATGAATTTGTTGAACGAATCTCAGATCCGGTTTGGTTTCAATCATTAGGTACCGTTCTCGCCTTTGATTGGAACGCATCCGGACTTACAACAATCTTGACCGCCGCGTTAAAAGAGGCGATTCGTGGGCAAGAAAGGCAATTCGGAATCTTTATTTGTGGAGGAAAGGGCGGAACTTCAAGAAAAACTCCGGATCAAATTCAATTTTGGGGAGAAAGAATCAGTCTACCGGAGAAATCAACTGAACAGTTAATTACAAACTCCAAAATGTCAGCAAAAGTTGATTCGGCCCTCGTTCAAGATGGATACACACTTTATCACCACGCGTTTTTCTTTTCAAAAAATGGCGCATGGGCGGTAGTACAGCAGGGAATGAATACTAATGCGAAGTCTGCAAGGAGATATCATTGGTTCGACAGGTTAACAACTGACAATGGACAACTGACAACTGACAATGAAACAATCGATTTCGTAAATGAGCCGCATAAAGCGATTTCTGCACAGACTCGGCATGCAAATGTTCTAAATTTAGTCGCCGGCAAGAGTTCTAAAACTCGCGAAACTTCGGTTGATCTAATTCGCGAAGGTTATAAAAGGGTGAAAAGCGATCTTGAGCTGCTTCGTAAACATTCAAATGAAATGTCAAAAGTGGTCGCTTTTAGTCAGGATGGGGAGGAGTATATTGCCATGGAGCTTTCTCGAAATGATTTCTTTCATCATCCGGTTGAATTAGAAAATTTTGCTAACTCTAAATATCTGGATCGAATTTTGCAGAAACTTTCGGATAGAAAGCCCGAGGACTACAAATCGCTAGTTTCATTCCAGGGGGTAGGTCCAAAGACGGTTCGTGCGCTCTCTTTAGTCTCGGAAATAATTTACGGTGCAATGCCTTCCTATATAGATCCGGCACGATATTCATTTGCCCACGGCGGAAAAGACGCAATACCGTATCCTGTGGATCGAGAAACCTATGACAAAACAATCGAAATTATGCGAAAAGCAGTAAATCGTTCGCGCATCCCATTCACTGACAAGCAAAAAGCCCTACGCCGCCTCGCGGCGTAATACTACAAATGCCACAAATACTACCAATACTACAAATATTTCAATGAAAACCTACGACATTCATGAAAGGATTTATAAATTTACTGTTCGAGTAATAGTTCTAGTTAATAAACTTCCTAAAACTCCATCAAATCTTGTAATTATTACCCAAATCTTAAGGTCTGTTACATCTATGGGAGCAAATGATCAAGAAGCAGATGGGACTTTAACAAAGAAAGACTTTATCAATAAATTTGGAATCGTCAGAAAAGAGAATAAAGAAACTAACTTTTGGTTAAGATTAATTGCTGATACTAATTCGAAGGAAATTGAAAAAGAAGCTATAGAAATCTTAGCTGAAGGAAAAGAGCTGGTTGCCATAATAAGTTCTATATTAAACAAAACTCGAAAGAAATGATTGAACTATTGGTGCGCATTGGTAGTATTGGTACTGTATTGGTAGTATTAATTGGTCTTGACAAGCAATAATGGTTTGTGTCTATACTTGAGTATATGGCAAAAAGGGCCAGAGGGAGCGCAAAAAGGAGAAGGGCAACAATTCACAGAAAACCTGATAGCTATCTTGTAATATATAAAGTTTCCATATTCGCGGCACTTGTCATCGTATTGGTAGCATTTTTAATGGCGCTTTTTACACCGCTTGTTTCAAATACAGTTAGCGTCCTTGGGATTTTCACCAGCAGATAGTTTGACATTCGAATAAGCCACAATGAGATAGCACTTCGTGCATCTCAGAAGGTCCGTTGGATGTGAAACTGTCCAACGGGGGAGGTGAGAAGTTTATGATGTGGGGATATGGAATGAGAGGAGACTATATTGGAGTTTTGGGGACTTTCTTTTGGATAGTTATTTTAATTGATCTTATTCTTTTGGGCCTCTGGCTTTGGAAACAACTCCAGAAAAAATAGTAGTATAATACGCTAAGTGGAACCAAGGCTTTTAGAAAAGCTTGATAACTTTTTCTCTCAATTCAAAACTCAAAGGTATAGAAAAGGAGAAATTTTAGTTAGGGCGGGAGATTCGCCTTCGGGTATTTTTTACCTTAAGAAGGGGAGAGTTCGAGAGTACGCAATTTCAACAAAAGGAGAAGAGATTGTAGTTAATATATTTAAGCCTTCAGCGTTTTTCCCAATGTCCTGGGCAATAAACAACGCCCCAAACATATACTTCTTTGAAGCAATGGAAGATCTTGAGCTTGTTCGTGCGCCTCGTGAAGAAGTTATTGAATTTATAAAGAGAGAGCCCGAGGTTTTATACAATCTTCTTTCCCGTGTCTATATTGGTACGGACGGCCTTTTATCCCGGATGACATATCTTATGTCCGGCAGTGCTTACGAGAGGTTAGTTGCAGAGCTAATAATTGTTGCAAAACGTTTTGGAGAGAGAAATAGTAAGCAAATTACCATTGAGACGACCGAAAGAGACCTTGCGTCTCAAATAGGAATGACAAGAGAAACCGTAAGCCGTGAGATTAGAAAGCTTCGTGCCGTAGGGCTTATATCATTCGGTAAGAAAAGCCTTGTTGTAAAAGACATAAAAAGACTTGAAGAAGAGCTTCTGGCGAGTTAGATTACAGATTTTGTGATAGCTTCATTCGTTGAAACGATTCTATTCCTCTTTTTTAAGCTGCGAGGTAAACCCGTTGGTAAAAGATATCCCTGCCATTGTCCATCTCCTACAAATAACTCAAGATGGACAAGGTCCGTAAATTCGGGCTCTCCTTTGACTTCATACAATCTATAGTTCCCCATAGACACGATATTGCTGGTGTTAAATTTTCGACGAGTCGAAACTAATATGTCACCAATAGAATCAGCCTTAATCCAGGCATATCTTGCTTTATCATCAAGCGTTAATATCTTTGTATGGTCAAAAGTTTCGATCACAGAATACTTACCAGTTTTTAACAATTTTATCATAGCAAGAAGATAATATCGTATTAAATCAATTAAAACATTGATTTGGATCACGGAAAATCCGTGACTTGGATTACTGAAAAACTACTTTTCATACACAATAATTAGATTGACAATGAAAGGGGGCGGCAGGATAAGTGCTTTTCCTCACCAAGATTTGGTGAGGGATGGAACAGATTCTACATAAGCTGAAATAGAATGGGAGCAATAACCGTAAAAACAACGAAAAAAAGAGAAATAATTGACATTACGGATCGAATCAATGACGTTCTGTCAAAGGGTGCGTTAACAATTGGCGTGTGTCACTTATTTCTTAGGCATTCAACAGCCGGCTTGACCACCGTGTACATGGATCCCGAGGCAGAGTTTGATGTATTGGATGCATTAGATACGGCGGTCGTGCACGTGATACCTCGTGAAAAATATGCCCACAGCCATTTTAAAACAAGACTTCCAAATCACGTTATTGCTTCTTTCCTTGGATCGTCTCTCTCGATCCCATTTGAGGACAAAAAGCTTTTACTTGGTGATTTGCAAAGCGTTGCGCTTGTGGAGCTGAATGGTCCCCGCAATCGCGAAATTTTAATCTATTCAGAATGAAATATACAATTTCAACAAAACTATTTCGTCTCTCGGATAAAGACTATAAATATATACAAAAGCTTGCAGAAAAGCTCTTGCAATTTATTCCTTTCAAGGATTCCGATTATCCGCTACTTGAAATTGTTCTTCGAAAAAACAAGAAGAAAAGTCTTAAGGTCCAGCCGCTTCACGGACATGAAGCAGCTGATAATCCCGTGTATTATGATGGCAAATTAGACCTAATCCTTCCCAAAAAGCGCCTTGTCTCAAAGATGCTTGGTAAAACAGTGGACGAGGCCATAAAAGACGGGTTCGATGAATTATTTAGGGAACTTGAAACCTATAAAGGTTTGCATTTTGGTTCAGACAGTGAATATTACGATCATGGAACGGTTCGCGGCCGGGCAGAGGAGTATTTTGAGACTTCAGGCCCGTTCTCCGACTCGGAGAGGGGTCTCAAGGAGTCAGAGGAGAATTAAATGAGCATTAGCGAGAGGATAAATATTCTTAAAAAGTTCAAAAACCTTACTTATCCTATTTTGACTATTTACTTAAGTTTTTTGGGATCAAAAACCCCTAGCACGAGCGAGTTAAAAAGGCAATTTCATTCCCTTATGACTCAAAATTTAACAGCGCGAGAGAAGAAGCACTTCGGAAATACCATCCAAAGCATTGATGATTATTTTGATGAAACTTACGATAGCCGGGGGAAGAGAAGCGTTGCTTTTTTTGGCAACGGACAACGGCCCGGCCTCCGCCCAGAGGGCTCTGGCCCGGCGGGAGGGGCGTCTGGCCCGGAGGGCGGGCTATTTGAGATTTTAGAATTTGAATTTCCAATCGCGCCTTTGTGTCGTATCTCAAATTCTGTTTTTCTTGATCCGATAACCTCAGCGCTCTTAGAACATAAAAGATATTTAGTACTTCTCATCGATAGGGAAAAAACAAGGCTATTCACTGTTCATTTAGGAGAAATCAAAGAGCATGAGGATGTATTTATAAATATTGTTCCTCAAAAAGTTAGAGCAGATGAAGAGCATTTTTATGGGAGGAGCGACAAAATTTTCCGGCATACTGAAGATCATTTAAATCGGCACCTTAGGCTTGTTGCTGAAAAGGCACGGGAATTTATGAAAGGCAAAAGAATTAATTTTATTATTCTCGGTGGACATGAAGAATTGTTCGAGAAGATGAAGAGACATTTACGCAAGGACATAAGAGATAAAATCGCGGGCGAATTTGTCACGGAACTCAATGTTCCAATAAACAGCGTGTATCTTGCAAGTAAAAAAATAGCAAAGCACATAGAACAAGATAAGGTCTATGCGGAGATGGAGTCGTCATTGGCAGGGGTATGAAAATGATGCGCGATATAACATTAATTGAACAAATGGAACTGAGATTAGCGGGCATTGCGCGGCCCTATGAATTGGATGCGAAGCTATCCAAAAGGGAGGTGGAGTATTTTGAGAGGCATTGAAACATTAGATTACGAAATCCAAGGGTTCATGGAATTTGGAGACAATCTTTCTGAATATGGCATATGGAAAGAACAGGTCCAGATGGATGCAATTCGACTACCTAAAAGAATAGGCAAATGGGAATCGGGTCAATTAACAGAATTAACAAGACCATGACAGATCAGGAAAAAGCAATATATCTATCATACCTTAATATCAGGCAAAGTATATCTATACTCCTTCTCAAGCTTGTCTCCGTAGATGTCTTAAGTGCATTTTTTATTATTATTTCTTATTTTGCGCTTATCCAAGGACGCGAACTGTTGGGCTTTGATCTTACTAATATTCCTTCCTTCGTGATTATTTTTGGGATCCTGGGAACGTTAAAAATCCTTACAACAAGCTATATAGTTTTGCTTTGGTTAAATGAATATTATGAGATCACGCCCGAGGCAATAATTCACAAAAGCGGAATTATTTTTAAGAAAGAGGAGAAATATAGCCTTAATAATGTTCGAGCTATGAACATTTCAGAGAATTTTATTGGAGAGATATTGAATTGCGGGACAATAACGATTTATGATATGTATATGCGAGAGTACCTTTCCCTCTATCTTATCCATAACCCTGTAAGATATATACGTGTACTTGAAACTTTAAAACCTAATATCGAAATCAAAAAACAAGAAACAATTGTGCCATTAGTTAAGCCAACGGAGGTAAGGTAAACAATTAATGAAAAATGAGGCTATGAATAACCGTGAAACACGCGAACAGGAACCAATAAGGACGAATTGGGTTGTTATAACAGGCCCACCTAGTTCGGGGAAAACAACGACACTCAAGGATTTAATGGAGAAACTGCAAGCTCAGAATTACTCTCAGGTTGAAGAGCAGGCAAGAAAGCTTATAGAGGAGGATAAAAAAAGAGGAGTGCAAAGATTTGGAGATAGGACTTATGAAATCAATCTTAATAATAGAGTTTTGTCGGAAAGAGAAAGAATTGAAGCTTCTTTGCCGAAGGATTCCAGCATACTAATGGACAGGGGAACGCCCGATGTAGTTTCCTACATGAGATATTACGACCAGAATGAACAAGCTGCTATCGAAGCGTCCAAAAAATTCAGATACGCCAAGGTTTTTTATCTTGAGCCGCTTGTTTCGTACGAGCAGGACGTAACAAGAGTAGAGAATCCCGAGTTTGCAAAATGGATGCACGAGAATTTACCAAAAGTATATGAGGAGTTGGGGTATGAGATTGTTCGGGTACCTGTTTTTCCATATAGTGAGAGAACTTACGAATCAGAAGAAGAGAAGAGAAAAGACTCGCTAGGCCAGCGGTCAAAATTTATTATGGAGAAAATAAGTGAAGGCCTCCGGCCCTTGAGGGCCTCTGGCCCGGAGGGAGGTGGGAGAGAATGATTAAAACTATACCTTTTGCAAACGCAGCCGCAATGGTTGCGGTTGGATTCTCTATAGTTTGCTGGGTATTGACATTGGTTGTGCCCGATTTTGCTTTTGGGATCGCCGCTTCCTGGTTCCATATGATTAATTTGGATGCTGTTAGAATGGAGAGTACCTCGACTTTTGGAGAAGCACTTACGGGGTTTGTATCTTTGGGAATAGTGGTTTGGGTTTCTACATACGTATTTATGGAATGCTACAATTATTTTGCCAAAGGCAAATGAGAACTTGACAACGCATCCTAAAATGGGGTATTATATCCCCCATAGGGGGATATGGAGAAGAAGTTTTTATTAATAATCGCGCTTGTTACGGCCGTAGTTTTATCCGGCGGAGTTTTTTTGTTTTCAAATTCGGGAGGTAGTGCTGCCAGAATCGAAAAGACATTAGGGGCTCAAATTCAGATTCCTCACAAAAACTTTGATTTTAAAGATATTAAATATAATGGTGGAAACGTAACGCACGCGTTTCCTATAAAAAATAACGGCTCCAAAGAATTGGTTCTAGCAAATCTTTCTACGTCTTGTATGTGTACCCAGGTTTATCTAAAAAAAGGAGATGAAAAAAGCCCCAGTTTCGGAATGAAGGGGCACTCGGCCGCTTCCGATTGGAAGGGTGTTTTAATGCCCAAAGAAGAAGCAGAAGTAATTGTTGTTTTTGACCCAACCGCCCACGGGCCACAAGGGATAGGTCCGGTTGAACGATTTGTTAGTGCCGAAACAAATGATCCAGATAATCCCTATGTAGAATTTGCTTTTAACGGGGTGGTTGTTAAATGAAATCAGGCTCACTGAAGAAGTTATTTAGGTTCACTAAATCCATTAAGAAAAAGAAATTTTCTGCTCTCCTATTAGTAATTTCGATTCTTACGTCTTACATTTTTGGCGTTCTCTCTTTTTTTATTTTAGAGAAGACGATTATTCAAGAAGATGTAGTGTATGAGCAAGGTGTTAATCTTTCAGAGATCCAGGCAAAAGTGCTTCCTCAAAAAGGATATAAAGTAAAAATAAAATGGTCTGATCTTGGGAAAAAAATGATTGAAGACGGAGTGATCGATGAGCAAAAATTGGCAAAAGCCGTTTTTGGGAAAGATGAAATCCCTCAAGCTTTTAAAAAATACCTTGATGGATCAAAACAAAAAGAGATAATTGTAGACCAAACAACGGCCCAGTTTTGGGTAGATCTATTTTGGGGTTTGGGTCTTGCAAATAAAAACCCGATTCTTGAAAGTGGGCCTATGGCAGAAGGCGGAAACACCGCAAATTATGCTTCAACCGGCGGCTGGACTTTGGGGAAGCAAGACGTAATGAATTATTATAGCAAATTTTCCTACGTTCAGCTTTCTGCCGAGCAACAAAAAATAGTTCAAGAGATTGCAGATAATGTTTACCGACCATGTTGCGGAAACCCAACGTCATTTCCAGACTGCAATCACGGCATGGCGGCCCTTGCGGTAATAGAGCTTTTAGTGTCGCAAGGAAAATCAAAAAAAGATATATACAAAGACCTTCTTACGCTTAATTCCTATTGGTTTCCGCAAACTTATCTTGATATCGCATATCATTTTGAAAAAGCGGGTAGAGATTATGCAAAAGTACCGGCAGAACAGATCCTGTCCAAAACCTTTTCAAGCGCTATGGGCTACTCGGCTATAAAGCGAGAAATAGGACAAATTGCATGGCCGGCTTTAGGAGGTGCCGGTAGCTGTGGTGCCTAGCTAATAAATTTTTATGGAACTTATTTTCCAGACCTCGCTTATTGCCTCCTTTGTAGCCGGGATGGTTGCGCTTTTTGCGCCTTGTTGTATCACTTTTTTACTCCCTGCATATCTAGGTAGCGTTTTTAAAGAAAAAGAAAAAATCCTCTTGATGACTTTGATTTTCGGCCTTGGAATTGCCGTAACTTTGCTCCCTGCGGTATTAGGCGTTGCAATTATTTCAAAACTTTTATTCCGATATCATAATATCATCTATATAATCGGCGGATTAGTTCTTGTCGCAGTTTCACTTATTACTTTTCTTGGAATAAAATCTCCGTTTATGGTAAGTCTTGGGGGAAGAACACAGGGAAGAACAGACCCCTTATCAATTTTTATTCTGGGAATATTTTCAGGAATTACAAGCGCGTGCTGCGCCCCGGTTCTTGTCGGAATTTTGGCATTTGCTCTAATCTCGCCAAGTTTCTGGGGATCAATCGTTGTTGGCGCAATGTATGTTTTGGGCATGGTTACTCCTCTTCTTATCATCTCTCTTTTCCTTTCAAATAAGGTCGATAAATTAATGCTTTTAAAAAAGCCGGTTATCGGCTTTAGTTTGTTTCGAAAGCGGTACGATGTTATTCTAAGCAACTTTATTGCAGCGGCCATATTTTTGGTAACCGGTATTGCAACGCTTATTTTGACAGTAACCGGCAATCTTTCCATGCAAAAGACACAAGATTTTAGCACGATGATCATGAATACTGGTGGTTTTGTAAACAAATATGTTGGCGCAAATATATTTCTAAACTTATTATTTCTCATAGTAATCGCGTTTTTAATTTTTAAAATTGTAAGGAGGGCAGAAAATGGAAGAAAAGACTAGGGCGGTGATCATAGGGCTTTTAGGAGCGTTAATTCTCCTTGCTGTTTATTTTTCAATTATTACTTTAATCTCGGGGTGGGCGTTTGCATGGAGTCAATTTACATCCTTTTGGTACTTTATTTTAGCTCTGTCTCTAGGTTTTGGTATCCAAGTCGGGCTTTATGTTTTCCTTCAGGCAAAAATTAAGAATAATGCCGGTTCGAAAAAAATAGTTGCTGCGACGGGTGGAACATCGGGAGCCGCCATGATATCCTGCTGTTCTCATTATCTTGTAAATATCCTTCCGATCATCGGAATAAGCGGGGTCGCAAGCTTAATAGGGCAGTATCAAAAAGAGCTTTTTTGGGTGGCGATTGGCTTAAATATTATGGGAATTTTGTTTATCGGAAACAGGGTTAGAAAGGTAGTTGCTGTATGAAAAATCTATTTTTTTTATTCGGATTTTTGGTTTTATTAGTGGTTCTTTCGCTCGTTTCTTCGGCCTCATCCACCCCCGTTCCGACAAAACAGGTTTCTCAAAACACTCTTGCGACAAAGACTGATTCTCGCGGAGAAGTAACTGTTGAGGCAACCCCAAAAAACATTCAGGAAGATGTGTTTGAATTTGAGATTGTTATGGATACTCATTCTGTAGCGCTTGATCAGGATATGGCTGCCGTTTCAAAATTAATCGACGATAGGGGTAGCGAGTACAAACCTACCTTATGGAAGGGAGACGGGCCAGGAGGCCATCACAGGAGCGGGATATTGCGGTTTGAGAGAATTGCCCAAAAGCCAAAGTCAATAAAACTTATAATAGGCAGCATTGGAGGGGCTGAAAGGAATTTTTCCTGGGATTTATGAATATACATAGAGCAAGCGACCCACAAAAAAGAATTCTTCACCGCCTAAAAATTTCTCGCGGACATCTTGAAAAAGTTATTAGAATGATTGAGGATGATACTTACTGCATTGATGTTCTTCATCAGCTTCAGGCTGTTGAAAGCGGGCTCAGAGAAACAGGGCATGTGGTTTTAGAAAACCATCTTAAAAGTTGCGTAGCTGATGCCATAGGAAAAGGAAAAAAAGACGAAGCAATCTCAGAAATAATGCAAGTTTTTAAGAGAGGGGGGTGATTACTAGTGAATCAAAAAGAAATGTTATACGGAATAATTGGTTTAGTTTCAGGAATTTTACTTACTATTTTATTCACGACAAGTGTTGTCAATTCGAACAACACAGGGATGATGCGCGTGATGGGAATGAGAACTGACAGAATGATGGATGATGATAAGATGATGTCACGTGAAGACATGATGGGAGACCACGATGAGGATATGAGCATGGATGATATGGTAAATTCACTTAAAGGTAAAACAGGAGACGATTTTGACAAAGCCTTTATAACAGGAATGATCGAGCATCATCAGGGAGCAATCGATATGGCAAATTTAGCACGGCAATACGCAGGGCGCGAAGAGATCAAAAATCTTGCTAACGATATAGTTTCAGCACAAACCAGCGAAATTGAGATGATGCTTGAATGGCAAAAAGCGTGGGGATATTAATTAAATGCTTAGACTAATTCTCTCAAGAAAAATTATTTTTCCTGCAACAGTTGTTGCCACGGTTTTCTTATTGATTATTTCCTATTCAATATACGTTGTCTCAACTGGCAGAAGTTTGGAATTTGTCTGACGGTTGTGGCGGAGAAGGAGATCATGTAAATCATGGCTAGTCTTAGTTCAGAAACAAAAATTATTGGAGGGATTGGAATTTTAACGTTCGTAGTTCTTGTTGGTGGAATTTTCTTTCTTTCTCTGGGTCAATCACAAACTCAAACCCAAGAATCAAATGTCCCGGAGGATCAGATTATTTCAAGAACAAGTCTTCATTGGCACCCAAGGCTTGATATTTATATAAAAGGCGAGAAACAAGAAATTCCTACAAATATTGGAATCGGGGCTGTTCATCAGGAAATTCATACTCATGATGAGGACGCAAAAGATGGAGTATTACACATGGAAATGGCAGGACTCGTGACGCGCGACGAAACAGAACTCGGAAGATTTTTTAAGATTTGGGGTAAGGAATTTTCAAAAGACCAAATTTTCGAATATAAAACAGGGTCTGAAGGCAAAGTGAAAATGTTTGTGAATGGTAAAGAAAATAACGACTTTGAAAAATATCAAATGAAAGATGGCGACAAAATAGAAATAAAATATGAATAAAGACTACACATGTCCAATGCATCCGGAGGTTGTTTCGGATAAACCCGGAAGGTGCCCCAAATGCGGAATGGCGCTTGTCGAACGCGCGGAGCATGGTTCGATGGAACATGATGAGCACATGAGACATGACATGAAACCGGTCGATAAAATGTCGTTTTGGGAAAAGTTTAAGATGAGCATGACGATGACGATGGGAATGGAGCACGGAGGTATGGCGGGACGCGAGATGGCGCGCCTCATGGAGCTTGATATTAAGAATAAGTTCTTTTTCTCGCTAATTATTTCAATCCCTATAATTGCTTATTCCCCGTTTGTAATTGAATTTCTAAAACTGCGATTACCGTCTCCGATCCCTGTCGCTTGGCTTTTATTCTTCTTAACGACTCCCGTCTTTTTTTACTCAGGCTGGATATTTCTGTATTCAAGCTATAAAGCGCTGCAAAAAAGGAGTTTAAATATGGCAGTTTTGATAGCTGTCGGCATAACGGCCGCATATGTATTTAGTGTAGTTTTGACAATTCTTGGATCAAGCGATTCATATTATGAAGCGGCGGCGCTTCTTATCACGTTTGTTTTATTTGGGCATTGGATGGAAATGAAATCAAGAAGAGGCACGACAGATGCGCTACAAGCATTGTTTGCTCTTGTTCCACCACAAGCAAGAGTAATTCGAAATGGAAAAGAGGAGCTTATACCAACATCAGAGGTAAAGGTTGGAGACACCGTGGTCTTAAAACCCGGAGACAAGGTAGCGGTTGACGGAGAAATAAGCGATGGGGAAACCGCTATTGATGAGTCTTTAGTGACCGGAGAATCAATTCCGGTTGCAAAGAAAAAAGGCGATGCCGTAATTGGCGGCTCGATCAATACATCTGGTTCGGTCAAGTTTCGCGCTACAAAAATAGGGGAGGATACGGCTTTAGCGCAAATCGTAAAGTTAGTTGAAATTGCCCAGAGCTCAAAAGCTCCTGGACAAAAAATTGCCGATCGATTTGCTCAGTACCTTGTTGTTGTCGCGGTTGGCGGAGGATTACTTACGTTTGGAGTTTGGTTTTTTATTATTGGTCAGCCGTTATTATTTGCTTTAACCTTTGCAATTTCAACAGTAGTTATTGCTTGTCCCGATGCCTTAGGACTTGCAACCCCGACAGCCGTTGCTGTAGGCACGGGTTTAGGAGCAAAGCATAATATTTTAATAAAAGACGCACCCACACTTGAACAGGTCTCAAAAATTCAGGCGGTAGTTCTGGATAAAACCGGAACATTAACCGAAGGCAAACCTAAAATTACAGATGTTGTTGCCGCCGCGGGTTTCGATGATGATGAGATTATCAAACTGGACGCCGCGGCCGAAGCAAAATCTTCCCACCCCCTAAGCCAGGCGGTAATGGATGAAGCAAAGAAAAGAAAAATCAGGGTCCCGACAAAAGTCGAAAAATTTAAAAATCTTGCAGGGTACGGTGTTGAGGCAGTGGTCGATAATAAGCATGTTTTGGTTGGTACTTTAAAACTTATGAGAAATAGAAAAGTAGATATAAGTTCGATACAAAAGCAAATAGATCAACTGTTAAGCGATGGAAAAACCATTATGGTTTTGGCAGTTGATGGAAAAGTTGCGGGAGTTGCAGGAGCTCAGGATCCCATTAAGGAGAATGCAAGAAAGGCAATTGATGCTATGCGAACGTTAGGTTTAGAGGTTGCAATGATTACGGGAGACAACCAAAAAACCGCTGATTCAATTGCAAAGAAGATTGGCATAGAACGCGTGTTCGCTGAGGTTCTTCCGGAAGATAAGGCAAAATATGTTAAGAAGCTTCAAGATGAAGGCAAGTTCGTCGCGATGGTTGGAGACGGCGTTAATGACGCTCCGGCTCTGGCACAGGCGGATATCGGAATTGCAATAGGCGCTGGTACTGATGTCGCGATTGAAACCGCGAAAGTGGTTTTGATGAAGTCGGACCCGGCAGACGTTTTGCGAGCTATAAAACTTTCAAAAGCAACCGTTACAAAGATGAAGCAAAATCTTTTCTGGGCTTCGATCTACAATCTTTTAGCGATTCCTGTAGCCGCTGGAGTTTTATATCCGAGTTTTCAAATCTCCCTTCGTCCTGAGATTTCAGCTTTGCTTATGAGTATCTCATCGATTATTGTCGCAACAAATGCAGTACTTTTAAATCGCGCCGAAAAGGATCTAATTTCTGTTTGATCTGGATCATGCAAATTTTGTGACTTTAATTATTGAAAATAGGATATGGACCCACTTATAGGAGCATCTTTTACGGCATCTTTTTTTGCGGGCGTTGCGGCGCTTTTTGCTCCCTGTTGCATCACTGTTCTTTTGCCGGCCTATTTTGCATCAATTTTCAAGCAAAAAATTAAAATCTTTTTTATGACATTTGTTTTTTTCCTGGGTCTTCTAACAGTTTTTCTTCCTATAGGGATGGGTGCGTCTTTTATTTCTCAATTAGTTAGTCAATATCACAACTTTATTTTTATTCTAGGCGCAGTTTTTTTAATTTTTTTGGGAATACTTCTCTTAACAAGAAGGGCATTTTCTCTTCCCATTATGGTACATCCCAAGCTTGAAAACTACGACGTTGCGTCCATATTTGTTCTTGGAATCTTTTCAGGTCTTGCGACGCTCTGCTGCGCGCCGGTTTTGGCAGGCGTTGTCGCACTATCAATTTTGCCCGGGTCCGTTATTTTTGGAGCAGTTTATACATTAGCTTATGTTTTGGGCATGGTTTTGCCTCTTTTTATTATTGCGTACTTCCTTGATAAAACAAATATTATGGAAAAAATATCTATATTTAAGAAAGGCATAAAGTATCGAGCCTTTGGTCAAAACTTTTCAACTTCCCTGTCAAATATTTTTTCAGGAGCAATGTTCTTAATTTTAGGCTTTGTGATTCTATATTTGGCAAGGACTAATCAATTAACTCAACATTCAAGCTATCAAATAACAATAAATGCGACACTTGCAAACTTCACAAAATCGGTTTCGGTCTGGACCGGATTGATCCCCGGATATATTTGGATAGGAGTTTTTGCATTTGTATTTTTAATAATAATTAAATTAGCAAGAGACGAGTTTGTAAATAAAAAGAAGGGAGGTGGCAAATAAATGAGATTTAAAGAAATTCTAATAGCCGTATTGGTTACGGCATTTGTCGTATCTCTGTTTTTTAAGATTACTGATGATAAAGTTCAAAAAGCCCCGGCGGCAAAAGGTGGCACATTGAGTCAATCGGCCGACCATCATAGTGGATCTCCTCAAATTTCAACAGAGGTTTTTGGGAAGCTTCTTGATAAAGAGGCGCCCGATTTTACACTGGAAAACTATGAAGGAAAGAAAGTTAATTTAAAAAGCCTTAGGGGGAAAAGCGTAATTTTGTTCTTTAGCGAAGGCCTTATGTGTTATCCGGCTTGTTGGGATCAAATTGCAGCTTTTGGAAAAGACCAAAAACTTAATAACGAGAATACGGTAACACTCACAATAGTTAATGACAGAAGAGCAGACTGGAAGAGTGCTCTTAAAAAAATGCCCGAGCTTGCAACTGCGCAAGTTTTATTTGATACGGACAGGTCTGCGTCGGTTGCATACGGCGTTTTGAGCCTGCCATCCTCAATGCATAGAGGACAATTAGCGGGTCATACGTACGTAGTTATTGACAAAGAAGGGATTGTCCGTTTTGTTAAGGATGACCCCCAGATGGCCATAAGAAACCAAGAGTTGTTAGGCGAAGTAAGCAAGTTTTAAGAAAGGAGTGGATGAATGATTTTTTTTGGATTCAAAAAAAATTCAAAGAAACAAAATAAAGCTAGGGATCCAATCTGCGGTATGAGCGTTGTTTTGGACAACGCAAAATACTCAACGGTATGGCGCGGAAAAAAATATGCCTTTTGTTCACCGGGATGCAAAGAGGAGTTTGATAAAAACCCTGCCCAGTATGCGTAAGATCTTTATAATATTGCTAATTTTCCTGCCCGTTTTATTGTTGTTTTCTTTTTTGGCAGTTAAAATTTTCAATCCTCAAAAATCTACCCGTTCGTATTTTCCGGAGCAGGCGATTTCAGTTGACGATGATCCTGTCATGGGTGATAAAAATGCCCCCCTTACATTGATCGAGTTTTCGGACTTTGAATGTGGCAACTGCAGGCTTTTTTTTCTACAAACCCTCCCGCTTTTAAAAAAGAAATATATTAACACTGGAAAATTAAGGCTTGTTTATCGTGATTTTCCTGTCAAGTCCCATGATCCTTTGGCAACGCAAGAGGCAATGGCCGCAAACTGCGCAAGAGAGCAAAAAGGAGACGAGGGATATTTTGATTATCATGATGAAATCTTTAATACGACTACTTCCGGCGGAAGAGGACTTGAGGTGGCTCAACTGTTCTTAATAGCAAGTAATTTAAAGCTTGATCAAATACATTTTAAAGGATGTTTTGAATCGGAGAGATTCAAAGAGGAAGTTAAAAAGGATTTTTTTGACGGCATGAATAACGGGGTAACAGGTACGCCAACATTTTTTCTTGGATTAACTACACAAGGAGATGCTATAAAAGGAATTAAAATTTCAGGTGCAATGCCTTTTGCGGCTTTCAAAATAATTATTGAGGAGCTTTTGCAATCCGATGAAACAAATAATTAGTAGAAATATTATTCTTGCGACAATAGTAATTTCGTTTTTTTATTATATTTCAATTATGGCCTTGATAAACAAGGAGCTTGTTTTAAGCATCATTTTTTCCCAATTTTCTCTAGTCAATAAATTAGAATTGTTTTCCATTATTCTTTTTGGCTTTGTAGGCGTTAATAATATAAACTTCTTACTTCTTGTTTCTGTCGCGATCCTTACGGGAGCAAATCTTACTCTTTTATTCCAGAGATTTAAATACTTGATCAGACATAAAATCGGTCTATTTTCCGGAGGAAGTTTCCTTACCGGGGTGATCGGAAGCGGATGCGTTGTAGTTTGCAGCACCATTCCTTTTATTATAGCTTCAAGCTTTACGGGAGCCTCCATCTTTCTTCCTCTTTTTGAGAACCTCAAATATATTTCAGTTGTACTGCTGTCTTTGTCGCTTTATTTCCTGCTTAAAAATTATAAAGAAGCGTGCATGATAGAGGAGAGGAGGTGAGATGTTTATGATTAAAAAATATTCGATTCCAAATGCTTTGGCTGCCACAACAGCTATTGTTTATGTAATATGCCGAGCATTAGTGGGTCTATTCCCCGATGCATCATTTGCAGTTGCTCAATCGTTGTTCCATGGAATAGAGCTGAGTCAATTGGGCGCATGGAACCTGACAGCGCAGTCCTTTGTCTTGGGCATAATTTCATCAACTGTAACAGCTTGGGTTATCGGCTATATTTTCGTAGCAGTACATAAAGCGTTTTCAAAATAGGCTTGACAAGCAATTTAAAATGTGCCTAAACTAGTACATATCTAAAGTTCTATATATTCTCGAATTGCTCGAATCTGTTCCGAATAATTCGAATTAATTCGATGGGCATTCGAGGAATTAGGGAAGGAGGTGACTTTATTAAATGAATCAATATAAACCGGTTTTAGTTTGGGTACTAATTGTTGCCGGACTCCTTGTTGGATACGAAGGTTTTGCCGGAGTTGAACTGCACGAGCAGATCCTCGGATCCCAGGTTGGTCAAATCCTTGAACTTATTGTTGGAGTAGCAGCAGTTGTTGTAGCTTATCTTAAACTCACAACAAAGGGAAGAAAATAAGTTTTATTCTTCCTGTCCTGTTCGATTTTGATTTTGGAAGCCACGGTTTTCATTTCTTGGTTCTCTTGGTCGTGCTTCACTGACAGAAATTGCTCTTTCGTCTAAAGTTTGTCCGTTAAGTTCGGCAATCGCTTTATCCGCCTCTTCATCAGTTGACATCTCAACAAAACCAAAACCACGAGATTTACCAGTGTATCTATCTTTTACTACGTTTGCTGAAGCGACATTACCAACTTTTGAAAAAAATGATGATAAAGAGTCGTCAGTGGTAGCCCAAGCAAGGCCTCCTACAAATAGTTTTTTAGCCATTCATAACACCTCCTATCTTTTGTTCTTTCAGAAAATGTCAAATGGCTAATCAACTTATTATCGTCGAGAGCACTGCTTATTTTCTGAAGCAAGGATATTGTAACATATTTTATGTTAAAATCTCAATATGCAAGTTCGCACAATAAAAACTGAAAAAATAATACCAAGGTCGATAGGACTGTTCGAATTGCTCGATAAGTATATTAACGAGTTTTCTGAGGAATCCATTCTTGCTATTGCTTCAAAAGTTGTCTCGATTTGTGAGGGACGAGTAGCCCCGGTTGAGGGTTCGGACAAAGATGAATTGGTTAAAAAAGAGGCCGATTTTTATTTACCTAAAGAAGAAAATGACTACAATATTTATCTCACAATAAAAAATAATATACTTGTCCCTACAGCCGGGATTGATGAATCAAATGGGGGAGGTTATTACATTTTATGGCCAAAAAACCCTCAAAAAACCGTGAATCAAATTCGAGAATACTTAACAAAGAGGTTTAATGTCAAATGGGTCGGAGTAATTATTACTGACAGCAAAACTACTCCATTGCGATGGGGTACATCCGGCGTTTCAATCGCTCATTCAGGATTTTTGGCCTTGAAAAATTATATTGGCAAACCTGACATCTTTGGCAAAAGCATGAGAATAACAAAAGGAGCTGTTGCCGATTCATTGGCCGCATCTGCGGTTCTTGTGATGGGAGAGGGGAATGAACAAACTCCCATGGCTATCATTTCGGATGTTCCTTTTGTTGAATTTCAAGACGGGAATCCTACAAAAAAAGAACTTGATGAATTAAAAATTGCAATCAAGAATGATGTTTATGGGTCAATTTTGAAAAGGGCGCCTTGGCATAGACACAAAAAGTAATTTGTTATAATAATACTTCATGCGGAAAGTTCTTTTGTTAATTCTTCTTGTGTTTTTGACGGCAGGATATTTGGTTTTCTCTCGTTTTAACGCAGATTCTAACAATTTTCTAACTAATGAGCCTCAAGAAGAGCTAGACTCTCCTCTAGGCGGAGAGATGCCAGAAGACGGCCCACACCCATTGTCGATTGAAGCATTGCGGAGAGGTGATTATCCAGGTTCGGATATTACTATAGAGCAGACATTATCCCCAGGTTCAAATTACCAAAGATATATAGCATCATATAGGTCGGAAGGACTAAAAATTTATGGACTTCTGACTGTTCCAAACGGAGACGCACCTCCCGGCGGGTGGCCGGCAATAATCTTCAATCACGGCTACATTCCGCCTGCCCAATACAGAACTACCGAAAGATATATTGCGTATACCGACGGTTTTTCAAGAAACGGATATGTTTTATTTCGTCCCGATTATCGCGGCCACGGAAATTCGGAAGGGCAGGCAACTGGTGCCTATGGATCCAATGGATATACCATAGACGTTTTAAATGCGCTTGCATCCGTTAAAAAACTAAGAGATCCCTCAGTTGTCAGTAGTCAGCCTGCCCTGAGCGGAGTCGAAGGGTTGTCAATTGTCGACGGAAGTCACATAGGCATGTGGGGGCATTCACTTGGTGGATTTATAACTCTTCGTAGCATGGTTGTTTCGCGCGATATAGAAGCCGGAGTTATTTGGGCAGGAGTTGTTGGTTCCTATGAAGATTTGTTCGAACGTTGGCGAAGGCGCAATGTCCCAAGCGGTATTCCTTCGACTCGTGGCGGAAGCTGGAGACAACAACTTTCGTCCAAATACGGAGAGCCGGATGAAAATCCTGAATTTTGGAACTCGCTTTCAGCCAATTCATATTTAGCCGATATTTCGGGACCGCTTCAATTACATCACGGAACCGTTGACTCCTCAGTCCCTGTTGAATTCTCGGAAAAACTTTCAGATCAGATGAAAGCGGCAAGCAAAGTTGTCGAGTTGTATACGTATCCCGGGGACGATCATGATATTACTTCTTATTTCGGTACTGCCATGCAAAGATCCATCGACTTCTTCAACAAACACCTCAAATAATCTAGCTAGATTTTTTATTTCTCATCTTGTATAATAAATTTCACTATGGCCAAGAAAAAAATCGCAGAAGTTTTACAATATACGGCAGTTTTTGAACCAGAGAAAACCGGAGGATATTCTGTATCTATCCCTGTTCTTCCAGGATGTCTCTCTCAAGGCGAGACATTTGAAGAAGCTTTAGTAAATATAAAAGAAGCAGCCGAACTTTATTTGGAGGATCTTAAAAATTCTGAAATTCCCCAGGAAACAAGACCTATTGTCGTATCTCCAATAAATATTCGATTATGAAATCTGTCAAGCCAAGGCAGATAATTAAAGTCTTGGAAGGCAAAGGATTTAAATTCATCAGACAAAAAGGCAGCCATAGATTATACCGCAAAGGCCAATTGCGAGTCACTATTCCGTATCACACAAAGGATTTAAAACCGGGAACACTTCGAAATATCCTCAAACAAGGAGAACTTACGGAGAAGGATCTATAGTATTTCACACCGCTAGTTGGCGGGCAGCCTTCTAAAATGCTAAAATAATTATATGAATCCGGTAATTTTTGCCATTCTTGCCGCTGCTTCATTTGGCTTATGGACTGTTTTTCATAAACTTGCATCACCATATATCAATCAAATCTTTGGAGCAATACTGGTTTCGCTAACTGCTGTAATTTTTGGCGGTATCATTTTTCTCTTTAATATGAAAGGCGTCCAGCTTTTTAGTGATATTAGAGGTATTATTTTTGTCGTTCTTGCAGGTATAGCTGCATTTTTTATAGATTATTTGGCACTTCAAGCCTATTCGAAGGGCTTATCGCTGACAATAGGCGGACCGATTATTATTGGCGGAAGCATGGCCGTAGCGGTTTTAATTGGTTTATTATTGGGGGAGCCTTTAACTGCCATAAAAATTTTAGGAATAATTCTAATTGTTATTGGTGGAATTGTCCTTGCGTCAATAGGATAGATTTATATAGAGGCTAGAGCATCTTTTGCTGCTTTAAGATTCGAATTGTAGAATATGCCCTTTTGGTATTCGGCGCGGGCGGCTTCGATATTCCCCTGGTTTTTGTAAATATTACCTCGAATAATATAGAGTTCTGAGAAGGCGCGGTTATAATTGTTTAAAACTCGATCAGTAATTTCGAATACTCGAGCGTAATTTCCAAGTTCGTAATATGCTTGAATCGGCTCTACCTGATACCAAAGAACCCGAAACGAGAGTTGCTGTTCGACTTGCTCGAATTCGGCAGCCGACCGTTCGTATTCTCCAACATTATATAGCGCGACAGACAAATTAAATCTTGCGGTTATGTCGTTCGGATTATTCGAAAGTTCCGTTTCCGCATTTCGCACAGCCTTGCGCCATGCAACTTTTTCGTCTACATCCTCACCAAGTATGGCTTGCGCGACCTCGACTTTATCCTGCGGCACTAAGACTAAATATTCATAATTAAACTTTTTCCAAATAACATTAAAATCCTCATATGAAAATCTCAAGTTTTTGTTTTGAAGAGAATCGTCCTGAATTATCTCGCGCGTTGTTTCGTCGTACCCCTTTATAATGCGATAGTGCCCTATATCTTCATTTGGTTTTGTCCATGTCCGCGCGATTATTGGCATGTCATAAGTTATGAAATACTTGATGAGTTCGGGATTTCCCATCGGCCGATGAAAGGGGACAAATCCGTATTCTTTTGATTTTTCAGCCAGTTCCTCAAGCGTCACTGACTTATCATCATTATCACCGGACGCGATCTGATAGGGGCGAAGGTCATTCCCCAATTTTTCCTGCGTTTCATTTATTCCGTAATATGATAGCGTCATTGATAAAGACGCAGGGCCGCAGTTATTAAAAGTTTGAAATACATGGGTTCCTCCGGTTAATATTTTCGAGTTTGGGGGTACCTCAAGGGGGACGGGAGTGGGCGAAGGAGCCTCGACAAATTTTTGAACAATGTTTTTCTGCGATGTGGTATTATTAGTATCTGTTTTTTGCGATTGATTATTTATGAAGAGAAAGCCGCTAAAAGCCAAAACACCAAAAGCAAAAGTCAAAAGAGTGGAGAAGAGGAGCTTTTTGAATTTGAGAAGATTATTAAACATGAGCGTTAATTATACCATTAAATTAACAGCTCTTCATCTTATAGTAATGTCGATCGCTTTCTTGTTGTTGGGGTTTGTGGCTGCTTCTTTACTCCTGAATTCTAATTCCAATAATTTCGCAAGCTCGGCTCTTTCGGCCAGAGCAGAGAACGAATCATATTGGCTTTTACTTCACAGAAAATCTAATATTGAGTATTTATATAAAGGAGTTCCCGGTGACGAATCGCAAAGCGAACTAATTAAGACCTTTAATGTTAAAACGGGAATTCCCGGAGAAAGACCAACTCCGCTGCCACATCTATTAGGACGAGAATATTTCATTTTAATCGGTAAAATGAAAACTCCTGACAATCCTGAAACCGCCCCATATTTTTTGACCCTTGATGTTCCTGTCACGGATCAACCTCCATACGGGCCCGCGGATTATCCTGAATGTCCTGACGGCTGCAATTGGGAGCTTCCGGGATATTTTGGTTTGCACGGAGTGGGCGGGGACAATTCGAAATTATCAAAGGAAGACCCGGGGAGCTCTGGGTGTATCAGACATTCAGATGAAGACATTACGTATTTATATAATAATCTTGATCCGAGTCTTGAAGAGATAAGGTACTATATCATTGACAATTAACAAATTGACTAATTAACAAAATGACAAGGATGAGAAATATATTTATTGGGCTAGTTAGTGTTTTGGTTTTGGTAGGGATTTTTATTTTTATTAAGGGGAAATCGAATAGTTCTAGTTTAATTATCGGTTTGATTCCTAATTCTATGACTACTGCCTCACCAACACCCTTTCCATTCCAGGAAATGACAATTCCATATTTAAGATCAAGAAGTTACGAAAGTAAACTTGGAGAGCTTCGCCAAGTTTCACAAAATTCCGATTACGCCTCTTATTTAACAAATTATAGTTCTGACGGACTTCGCATTAACGGATTACTCACTATCCCAACCGGCACACGGCCCTCCGGCGGTTGGCCTGCCGTGGTGTTTATCCACGGCTATATTCCCCCTCAAAACTATCAAATTCTCGTAAATTATTCCTCTTACGTAGATTATTTGGCAAGAAACGGTTTTGTGGTTTTTAAAATTGATCTTCGCGGCCACGGCGATTCTGAAGGAGAGGCGGGAGGAGGGTATTACTCGGGCGATTACATTATCGATACCTTGAGCGCGCGTGCGGCGCTTCAAAATTCCGACTTTGTAAATCCTGACAGGATTGGTCTTTGGGGACATTCAATGGCGGGAAACGTTGTCGCACGCGCGCTTGCGGCTACCCCAAATATTCCTGCGATCGTTATATGGGCGGGAGCGGTTTACACATATGCAGACTTTTCCCAATATTCGATTGATGATAATTCTTACCAGCCGCCGTCGGAAGATTCTCCTCAAAGAAGAAAAAGGAACGAGCTGTTCGAAAAGTACGGAAGATTCGACTCAAATAGTGAATTTTGGCAACAGGTTCCCATGACTAATTATTTAGACGATATAAAAGGCGCAATTCAAATTAATCATGCTACTGATGATCCTGTTGTAAGTATAGACTACAGCCGGAATTTTAATTCGATACTTGATAAAACTCCGATTGTTCACGAGTTAAACGAATACTCGTCTGGCGGCCACAATTTTACGGGCACGGCATTTAACCTGGCAATACAGAATACTGTTGAATTTTTTACCAAATACTTAAAAGAAGAGTAGTTCTGTTTTAAGTCTTAGCTTTTTGACTGCAATAATTCTCCAAATCAAAACAGCAATTGTTGGGCCTATATATAAAGTATAAATAGTAAGATCTTCTATACTTGTAGGAAAAACTGGAGTAATAACTGTTCTTGGGAGATTAAATATTGGAGGAGAGAGCAGGACATGCAAATAGTATTCGGCGATAGTTTTTGGAATGATAATGCTTACAAGTATAACAATGGTGGCCGGAACGTTATCAAATAATCGAGCATTATTTGTGAACGTTTTAAATAACAAATAGAAAAGGAAAAAGTTTTCAAAAATGTTTGGGAAGAAGAGCAACAATTCTCGGGAGTGAACAAACAGTAAAACCAGGACGCCGAAAGCTCTTAAAGAAAAGAAAAAGATGCTTAACTTTCTGGCAAGGGTTTCTTTCCATGATAAGGATGTATAAAAAGCGATAGCCAAATAATAAATATCCATGATTTTGTCCCATGCTTGGTAGTTTGCCATGTCTTGCTCGGTTCGAATAGTAAAGTAATTAAAGTCTTGAAGATCTAAATACATTGAAGCTAACACTCCTATAATTGGCCATCTAAGGATCGTTAGTGGTATTAAAAGCCTAAATACTGTCAAAATTAGGATTTCCATTTCTAATCTAGTTTAACAAATCTATTATTTCTAACCAATCTCTTTCACAGAATCGATTGTTTTATGGTAGACTATTTTATTATGAAGGCTGCTCAGTATAGTAAATATGGAGGTCCGGAGGTTATAGAAATTAGGGATGTGCCAAAACTTTCCCCTTCCGAAAACCAAGTATTGGTTGAGATACACGCGGCAAGCGTTAATCCAATAGATTGGAAAATTCGCAACGGGATGCTCGGGGATCGCGGGCCAATAAAATTTCCGGTGACAATCGGAGGCAATTTTTCAGGAGTAGTTGTTGAAGCAGGTTCGAAAATTTCCGAATTTAAAGTCGGCGATGAGGTATATGGACAAGCTTTGGTGTTAAATGGCGGTTCGGGATCATACGCTGAATTCTCTACATCAAACCAAGAAAACACCGCCCGAAAACCCTCAAACATTAACCATATCGAAGCAGCGTCTCTTCCCCTGGTTGGCATCAGCGCACTTCAGGGGCTAGAGCAACATATAAATCTTCAAAAGGGGCAAAAAATATTAATTCACGGTGGAGCAGGCGGCATTGGGACAATCGCGATTCAAATCGCAAAACATATTGGAGCGCGCGTTGCAACAACGGTTTCGACAAAAGATGTTGAGTATGTTAAAAAACTTGGAGCAGATGAAGTAATAGATTACAAGAGTGAACGGTTCGAAGAAAAATTGAGAGATTTCGATGCCGTATTTGAAGCGTCAGGCAAGGACATAATTGAGCCGTCTTTCAAGGTTCTTAAAAAAGGGGGAATCTTTGTGACAATGACCGCGCCGCCGGATCAAGAGCTTGCAAAAAAATATGGAGTGCGCGCAATGAGGGAATCGACAGATACAACAACCCCAAATTTTAATCGCTTGACAGAACTTGTTGAAGCAGGCGTTGTTAAACCTCAAGTTGACAGAGTTTTCAAATTAGAAGAAACAAGACAAGCGTTTGAATACAAAGAAACCGGCCATCCCCGCGGCAAGGTCGTCATCGCCGTTAAATAAAATAACGGCAGTTGACATCTAGAATCGGTTCTGCCTATTCTAGAAAGAGCCCATGTTTTCTGCTCGAAATATAATTGTTCTATTAATTATTTTTGCAGCTTCAGGATTCGCATTCTTGTTGTTAAGACAATCGAGTCCTCCGATTATCGCTCCTTCGCCCACACCAACAGAATCTTCTAATATTGTTACAATCCAATCAGTCCCGGAGATTGAAACTTCAGAGGTTCATTCTCCGGATGGGAAAATGAAACTAATCATGGAAAAGACAGCAAATGGGGAAAACATGACATATTCCTTTTCGGTTTCAGAAACCGCCCAAAATATAAGAAATGAAATTTATTCCAAAACCGTTCTTCCAGGAACGAATTTCGAACTGTTCCCTAATGCGTGGTCGCCCGACAATAAATATTTCTTTATAACAGAGGAAAACATAACTTCAGTTGATTATTTTGTATTCAAGGCAAATGGCGAATCTATATCTTCGAGCGAACAATATATTAACGTCGTGCCTTTATTCGTCGCAAGAAATACAGGATTCACACTCTCTGAGATAACCGGTTGGGATTCAGAAACTTTGCTTCATATTTACACAACGCGCGAGGATGGATCAAGAGGGGCTTCTTTTTGGTTTGAAATTCCAAGCAAAGCAATAATTCAGCTTGCCAGCCGCTAATTACAAAGTTTCGACTGCTGAGATCTTGAGGTTTCTGCCGTCATATTTGAATTCAAAGGCAATCTCGCGATCACGAGTATTCGTTATATATAAATTTTGCAATTGATCGTTTGCTTGTCTTCCAGGATAGGCATAAATTGAAACACCGTATTCTTTTGGAACTTCTGGAATATTCGCAAAATTATGATTTACTTGTGCCGTGGTTTCAAGACCTGCATCACGTGCTATCCAATAGAGCAGAGAAGCCAGATGACAAACCCCGTCTCCGACCAAGAATCCTGAAGACTTAAATCCTTCCTGAGAGTTAAAATGCGCGTTTGTGGTTTTTGCGATTTTTCCTTCATACTCAGGTAATACATCATCGTGGAAGGCAAATGTTTCTCCGGATTTAAGTATAATTTTTTGTTCGAATGGTGTTTCGACCTTATTCCAGTCTATGTTCTTAGGATCAATTTTTTCACCCGATAAATATTTTATAGTAAGCAAGATATTGTCCTTAAACACTTGGTTTACGAACGAATCTTCATATCTTTTTTCCAAAGAAAACTCACGAACAGCAATGGGTTTGGGCTCGCCGGCCATAACAGGCTGCCCCTGGATGAACAAGGGAAGTATTAAGGAAATAATTGTGCCTAACATAAAGAAATCCCGATTTAATCGGGATTGAAGCTTAAATTCTACCATACTATAGGCCCTGATGTCAAGCCTAGCTTTGCTAGGCCCTGAGGTCGCCTTAAGCGACCGAAGGGTCTCAACAGGTCTCAATTTAGCCCCTAAATAGCCTTTGACAAGCCTCCTTCAATTGTCTACGATTAGAATATGCCTAAAAAGAAAGTCTCCGCCAGGGGCGGATGGGCCGATGATTCAAAAAGTATCTATAGAAGAATTCTTATTTTATACATAGTTTTTGCTGCTGTTTTTGTATCATTACCCATAGTTTCGAGACTTACTCAAATATTTAATCCGCCATGCGCAAATTCGATTTCCTGCATTAAGGATTTGTCGGGTAAATTAGAAACAAATACTGAGGGCGTTTTCTTGGGTAAAAAAATCGCCGTGCCATCTTATCTTGCAAGCATACCTTCTGTTAAGAAAGTTTTAGGCACGACATTTGGTCCAAAACATATTTCAGTGGATCTTGCACGCCAAAGGCTTTATGCCCATGAAGGCGACAAGCAAGTTTTTGAATTCCCGGTTTCAACCGGTAAGTGGGGCAGAACTCCGACCGGCGAGTATAAAATATGGGTGAAGCTTTTACGTACTAGAATGTCTGGAGGTTCGGGAAATGACTACTACAATCTGCCGAATGTGCCTTATGTCATGTTTTTTTACAATGATGAGGTTTCGAAATCACGCGGATTTAGTCTTCATGGAGCCTACTGGCACAATAATTTTGGTTACACCATGAGCCACGGATGCGTGAACATAAGGCCTCGCGACGCTGCAAAATTATTTGAGTGGGCGGAACCTGTTTCGGATGGTAACGTAACACATGCCACAAAAGACAATCCCGGAACCACAGTCACAATCTACGGTCAGCCCCCCACCTGATAAAACTAGTATTATCTTAATGTGTGCGCTTGTATTTCTCTGCTTTCTCTACGTCCTTTGCAATATCAAGTTCGCGCGGATGCTCATAGTCTTCCGAAAGCCCAATTCCCATCTTATGAGCAGCTTCCAAAACGTCGTCATCAGATTCAAGATCTGCGATTCGACCACTTATTGATTCCTCATCTGCTTCCTGTGGACTTTTAGCGAGATAGGATTTTTTCCCTTGTCCAAACGCAAGATCGGCCGCCTTTAATCGTTTTCTTCTGATGTAAGTCATATGGTAATTTTTTGTACCATAATATTAATTTCCATGCAGTGATCTTCATCACACGATGCGTACTTCACCTTGAGGTTTGATATAATGTTTGCCTATGAATCTTGTCGGTAGGGAAAGTCAGGTTAATAACCCAACCTTACATTTTAGCTTCAAATTCAAACTTCCAAAACCAGAGTGTTCCCTCTAAATAATTCACTTGGTGGTTGAAATAGGTTATAATCACTAGCTATGTCATCTGAAATCAGAAGAATTTATGGTGAGGTTTCAGAAGCTAGGAGAAGTGCTTTTGAAACTCATAGTAAACCTATCGGCTATCAAACTGATCGTGGTATCTCCTGGTACGAAAATGAACTTCCAACCTTAAATAATAAATCATTTATCGATATTGTTGAGGAAAAATTGGCGGCTCAGCCCATAGATCAACCTTTGAAAATAGTCGATATTGGCTGCGGGAATGGTTTTTTTTTAGTCAGTTGTGCACTGCGTTGGCCAGGACAAGTTTCATGCGTTGGGATAACTGCACAAGAATTTCCAAATCCCTTTCTGGAAGAAGGAAAAATAGCAAAGTCAAAGAGCACAGTATACAATAAAGGAGTTGATGCAGTAAAGATTATTAAAGCCGATGTTATGGACATAATTCCACTGATGGGACGTGGAAGCATTGACGTAGCCGTGGCCTTGCAGGCATTTAGGTATTTTGGCGATCCATGGGGGGCTCTAAAAAGAGTTTATGCAGCGTTAAAAGACGATGGGGTTTGCTTAATTGATTCAGTTAATTTTAATTTGGGGCATGTAAATGATCCTAAGGATCAAAAGAGAATTATCGATGAAGTCATAATGGCAGCTTATCTAAGAAATGCTTATGGCATGGAATTTTTTGCTGGTGATAAATTTCCTCCTTTATCATTCAAAAAAACTTCACCAAGACTTACACTCCCAATACGCTATGCAGGTAAGATGGAAACAGATGAATTACAACATGCGATTGAATCTGACGAGAGATATCAAGTGGTAGAATATGAATTAGATAAAGAAAAGGCTTCAAAATACGTGCCTTCTGCAAGCTTTCTGTAGTAGAGATTTGTTAGGTAATAATTCTGCTATAATTAGCTTCATGAATCTATCAGTAGGAATTATAGGTTTACCTAATGTTGGGAAGTCGACATTATTTAATGCTTTACTTAAAAAGCAGGCTGCTTTGGCCGCAAATTATCCATTTGCGACAATTGAGCCTAACGTCGGTGTTGTTCCGGTTCCGGACGAGCGTTTGGTTCGCTTGGCCGAAATAACAAAAGAAGAGGAGGGGATGGCGAGTTCGCCACCTATTAAGCCTGCCACGGTTGAATTCGTTGACATCGCCGGACTAGTGAAGGGAGCATCCGAAGGAGCGGGACTCGGAAATAAATTCCTATCTTACATTCGGAAGGTCCGAATCATTGCACATGTTGTTCGAGTTTTTGAAGATCCAAACGTAGTTAAGGAAGGATCTGTTGATCCCAAAAGTGACTACGAAATTGTTCGGACAGAACTCGCGCTTTCCGATTTGGATTCGAAGGGAGATCCTTTGGCGGAAAAGCCTGAGATAATAGTCCTTAATGTTTCGGAGGGCGATTATAATCCGGTATCTATTAAAAGATTGACAGATGAATATTCAAATCTTCTTGAAACTTCAAAAGATAAGATAATTGTAATATCTGCAAAAATCGAGGAAGAACTCGCAACGCTTTCAGATGAGGAGCAGAAACAGTATCTTGCGGATTTAGGCCTGAAAGAATCGGGCTTGGAGCGATTAATTAAAAAAGCTTACAGCGAACTAGGTCTTATTTCATTTTTGACTTGTGGAGAGAAGGAGGTTCGAGCCTGGACCATTCGGGCCGGCACTAACGCTCAAAACGCGGCTGGCGAAATTCACACAGATTTTATTAAGAATTTTATAAAGGCCGAGATTGTTTCGTATGAAGATTTTATAGCGAACAAAGGCTGGAAAGGTTCGCGAGCCGCAGGGAAAGCAAGACTCGAAGGAAAAGACTATATTGTAAATGATGGAGACGTGATAGAATTTAAGATAGGAAGATAGCTGGCTTTTAGCGATTAGCTGTTAGCTTCTGGCCAAAAGCCAAAAGCGAATAGCCAACAGCCAAATATGGATTGTATTTTTTGTAAAATTGCCCGGAAAGAAATTCCTAAGAAATTCGATTATGAAGACGAATACATTATGGCCTTTGCGGATATAAATCCCGTTAGGCCTGTCCACATACTTCTTGTTCCCAAAAAACACTATGAAGACTTATACAATCTGGATGATCAAAATGTGTTATTTTCAATGCACAAAGGAGTTAGAAAAATTGTGGATGACAAGAAGCTTATTGGTCAGGGATTTCGGATCATAACCAACGGCGGCGGAGCGCAACTTGTTAACCATCTTCATTTTCACCTAATGGGACCGGTTGATTCCCAAGAGAAAATTTAGACTTCTAATTAATAGAGTTTTGGAGTATAATAGACCTATCTTAGTTTGCCCGCCTAAGCTAACCGTTCGCCTTTTCAGTTCTATTCGAACACGGCTCATGGAGCGCTTGGTCGGCGGGTTCAAGAATCTCTAAGACTCGTTAATCTCGTCAAGAGATTCTAAAAAAAGGTGGTGCTTTTGAAATATGGTTTTTGTTAAAAAAACAAGTGGAGATTCCGCGGATACAATGATTCGAAAATTCACTCGCAAGGTTATGAGCGAGGGGATAGTTCAGGAGATGAAAAAGAGAGAGTTTTATCTTAAGCCTTCTTTGGCTAAAAAATATAGAAAAGAACTTGCCCGCAAATTTGCTAAAATCAACGCACCAAAATAAATGGGCATGGTTAGAAGGCTTTGGTGGGGCCGCTGGTATAGTATGTCGTTTGGGGATTAGGTGATTAACCCATAGACCCAACCCATAAACCATACTGGCAGCCCAAACCCTACCCAAACCCAAAAAATATGGACATTTCCGTCCCTATTTATATTGAGAGTAGATACAAAGTAAATAGAAAGAGAATCAAGCAAGTAGTCTCGGATACTGTTCGGAAAGGCGGAATTGTCACGCCGGTTGAGGTATCAGTTGCAATTGTTGGTAATCGCAAGATACGCGCCCTGAATAAAAAATATAGAAATATTGATAAAACTACCAATGTGTTATCTTTCTCGCAAATTGAAGGAAAAGGATCTCCAAGATCTCCCGATAAATTATATTTAGGCGATGTTGTTATTTCTTACCCCTTTGTAATTCTCGAAGCGGCTTCTGAAAATATGTTGGTTGATGACAAGATAGCAGAACTTGTAGAACACGGCGTGAAACATTTGCTCGGCGAACACCACTAATCTAGCAACTAGTGACTCGATACTAGCTACTAGAGAAAAATACTTCAGTACTATTTGACATTCTATTATCTAATATCTATTATCTAGTATCTAGAAGATGGTGTATTATCGAAAGTATCGCCCCCAGACTGTTGCGGAACTTGATCTTGAGGAGGTTCGAGGCAAACTTGAATCGATTCTTTCTGCAAAAGAGCTTCCTCATGCATTTTTGTTTACCGGCCCTAAAGGCCTTGGGAAAACATCGGCCGCAAGAATTATTGCCAAGGCAATCAACTGTGAGCGTAATTCAAAATTCAAAATTCAAAATTCAAAACTGCAAGTCAAAAATAAAAAGTCGGAAAACAAGGGAAAAGTTCAGCAATCAAACAATGAAACAATTGAACCATGTGATGTTTGCGATAACTGTGTTTCGATTACGAATGGCTCAAATATTGACGTTTTGGAGATTGACGCCGCTTCAAATCGTGGGATTGATGAAATCCGAGATCTTCGAGAAAAAATAAAATTTGCGCCGGCATCTTTACGCAAAAAAGTCTACATAATTGACGAGGTTCACATGTTGACCGCCGATGCCTTTAACGCGCTTCTTAAAACCCTTGAAGAACCGCCTTCTCATGCCGTTTTTATTTTATGCACAACAGAGGCTGAGAAAGTTCCAGGGACAATTGCATCTCGAACATTTCATGTTCGGTTCAATAAGCCGACAAGAGATGAAATCCTCCATTCACTTTCAAGAATAATAAAAGGCGAAAAATTTGATATTGAAGAAGAAGTCCTAGATCAAATTTATAAACTTTCAGAGGGTTCTTTTCGTGACGCAGCAAAAATATTGGAGGAACTTGTGATCAGTTCCGGCGGCAAAAAGATAACACTTAAAACGCTTGAAGCAAGTTTCAAAACGGCCGGTTTAGAAACCGATGTAGCAAGATTACTTTCGACTTTGGCAAAAAGAGATTTACAAGGCGCTCTTAAAACTATAGACGAATTGTCTCAGAGAGGAACAGACTTTAAAGTTCTAACAGAGAGGCTCGCAGAGAAGATTCACGATCTTCTTCTTTCGGGAAGTGACGAATTTCAAATAAATGAACTTAGGCGGCTTCTTGATCTTATAAATAATAGTTATCGCGACATCAAATTCTCCGTGTTGCCGCAAATCCCCCTGGAACTGGTGGTTGTGGAATGGTGTATCGAATCAACTCAAGACGAAGATAAAAAACAGGAATTCCAAGTTCGTGAGGAATCGGTAGAAGCCAAAAGCCAAATAGGGCATGGAATGTTTGCGGGAAACGCGAAATCGGACAATTTTTTTGCGGCGCTAATTTCGGCGGTGAAGCGCGACAATCATTCACTCGCGGGAATACTTCGAGGATGCAAATTAAGTGAAATAAACAATGGGAATGTTCAATTTGAAACTAAATATAAATTCCATAAAGATAAATTAACTGAGGCAAAAGCAAGCTCGATTTTAGACATGCGAGCGTCTGAAATTTTGAAAGAAAAAGTTCACGTGGTTGTAAACCTGACGAACAAGTAGTTATAATATGAATATATTGTTCGTCATCCCGAACTTGCTTCGGGATCTCATACAGAGGTTCTGAAATAAATTCAGAACGACATTCAGAAAGGGGTGAATTACTTTGTTTAATCCTTTAAAAGGCTTAGGAGAAATAAATGAGCTTAGAAAACAGGCTCAAGCCCTTCAAAATGCATTAAAAGAAATTTTAATAGTAGAGGAGAAGGGGAGAGCTCGAATTGAACTCTCGGCTGACATGAAAATTCATTCGGTTAAGATTAATGAGGAGGAGTACAGTGATCTTCGCGATGCCCTAAACGACGCAATTGAAAAAGCCCAGAAAAGGGCAGCCCAAAAAATGCAAGAAATGGGCGGCCTAGGCGGTCTACTCGGAGGCAAGTAAATGATTTTTGTTGGTGATTCCTCAAATAAGGACTTGTCCGAAAAAATCGCTTCGAAACTTAGTTCGAGAGTAATCTATCCTGAAATCACGATCTTCCCAGATACGGAACAAAGAGTTCGAATCTCTCATGATGTTGTTGGCCAAAGAAGCTATCTTCTCAAATCTATAACTCCTCCTGTTGATTCGGCGGTAATGCAGCTCACATTCCTGGTCGATGCGTTAAATAAAAACGGAGCAGACAAAGTAATTGGCGTTATCCCCTACATCCCGTATATGCGAGCAGATCATATTTTTAGGACTGGGGAGGCTGTGCCGCTTGAGGTAGTTATTAGCATGATTCAGGATAGTCGTCTTAACGAAATAATAATTGTTGATCCTCACTCAATTAAGATCCCCGAGATGTTTAAAATTCCAGTCCATAATCTTTCGGCTCTTTCGTTGTTCGCCCAAAAAATAAAAGAAATCGAACCCAATTTGAAGAATGTTACGATTGTGTCTCCGGATATGGGAGGAATTCGACGACTGAAGATTCTAGATGAATTATTAGGTGGCGGCGTTAATCAAGTGGTTATAAATAAGGATCGAAATTATGAGAGTGGTGAGGTTCGCGTGGCAGAGTATGAGGGCAAAATTCAAGGAAAGTGTTTTATAGTTGACGATATTATTTCAACTGGCAAAACCGTAGTGCAAGCAATCGATACTTTAGCGCAAGGTGGAGCAGAAGAAATTTATGTTTTTGCAACTCACCCGGTTTTTAGTGAAAACGCAAGCGAACTTCTATCAAGTTCTAAAGCAGGGAGAATCTATGTTACTGATTCAATACCAGTTCCGGATGAGAAAAGATTCGAAAAACTTGAAATTTTATCAATAGCAGATCTAATCTCAAGTCAAATTAAGACTTTGGAGGAGTAGAGTTGCCTCTCGCAATATGTTTTTCAGCGTAAATTATCCCTCCTGCAATTAATGCATATACTGTAGCGCTTACAGCAGCTTTTTTCGCTAACACTAAATCTCCCTCCACGAGGGTTATTCCTGCCGCAATAGCAGTAACAATCGCGAGACCAATAGCTATAACTTCAGCACCTCTAAATGCAATTTCTTTTACTCTAGGAGCTAAACGTCTTTCGGCATTTGCCATACAACGCAGTTTACTCCCGTGAAAAACTATTGTCAAGAAAAGTATTTGATGATACACTCACCCTATGCGTTATTCGAAACTTTTTCCTAAAACAATTAAAGAAGCACCGAGAGATGAGGTAGCTATCAATGCAAAATACTTACTTCGTGGTGGATTCATAGACAAGCTAATGGCCGGCTCATACACTTTATTGCCGTTGGGGAAAAGAGTAGAGCAAAAGATTACGCAAATAATTCGAGAAGAGATGAATAAAACCGGCGCACAAGAAATTCTAATGCCGCTTCTTCACCCTAAATCCATTTGGAATGAAACAGGCCGTTGGGACAAGGCAGATGAAGTCATGTACAAATTAAAAAAAGATGATAAAGAATTTGCATTGTCATTCACTCACGAAGAAATATTTCTGGATCTAATTCGAAAACACACATCAACATACCGCGACTTTCCTGTTAAAGCCTACCATTTTTCTACAAAGTTTAGAAGTGAGCTCAGAGCAAAATCAGGAATTCTTCGGGGCCGTGAGTTTTTAATGAAAGATCTTTACAGTATTCACACGTCTCAGGAAGATTTAGACAAATATTACGATGAAGTTCGGGATGCATATCTTAAGACTTTCGAACGTGTTGGCCTCTCGGCCATTGTCGCTGAGGCGGCAGGTGGGGTTTTTACTGACTCAACTACCCACGAATTTCAAGTTTTATGTGAAACAGGGGAGGATGAAATCATTTATTGTTCTGGTGGAGACTTTGCTCAAAATGTTGAAATTGCAAAAGTTTCAGAAGGTAAGCCCTGTGATCTGGGCCATGGTCCATTAAAAAGAGCAAAGGTGATTGAGGTTGGAAATATTTTCAGGTTCGGAACTTCGTATAGTGAAAAAATGGACGTCTCATTTACGGAGCGTTCGGGCAAAAAACAATTTACCTATCTTGGAAGTTATGGAATAGGGGTGACAAGATTAATCGGAACTTTGGTTGAGTTATTTCATGACGATAAAGGAATAATTTGGCCAAAAGAGGTGGCGCCGTTTGATGTACATTTGGTTCATATCGAAGATAAAGAAACCGAACCGTGGGTTCGCGATATTTATAAAAGACTTGCCGATTCGGGGATCGATGTATTGTGGGATGATCGGGAAAATGTGTCGGCCGGTGAAAAATTTGCGGATGCAGATTTGATAGGGATCCCCGTTCGTTTGATAGTTTCTAAAAAAACGGGTGAAGGCCGCGTGGAGTGGAAAAATCGGGATTCGGAAAAGACTGAGACATTGGAAGTTTCGGAAGCGCTCAAGAAATTGAAATCCTAGATTAACCCGAAGATTTTTGCCCAGAAAAAAGCCCAAATTACAATAAGAATTACTACGCCAACTGCAATCATAGGTCCTGATATTTTTTTTGCAGGTGCGGTGTTCATTTGTGGTTGAGAGGTCTGTGAAAGCTGGGGCGTTGTAATCTTGTTTCCGGTGAAAACAAACGGGGTGGACTGAATCCCGCCAACCGGTGGAGCACTAGCGCCCGGTTGCGAAGCCCCGCCGGGCGGGACGGAGGCAGGTGGTGGAGGAGCAGATGGATTCTGTCCGCCTTGACTCGGCGAGGCTGGAACAGATAGTGTAGGTTGGCTTGAAACCGCAGGAGCGCTTGTTGGTGCTTGAGTTTTTACTTGTGTATTCATGACCCTATCGTAAATCTGTTTTAATTCAGGATTAAGTTCTTGCTTCTTAGGATCCATATAATCATGATATGTAAAGTCTTAGATAATTGTCAAGGCGAAGTTGTTAAATATGGGCAAAACAGGTATACTTCTTTTAATTAGAATCAAGAAGCATGAAGTAAGAATCAAGGTAACCATGATTCATAATTCGTGATTCATGATTCATAAATTTATGAAACTGATTGTTGCTCATTCTGCGCCAGATCTTGACGCAATTGCATCTTCTTGGATTATTAAACGATTTTTGCCCGGATGGGAAAACGCGGAATGCCAATTTGCGCCTGCTGGGGAGAAATTAAAAGGTGTCTATCTTCGAAAGGGTGAAGTAATCGAGAAAGTTGACGATCATGATGTCATTCACGTTGATACGGGTCTTGGACCATTGGATCATCATCAAACAGAAGATGAGAATACGTGCGCAACAAAACTTGCATTCGATTATGTGCTCGCGAGTAACGAATCTTTATCAGGGGATGAAAACAAGATAGAAGCCTTAAAACGAATTGTAGAGTATGCCGTTAACGAAGATCATTTTCAAGAAGTTTTTTTGCCTGATCCTGATAACGAAATTTACGGTTTTTCAATCGTCTCCCTGGTACACGGAATAAAACTCATGTACCCCAAAGACGATCAAAGCGTAATGGCTTTTGGGATGGATACTCTTGATAGTTTTTATCACTATTTCGAGAATAAAGTTTGGGCAGAAAAAGAAATAAAAGAAAAAGGAATTCGATTTGACACAAAGTGGGGTAAGGGGCTTGCAGTAGAAACGCTTAACGATACCGTTTTAAAACTTGCTCAGGTTATGGGATATGTAATAGCGGTTCGTAAGGACCCCTCCACTGGCAGTGTTCGAATAAAAGCACGTCCAAAAAGAAGAGCCAACAGCCAAAAGCCAACAGCCAAAAGCCAAGTGCTTGAAGATGTTGATATAGACTTAACGCCGGTTTATGAAAAGCTGAGAAAAATGGATCCGGATGCAACGTGGTTTCTTCATGTTTCAAAGAGAATGCTTCTCAACGGAAGTCCCAAGAATCCCAAAATGAAGGGGTCAAAACTCACTCTCTCAGAAGTGGTCGAGGTCCTACAAAATATATAACACGACACCCAAAAAAAACAGACAGAAAGTTTCGGAAATTCCTCTCTTGCGAGAAAAAGATCTTACTTCTTCCTGCCTGCGAGTATATTAATATAGAGTAGTATTAATAGTCAACTAGGATCAATTATATCAATCCACCGGCAAAGCGTAACAATTAAGGCAAAATTTTTATTCTTATGATTGTTCTGCGGTCTTGAGGTCGACTAAAATCTTTTCGAGGTCGCCGTCAAGGATTGCGGGAAGGTTATGGTAGGAGCGGCCGATGCGGTGGTCTGTGACGCGGTCTTGAGGAAAATTGTATGTTCGAATTTTTTCAGCGCGCATACCTTTACCCACTTGAGTCGATTTTAATTCGCTTATTATTTTATTTTGTTTCTCGACTTCAAGCTCCCAAAGTTTTGCACGTAGCATCTTCATGGCGTTTTCGCGATTTTGCACCTGATGACGTTCAGTCTGGCAAGTTACAACGATACCGGTTGGTTTGTGGCGCAGACGAACAGCGGTTGAAACTTTATTTACATTTTGTCCGCCGTGGCCGCCTGCACGGAACGCTTCAAATTCAATATCGTCCGGGTTAACATGGAGGTCAATATCCTCAAGTTCGGGCAGAGCGGAGACGACCGCAGTCGAGGTATGAACACGGCCTCGTTTTTCCGTATCGGGGATTCTTTGGACTCGGTGAACCCCGGCTTCGTATTTGAATACCCCGAATGCCCCGCCAGCTGGCGGGCTGCCAATAATTTTAGTTGCTTGTTCGTCCAATTTTTCAACTCGGAAACCTTTTAATTCGGCATATCTTTGATACATACGAAGCAGCTCGCCTGAGAATATTTTTGCTTCATCTCCGCCTGCCGCACCCTTAACCTCAAGAATTACATTTCGGCGATCAAGACCAGTTCCTTGCTGTTGCTCGCCCTGAGCGAAGCCGAAGGGGCTTTTAGCTGTTAGCTGTTGGTCTGTCAATGCCGACTCTAGTTGTTCTTTTTGTTTTTTGAGATCGTCAATCTCAACCTTCGCCATCGTAGCAAGTTCAGGATCTGAAAGTAATTGCTCTGTTTCTCGAATTCTTTGCTCTAATATATTTATTTGATCTTGAATATAATTGGTATCCATAAGATATTTTAAATCCTAAACCCTAATATCCCTCCGGGCCGGAGGCTAAATCCTAAACAAATACCAGTAATAGAAATTGGTAATTGGAAACAATACTATTCCATTTTCCATTCTCTATTTTCCATTACCATTTTCTATTTTCTAACAACCATTGTCTATTAGTTAATATTGTTTAGAATTTAGGATTTCGTGCTTAGAATTTGCGCGAAAGCGTTGTTAGCGCTTGAGCGCTTGTAGCATTTCGCGAAGTGTCTGGGGGCCAACTTCTTCTTCTGGTTTTTTCTCTTGTTTCCTCACCTTTAACGGCTTTGCCTGGTCTTGTTTCATCTTAAACCTTTCAATTCTTGATGCAGAATCAACAAATCGCGCCTGTCCTGTGTAGAAGGGATGACAATTATCGCAAAGCTCAACATGAATTTCCTGTTTTGTTGATCCTACAGTAAACCTGTTACCGCAAGAACAGACAACACGCGCGTCATCAAAATATTGTGGATGAATCTGAGCCTTCATTACTCACAATTATATCGAATATGAGGTTTTTAAGCAAGAACATACTTACTTCTTGCGCCCGAGTAAGTGTAATGGGTGGTAGTGGAGGCGGCCTTCCGCAACATATATTCCAAAGAAAACGAACAGCGAACCAATATAGTAAAAAGTATCAGGCGCTTCTCCAAGTAGCGGCAGAGCAATCAAAACAGTTACGATTGGATCAAGGTATACAAATACTCCAGTTTCTGAAGCCGGCATGTATTTTAGCGCCCAAAAGAAAAGAAAATAGGCCAAAGTAGAGCAGAGTATTGCTCCAAAAGAAACACCAACGATCACTGGTATCGTGATATTTGAGAGAAAAGTTTGGTTAAGGTTTTCATTTATAAAAAAGGGAAGAAAGAAGAGAGTTCCTATAAAGAAAGACCAAAAAGTTAAACCCAGCGGCTCATACTTTTTAAGAAGCTGCCGCCCGATTATTATATGACCAAGTCCTCCAAGCATTGCAATAAAGAAGAAAGCATTTCCAAGTAAATCCAAGTTTGGCTCCGCTGACAGAAGTGGTTTAAACATAATAACCAGCACTCCCATAAGACCAATAATAGAACCGGCGATGACTCTTTTCTTAGGCTTTTCGCGAAGAAATAGAAATGCAAAAAGGATCAGGAAAATTGGTCCGGCAGAACCTATTATTGAAGCATTAATAGACGGAGCATACTTTAAACCAAAAAAGAAAAATGTAATGTTTAAAACAACTCCTAAAAATCCGATTAAGAAGACCTCGGCGATGTCCTCCTTTTTAATGGCGAGATGTTTATAAGCAAAGGGTAAAATCAAAATAGCGGCAATAAAAAATCGAAGGAAAGCAAGCGTAAATGGTTGAATATCTTGGAGCGCCCACTTAAAGATTGGCGGAGCAGCGCCCCAGATGATGTTGGCAACAATAAGCGCAATGACAGCAGTCCTGAAATGATTCGAATTAAAAAAAGGCAGACGCATAGACATTCAAATGGCCAGAATAGCTGAATGGTCGCATGGTTGTAAAAGCCATGTAGCTATTTAACTATTTTAACCATGTCTTCAATTTTGACTGTTTTTTGTTCGCCGGTTTTCATGTTTTTGATAGTTGCCGAATCAGATTCCGCTTCTTTTGGACCGATCAAAACTACATAGGGAATATTTTTCTGGTCCGCATATTTTAATTGTTTATCCATTTTAGCGTCAGCATCAGGGTAAACTTCAGTGTTTATTTCCTTTTTTCGAAGATTAGAAATGACCTCAAGAGATCTTTCCAAAAGTTCCTCAGAAAAGACTGTAACCAGAACTTTTGTGGTTAAAAGTTCGTCTGGAAATAAATTTAAATCAGTCATAGCCTCGATTACACGGTCGAACCCGAAAGAACATCCGACAGCCGCGATTTGTTTATCTCCGAACATACCGATCAAGTTATCGTATCTGCCGCCACCGCATACAGACCCAACATCGTAGCCCTCAATTTCAATTTCGAAAATCAAACCCGTATAGTAATCTAATCCTCTTGCGAGTATTGGGTCAAACTCGATAGGTAGACTAGTTTTCAAGAGAGGACGAATTAAGTCAAATATTTTTGTAATTCTTGCATTGGGTTTAGTCAACAAAATTTTATTAAGCAAAGTTTCTGCCTCATCCTGCTTCATCCCTTTTTGAGTTAACTCTCTTAAAACGCCTTCCTTTCCAACCTTCTTATATTTATCAATCGAACTAATAATTGCGTTATCGATACCTTCAAATGTGCTCCTGTCGTTTATTAATAGTTTTATTCTTTTTAATCCCAATTTATATAAGCTATCTAGCGCGCAAGCGATAATTTCAACATCAGCAAGTAGGGAACTTGTCCCTACAGTATCAATATCGCACTGGATGAACTCGCGGAATCTTCCGGCTTGGGGATTTTCTCCGCGCCAGACATTTTGGATTTGATAGCGCTTGAAAGGTAGGGGTAGCCGGTTTTGATATTGAGCGACAACACGAGCCAGGGGGACTGTTTGGTCATAACGGAGAGCAACTTTTCGTCTACCTTTATCCTCGAATTTATACATGAGTCTTTCTCCTTCTTCTCCGTACTTTCCAGCCAAAATTTCTTCATACTCAAGCGCCGGAGTTTCAAGAGGTTCAAAACCATAGGACTCAAACACCTTTCGCAAGGTATCAATAACATATTGTCTTTTCCGAGCCTCGGCCGGCAGAAAATCCCGAAAACCCTTCAAAGTTCTTGGTATTATTTTATTCATACGTTTCCTTTCTAGAGCTTTGATCCTGAGCAGTGTCGAAGGACAATGTTTTTGGTTCAAGCATATTTTTCATATCATAGCATATTTAATTATTCTTTAGATCAGTTTCAAAAAATTTCCGTAGCAAACCTTTTGCTAAAATCTCTATCGAATCAAAAACGAGCATCGGAAAAGTCTTCGAAAAAATCAAAGGCAATTCAGTGCAGCCAAGGATAATACCCTGCGCCCCGTTTCTCTTTAAAGATTTTGCAACTTTTGACAGTTGTTGCGCATCTTTAACATCGGCTTTTCCGCGTAATACTTTCCTTACGATATCCTCAACTATTTTGCTGCGTTCTCTAGACGGAACAATTATTTCTATTTTCTGTTTCTTTAGAGCATTTTGGTATAAAGCAGAATCGATGGTAACTGGGGTTCCTAGTAAGCCAATTTTCTTAATCTTTGAATCAGTTACCTTTTTCGCAACCTCATCAATTATTGAGACAAACGGAACGTTGGTTTTTGATTGCAGATTATCAAGTAAAACATGTGCAGTGTTGCATGAGATTCCAAAACATACAGGATTGAAACTTTCGAGCTTTTTTACTCTTTTCTCAAGAATTTTAAGTGCAAATTCTGAGTTCTTTCTATCCGAAATGAAGTTTGGTACAGGAACGGAGTTTAAGATAACTTCAGGAAAATCAGAATCACTTTTGGCTCCAAAATCCTTAACACACACGTCAAATAAAACCTCCAAAAGCTTTGCTGAAGCTTGAGGCCCCATTCCACCTAATATCGCGATAGATCCTTTATTTTTCATATTTTTGGCACGAAAAACCGCCTTTCGGCGGTTGCTTTGTTCGAATTAGGGTTTAGACCACAAAAACTACAACCGCCGTTAAGCGCTGTAGTGATAATGATTTAAACCACTAATCTTCATGTTCAAATCGCATTTTCTCACAAACAGAGCAGGGAAGTCAAGCTTCGAATCTTTAAACCCCGAGGTGTCCAAGCTATTCCACCTCGGAGGTGGATTCGTAGCTGCACCTCGGGAAGATTGGGTTTATTCGCGGTTGGTGCGGGTTTCGGCGCTTCGGAGTTCGGCTGTGGCGCGTGGAGCTCCGCGTAACGGATTCTTCCTTCTCTTAAACTTAATAAAAAGACTTGGACCTGATTCTATTCCATGTGGCGCTTCAACATGGGTCTCAAGTCTTGTTTGTTCTTCTGCTTTTTTTCTTTGTCCTTCTTGTTCGCTAGCGGCCTCCTTCTGTTTTTCTGCCTGCGCTTCTTGTTCGGGTTTAGGTTGCCCAAGAGCGCTTGCAGCCTCACGACTAGTTGCTTCAAACCTTTGAAGACTTTCAGTGAGTCTTTTCTCTTCTTCTTCAATGCGTCTTCTTGTCTCATCATCTAAACTTATTTCAGAAGTGACTTTTCCTTGCATAGCATCAAGTTCCCGCCTCGCTCGCTTGTAGCCCTCTAGTCCTTCCATTTTCTCGCGTCGCTCGATTGCATTAAGTTCTTCCTCGGACCTAAACTCATGTGAGGGATCTACATAGAGCATTCTTACAAGATCATGAGGAAAATTATCGACCTGCTTTTTTACATTGCGTGTTGCGTCCCAAACAGGTTCCTTTAGAGCTTCGGCAACATTTTTGACTGGTCCTTTTGGCGACATATTTAGAGTTTATAGCAAAAGTGGTTTGACAAGCAAACCCAAATTGCGGTAGAATATTTTCTTGCGCAATGAGAAATTTAGGAATTCTACTCATAATTTTGATCGGAGCGCTTTTTCTTCTTCAACAAACTACACCGAGTCGCGAAACCCAAAAAATAATTACCGAGCAGTCTGTTGTAATAGACGTAGTTAAAAAGGTTGGTCAGTCTGTTGTTACTGTAGGAGCAGAGCAAACAGTTGAGAATTCCAGAAGTTTGAGACTCTCACCCTTTGGGTTTTTCTTTGAAGAGCCTGACAGCCTGCCGGATGATCAAAAAGAAGACTATATTGGGTCGGGATTTGTTGTTGATAAAAGCGGTTTGATTGTAACAAATAAGCATGTTGTTTCAAATTCGGGCTTAAAATATATAATAGTCGATTCGAAAGGCAATAAATATAATGTCGGAAATATTTACCGTGATCCTCTAAATGACGTTGCAATATTGAAAGTTTCAAATCCACCGACCGGTGGTTTTACCTCTGTTGAATTTGGCGATTCGGATAAACTTGAAGTCGGACAATTTGCAATTGCGATAGGAACGGCACTTGGGGAATTTAGAAACACCGTTACAACGGGCGTCATCTCAGGGCTTGGACGAGGTATCTCGGCAGGATCAGTTTACCAAGGATTCGTTGAAAGGCTCGATAATGTTATCCAGACAGACGCTGCGATAAATCCCGGAAACTCAGGCGGCCCGCTCCTAAATTCCTCAGGACAGGTTGTTGGAATCAATACGGCTATTGCCTCAGCCGGCCAGAATATTGGCTTTGCAATTCCGATAAGCATCGTAAAGGAATCGCTCAAAAATTTTAATTCGACGGGTCAATTCAATCGAGCTTTCTTGGGTGTCTCATACGTGATGATAAGTCGGCGCGCGTCAACATTGAACGAATTGCCTCAGGGAGCATATGTTCGAGGCATAACGGAAGGATCTCCGGCACAAAAAGCAGGCCTTGCGCCGGAAGATGTAATCACGAAAATCGATGGCGGGGCTGTAAGTGAGGAAAATAGTCTTGCGGTAATTATTAACAAGAAAAAAGTAGGGCAAGAAGTTACATTAACGGTTTTTAGAAATGACAAGACAATTGAGATTAAAGCCACACTCACAGCAGCCCCCAACCAGTAATGCCTCTTGTAATTCTAAGCTCAATTCTGTATCATTAGGCAAGATTTTATAGTTTATGAGAAAGTATCAATTGGTGGTGGTATTAAAACCAGACCTTAAAAAGGATCAAAAAGACAAGCTTTTTACGGACGTTAAAAAACTAATGGGCAATGTTTCGGGCGATAAACTAGAATCGCTCGGTGAGAAAAAGCTCTCATATCCGATCAAGCGCGAGAGAAGAGGAGAGTTTGCAGTTCTTGCTTTTGAAGCAGATAATATTGCTCAAGATTTTAATAAAAGAATCGGAATAAAAGAAGAGGTATTAAGACACCTCCTAGTTAGGAACTAAGACTAAAGGACTAAAGTGATTAAGATTAATCATTTTAATCTTTTAATCTTGAAATCTTAAATTTATGGCAAGAAGTTTAAATAAGGCAGAGTTGATAGGAAATTTGACGCGAGATCCTGAACTACGCTACACACCCCAAGGAACAGCCGTATGCACTTTTGGTCTTGCGACAAATAGGTCATGGGTTACAGATTCGGGTGAGAAAAAAGAAGAAGCGGATTTTCATCGTTTAGTTGCCTGGAATAAATTAGCAGAGCTTTGTTCTCAACTTTTGACAAAAGGAAGAAAGATTTACGTTGAAGGGAGACTTTCAAACAGGACATGGACAGGACAGGATGGCGTTCAGAGAAATATAACGGAAATTGTAATAAATGACATGATAATTTTGGACTCAAGACGTGATACGGGAGAGGCAAGAGGAGAGGTGCCTATGCCTGAATTTTTGGAAGAAAGAAGTTCTACGCCAAGCGAGGCCGCAACTGAATCGGAAGATAAGTCCCGCGAAGCGGGATCCCGCTCTGCGGGAAAAAAAACAAAGGCCGCCTCCCCCCCGCCTGGGCGGGCCTCTGGCGGGCAGAAGGAAGAGGCGAGCGATATAAATCCTGAAGACATCCCTTTTTAATTTGCCTGCCTGTAGCGCAGGCAGGGAATTCAGAATTATGAAAAGCACAAGAACTAAAAGCACGAGAAAACCAAGAAGATTGCAAGAGACAAAGGTTGATTGTTTTTTTTGCAAAGAAGAGAAAACCCCCTCATTTCTTGAGGAGGTAGTATTGTCGCGATTCATTACCGAACGAGGCAAAATAGTTGCTCGTTCAAGATCCGGTCTTTGCGCAAAGCATCAAAGAAAACTAACGCAAGAAATTAACCGCGCAAGATATCTCGCGCTTCTCCCTTACGTAGTCAGACCAGAATAAAGGTCAACTTCGCATGCGTGCTGCTTGAACTACCTTCTGAAAACTTGTATCATAGTATCTTATGCAAAAAATTATTTCGCTGAGAATATTCCAACTGATTATTGTTGTTTTGATATCCCTTGCAATAGGTTATGTTCTAGGCATAAACCGCGTTGCTCTTTCCTGGAAAGACTACAAGCCGATTGTCTCAATTCTTTCTCGCAATCCTCCGCCCAGTCAGACTTTGGACATGCGACTGTTTTATGAGATTCTTGACCGAGTAAACCAAGACTATTATGATAAAACAAAAATTGACGCAACAAAACTTCTATACGGCGCAATAAATGGACTTCTTTCATCTCTTGAAGATCCTTACACATCTTTTTTCCCACCAAAAGAAAATACGGAATTTAAAACACAACTCGCAGGGGAATTCACCGGTATTGGCGCGGAGCTATCGCTTTCGCCGGATAATCGAATTATGGTTGTTGCGCCTCTTGATGAGTCACCTGCACAAAAAGCAGGTATTCGATCGCAAGACATAATATTAAAGGTGGATAGTGAGGAAACTTTGGGATGGACAGTTGCAAAAGCTGTCGAAAAAATAAGAGGACCAAAGGGTACAACAGTCGAATTAACAGTTCTGCACGATAAAGAAAAATCACCTACTCCAGTAAAGATGGTTAGAAGCATAATAGTTATCAAAAGCGTTACCGGATGGGTGAAAAATATTTCATGTGCGAAAGATTCCTGTTCGGAGAATAATTCTGGCAGCCCCATCGCCTATATTCGGCTGTCCCAATTTGGAGATAAAACAAATGATGAGTGGATTTCTGTGGTTAATTCAATTAATACAAAGGTAAGTGAAAAAGATTTTCGTGGAATAATTCTTGATGTTCGTAATAACCCCGGTGGATACCTTAACGATGCTGTCTTCATTGCATCCGAATTCTTGCGAAGCGGAGTAGTGGTAATTCAAGAGGATGATTCAAAAAATCAAGACGCCCTTCGAGTTTCAAGGCGCGGGACATTACTTGACGAGTCCTTAATAGTTTTAATAAACAAGGGATCGGCGTCAGCCTCAGAGATTGTTGCCGGGGCACTACGCGATCAAAAACGCGCAAAGCTTTTAGGAGAAAAAACCTTTGGGAAAGGTACGATTCAACAGGCGGTTGACGTTGATAACGGAGCAAGTCTTCATATCTCGGTTGCCAAATGGTTAACTCCAAATGGGACGTGGGTAAATAAAGTTGGCATCGAGCCCGATATTAACATTGAGCTTGACGCCACAAAAAGCGCAAATCTCAAAGAAGGCGAGTTCGATTACCAACTAGAAACCGCAATTCGCCAGCTCCTCAAATAAACATTGCAAATAGCTACATGGCTAAAATAGCTAAATAGTTTGAACTATTCTAACCATTCAACTATTTAACTATTCTTTATATTTCTGTTAAAATTCGAATATGAAGCTTTATAATACGCTGTCGCGTTCGATAGAAGAATTTGAACCGCTGGATCCGCCCAATGTTGGGCTGTATGCTTGTGGACCAACGGTTTATGATTACACGCATATTGGGCATCTTCGAAAATATATAAATGATGATCTTCTTGTTCGAACACTTGCCGCAAACCGATATAAAGTTCGTCATGTGATGAATATAACCGATGTCGGGCATTTAACTTCAGATGCGGACGCAGGGGAAGATAAACTTGAGAAGGGTGCCGCAAAGCTTGGCAAAAGCGTTCTTGAAGTTGCAAAGTATTTTGAAGACGATTTTTGGAAGTCGTTAGCACTTGTAAATGTTGAGAAACCAGATGTTACAGCCCGCGCAACAGAACATATTGATGATCAGATCGCATTAATCGAAACGCTTATCGATAAAGGCTATACCTACAAAACTCGCCAGGCAATATATTTCGACATTTCAAAATTTCCAAATTACACCAAACTTTCACGACAGAAACTTTCGGAGAAAATGGCAGGGGCAAGGGGAGATGTGGTTGTTGACGCAAGAAAGCGCAATCCGGCTGACTTTGCTCTGTGGTTTTTTACGGTCGACCGATTCGCTAATCACACATTGCGATGGAAATCTCCATTTGGTGAGGGGTTTCCCGGTTGGCATATTGAGTGTTCCGCTATGTCAATGAAATATCTAGGTTTAAGTTTTGACATTCATACAGGAGGCACTGATCATATCCCGGTCCATCATACTAATGAAATTGCCCAGAGTGAGGCGGCAACAGGCGCGCCCTTTGTAAAATATTGGGTTCATCACGCATTCCTAACTGTCGAGGATGAGAAAATGGCAAAATCAAAAGGCAATTTTTATCGAATAAGCGAGTTAGTTGAAAAAGGCTATAATCCACTTGCTTTCCGATATCTTACTTTTCAGACCCATTATCGATCTGAGATGAATTTTACTTTCGAATCGCTCGCGGGTGCAAAACTTGCCTTAAATAGGCTATACGAAAGGGCCTCTTACTTTAAAGAAGTTCATAAACACGCCGATATCGAATTTGAAAGAGACTTCCTTGATTCTTTGTCGCAAGATCTAAACACACCGCGCGCGCTTTCAATCATGTGGGGTATGTTAGGATCAAATCTTTCGGATTCGGTAAAGGCCTCGACCCTTTATAAAATGGATGAAGTTTTAGGTTTGAAGATAAAAGAGAATGCTGTCTTACTACATGATATTCCCGAGTCGGTTATGAAATTAGTTCATGATCGAGAGGAGCTTCGCAAACAAAAGCAATTCACAAGAGCAGATCATCTAAGAAGCAAACTTGAAAAAATGGGCTACATTTTGGATGATGAAAAGGATCGAACAAGAGTCCTTCGCAAGATATAGATTCGAAACAAATCACTTAAATCCCAAATCCTAAGCACTAAATCCTAAACAAATACCAGTAATAGAAATTGGTAATTGGAAACAATACTATTCCATTTTCCATTCTCTATTTTCCATTACCATTTTCTATTTTCTAACAACCATTGTCTATTAGTTAATATTGTTTAGAATTTAGATATTAGATATTAGATATTAGATATTAGATATTAGATATTAGATATTAGAATTTACCTGGTGGATGTGTTTGTTGGCGTAGGCGTTCCAGATTCCTCAACGGGTGCGTACTTCAAAAGAACTTCCGATATTGGTAAATTTGCAAAATGAATTATCCGAGAAGCGTTAACAGTTTCTTTGCTATTCAAATCGGGGAACCCAATAACAATAACTCTTTGCCCCACTAAAACCTTTGAAAATCCTGACTTTGTTAAAGTTTTATCATCCCATACATTTGTTTTTGTGGAACTCTCAATGTCAATATTATTAGTTTTACCGCCTGAGTCAATGACCGTCAAAGTAAATTCGCGGGAATTCTTCCCTGTTACAACGCCTTCAATATTGATTGGAACATTCTCAGAAACATTTATAAATCGTGCCAAAAGTCTTTTGGTATCCTTGTTATATAGGCCGATAGCCGAAATTCTATCTCCCTCTTTAATGTCTGAAATCCCAAAAGAGCTTTTGCTTGAAACAAATTTTGTTAACTCATCAATATCTATTGATCTTTGATCCTCTTTATGATCCTCAATGACTATTTGGGAATTTGATATTCTTTTAACAACGCCTAATATTCCTCTTTTATCAACAAGCTTTAATTCCGCAACTTTTGACGCCACAAGATCTTTTATCTTTTCAATGGTGTCTTGTTCCTTTTCTTCAGCAGTAATCTGCGGAGTAGGGGATGGCGCCGCCCCGGAGGGGCTCTGCCCCGGAGTGGGGGTCGGAGTTTTTGTCTGAGCCGCAATAGGGCGGGACATAATAGTTACAATTGTTATAAAAATTATAACCATTGTAATAGAACTATTTAAAGCATTTTTCATTTTAGAATTCCTCCGTTGAAAAGGTGACTACTCGTCTGTCGAAAGCTTCTTCCCCATTTGGCGCAATCGCTCGAATAACTATCACATTTGCGCCGGCATCTATTGTGATTGTTACGGAAAATCTGCCGTCAGACGTTGGCTTTACAACTTCATCCTCAATATTGGTTGAAACAATTATTATGTTGTCAGGATCTGTTTTGCCTTTCATCTGTATAGATCTCCTATCAGAAATTTGCTCATCGGAAGGAGCATCTATCGAAAGATAAACATTTGCGGCAGGCGCTTTTGTAGGACCCGCCACCGTATTGATAGCTCTTTGCGGAATGGTTTTTGTTTGCTGGTATAAGAAGAATATAAGAGTTGTTACGAGAAGTCCTATTGCTATCGCAATAAAAACAATAACAATCCGCTCACGCATAAGTTGATTTCACCAATGATAGATTAAAAATGCTTACTTGTCAACCCATTCGGCTTCGCCGCGTTTGACGCGGCTTCGCTCAGGTTTGGCAACCATAGCTTGAGATAGTAACGGTTGCCAAGGAAGGAGGATTTGTGATAGGATATTGTACTTTTATGGAATTAGCAAAAATTGGAAATTCGGGTGTCAGAATTAGATCGAAAAAAACCGCGTTTATAGTTGATCCTGCGGATGGTAAAACTGAGGGAGATGTTGTTCTTCTTTACGAAAAGCCAAAAGATTATTCAATCTTTTCAGGGAAATTGGTTATAGATAGCCCCGGGGAATATGAAGTGGGAGGGGTTAGTATTAAAGGAGAAATGGTTCGCAATAGCTTAGCCTTTGAGTTTCTTGAGGATGGTCAGAAGCTTGTTATAATTTCGAATACTGATATAATGGGCGACATTGAGACCGAGGACGTGAAAGCTGTTTTAGTCCGTCTCACAAGAAAACTTGGCGATGAAGCCCTCTCATCAATTCAGTCAGAAGTAGTATGTTTTTATGGGCCTAGCGAGTTTTTGCCACAGGAAAAAGATGCTCTGAAAAGAGTAGATAAAATCAATCTCAAAAAGACAGAAGAGCTAAAAGGATACTTAGTATATCTAACCAAATAATACATAGATAATAGTGACTAGATACTAGCTACTAGGGATTTGTTCTATCTATTATCTAATATCTATTATCTAACATCTAAAATATGGCTGTTTCCCGGATTCCACCAAACAATATTGAAGCAGAGCAAGCAGTTCTCGGGGCTCTTCTCATAGATCACGAGGCTATTAATACTGTAAGCCAAATGGTAAAACCAGAATACTTTTACGAAGACAACAACAAAAAAATTTATAAATGCATGCTCTCATTATACGAGGAGAGAAAGCCAATTGACCTTTTAACCCTGACACACATCCTTAAAAAGAAAAAAAGCTATGATCAGATTGGAGGATCGGAATATCTCACAAGTCTTGCAAACTCTGTTCCAACCGCTGCCAATATTGAGCATTACGCAAATATCTTGCGAGAAACCTATCTTAGAAGGTCGTTAATTACCGTAGCGGGAACAATGACTGACCTTTCTTTCTCGGACAATGAAGCAGAAGAGGTTCTGAACCGTGTAGAACAGGAGATTTTTAGTTTGTCTCAGGAATCTGTCAGGCAGGGATTTATTCATGTAAGAGAGGCTCTGGCAGAAAGCTTTGATAAATTAGACGAATTACATAAGAGAGAAGCGTTATATAGAGGAATAGCCACAGGGTTTGTGGATTTAGACCTTTTGCTTTCAGGGCTTCAGGACTCAAACTTAATAGTTCTGGCCGCTCGTCCCGGGCAGGGAAAGACCGCGTTTGTCGTAAATGTAGCCCAATATGTAGCCTCGATACTTAAGATCCCTGTTGGCATGTTCTCTTTGGAAATGAGCAAAGAAGAACTGGTTGATAGGTTATTGATAAGTCAGGCCAACATAGATGCTTGGAAACTTAAAACCGGAAAACTTTCAGATGAAGATTTTGAAAAACTCTCGCAAGCCATGGGAGAACTTGCCGAGGCTCCAATCTATATAGACGATACTCCGGGAGCCACAATATCTGAAATGAGATCTAAGGCTCGTCGTCTTCAGATTGAACATGAGATGAAGCTTCTGATAGTAGATTATATGCAGTTGGTTAATCCCGGTCGCAGATTTGAAAACCGCGTACAAGAAGTTTCTTTTATATCGCAGTCTCTTAAGAATCTTGCGCGCGAATTAAAAATTCCAATTTTGGCCGTTTCTCAATTGTCGCGAGCTGTTGAACACAGAGGAATTCGAAAACCTCAATTAGCTGATCTTCGAGAATCAGGAGCGATAGAGCAGGACGCAGACGTAGTCGTTTTTCTTTACACGGAGGATGAGGAGTTTACGCCTCAGAGAATTGTTAAGGTTGTCGTCGCAAAGCACAGAAACGGCCCGGTAGGGGAGAGAGAGTTGCTTTTCCGTGGCGATCGTATCAAATTCTTCAATATAGAACGCACCCAAGACGAAGCCCCAGCCACCAACTGAGGCTTTGCCTCATCCTGAGGTCACGTGAGGTGACCGAAGGATCTCTACGAAATAGTCTCCTTTTTAGTATAATATCCATGTCTTAGGGCCTATGGTTGAACGGTACAACACTGCATTCGCATTGCAGAGGTTCGGGTTCAATTCCCGATAGGTCCACAGGTATCTAACGGGGTGAACATTGCGGAGACGGGAGTTCGATTCTCCCATGGTCCACACATCGACTCGCTAGCTCGCTCAGACTAAATTGGCAAGGGCGAGTTCAACCTTTTGCGTAAGATTCTCGACTGTTCCGTCATTTTCGATAACTACGTCTGAGAGTTCAAGACAGGCCTGGATCTGTTGTTTGTGCGAGCCTGTTTGGGCAAATTCGCGATCATCAAGCTCTTTAAATTGCTCAAAATTTTGGATTTCATCCGTATATATTCCGCGCGCGCGAAACATATCATACCTTTTTCTCTGATTGGCAACCACGCCAATAATCTTTGCACCAAATTTTTGTCTGAAATAATTGATTTCTGCCGGGTTTCGTATAGCATCGATTACAATGATATCAGGATTGTCCCGCTCTATAATCTCTGCGGTTCGGACAGCTAGGATATCAGTTCCAAGAGTATTTCTGAGATCATTTGAAACCAAATTACAATTAGCTCGGTTTACGTCTAGTCCGCGCGATTTAACCTCTTCCTTAAGAACATCTGAGGTAGAGTAGGCAGAATATCCTTTTTTCTTCAGGAATTCGATAACGGTTCCTTTTCCGGACGCAATGGGGCCCACAAGCCCAATAACAATTCTTGGCATTATGGGAGTATATTCTACATCAAAAGTATCAAAAGTATCAAGAGTATCAAAGGGGCATCAAGGGCATGAGAAGCTACTTAATAACATAGAAAATGGTTGTTGGATAATGGAAATTGGTAATAGAGAATAGAAATTGGAAAATAGCTTAAAACCAATTTCTAACTAAAGATCAAAATTACTTAGAGTTTTTTTTATTTTTTTAATAAATTCTTTTTTTGTTGAGTTATTTTCGATTACTATATCGGATAGAGCGAGACAGGCTTCGACTTGTTGGCCGTGGATTGTTTCTCCAATGCCGCGATCTCTTTTTTCGACACGTACGAATTCCCTTTCTGTTTTAGGATCAGAATCACTCTTTCTTTTTTGAGAAAATTCGAGTCTCAATTTGACAGGAGCCGTTACGCCAAGGGTCGTCGCATTATATTTTTTTCGAAGATAACCTATCTCTCCGGGATTTCTTATTCCGTCTATTACAATTTTTTGGGATCTTCCGAACAGTTTTTCAGTCTGCCTGACTAAAATGTCATCTCCAAATTTTGTCCGAAGTTCGTTTCCTATGTCCTGAAGGATTAAGCGATCATGGAGTAATCCGCGACGATCCGCCTCCTCACGCGTTCTATCGCCAAGATTAAAAGATTTAAACCCGAGCTTTTCAAGCTCCAAAATAACAGTGTCTTTTCCCGAGGCAATCGGCCCCACAACCCCCACAACCATCATCATAAGCAAATTCTAGAGATTTAATTCTGTTAAATCAAGCTTTATAATGATTTTCATAAGCGAGATAAAAAATCAACTCGTGTGGTATCATTATCCCATGCAAATAGAAAGTGCTTTTACGAAGGATCGTGCTGTATTAAGATTTTATCTACTTTTGGGCCTCTTCTTTATTTCTCGTCTAATATTTCTAAGTCCGGATCCTGTATTTTTTGATTCACCCGAATATTTAAGACGATTAGAAATGGACGATTGGCCTCGGTCGTTAATTGATGGACACCCACCTTTCCATACTGGTTATATCCTTCTATTTTGGCCTATTTTTCACTTCGGGAAATTCTTGGGAGTTAATGGCGCATTTCTTGTGGTACTTACACAAGCTATTCTTGCAACTTTTGCCATCTGGTGTTTTTACAAAAGCATTCTTTTATTGGCAAACAGGCGTATCGCGATATGGGCATCAATAATAGCATCAGCTTTGCCACTATGGTGGATCGTAACAGATAGCGTTATGATGGAAGCGGGATACTCAAGTACATTCCTCATTTCTTTTTATTTTTTCCTTCTTTTTCTGAAAAAACAAAATCTCGCATTTTTCCTAACAAGCATGGTCTTCTTTTTTTTGGCTCTATTAACACATATCGCAGTGCTTTTTTGGATTCCATTGTTCTTTTTTGCTATCTTTCGGATATCGAAAAACCAGAGAGCAAAACTTATCGTTTACGCGACCGCAGGGTTTGTTGCAACAACAATTGCAATAGTTTATTTTTTGGCCCATGTCGGCAGCTTATCGCTCATTGAAAGCGCATCCCTTATATTTTTAAGCAAAACAGGCGAACACGTAGAGATATCATTATCGGCTATAGGAATCGCACAGCTTGTGCGGAATACTATGGTTCCGATGATTGTAAATAACACTAGCCTGATAGTTATCTTAAGTATTTTTAGTCTTTTTATCTTATGGAGAAAAGATAAAAGCTATTTTTTCTTAGGGCTTCTATGGATTTTGCCAATTACTATCACCAATAATTGGTGGGATTCGCTTTTGTTTGGTAGGCACGCTCTTCTGGCGAGTTTTGGATCCGCATTTTTAGTAGGTTCGCTTTTGGAAAAGAGCAAAAAAAAATTTTTCATAGTCATTTTTTATCTACTAGTCGTTTCATTACCGGCAGTAACCCATTTGCGACAACCAATCCCATACATAGAGGAAGCGGCAGCCGTAGAAAAATTACCCAAGGGAGGACTTATTTTGGAGACGCACTTTGCAAGACCTCAAGTTGAAAAAAAATATGAAGGTAAAATAATCTTTGTAAATGAGCCGGGATGGGATCGAGCCGATACTTTAGAACAGATTCGAACATTCTTAGCTAGCGATAGACCGGTTTTCGTTACTTCTCAAGCACTTTCAGACCCTTATGGTTTATATTCGGGACCATATATTCATAGCTTATCGTTATCATACGCCCACCCTTTTGTACTACAAGGTATCATAGATCGGTTTACTTTAGAAAAGTACAAAATAATTAGCGAAAAAGATAATCTCCTTATTTATAAAGTTCTTAATGACAATCCCTCACCATACCCTGAGATTAAAAAGGTGAATCAAAGTAGGAGACGAATTGATTATTTCGATCCAATTACACAACTTATCAATATTTTCAAAGCTAGGGCGAATTTAAAACTATAACATCCTGACAGGAAGAAATTTATATGCTTATTATGATTATGGTAAAGTAATTAATACGCTGTGTACCTACAATAAACCATGAACAATTTCTTATCTAAAATATTTCACGTAGTCAAAGTTCTGATTTTCTTTGGATTGCTCTTATTTTTAACGCCAAACTCAGCGTCAGCAAGTGGTACGTGGAGCTACACAGGAAGTTTTGAAATTCCAAGGTATAACCCAGCGGCGGTAACCCTTCAAAACGGAAAAGTATTGCTTATAGGAGGACATACACCAGGAGATGTTTACAACTATAGCACTCAAATATACGATCCTGTAATGGGAACCTGGGCAGCTGCAAGCGACATGTTTTCTCCCATAGCAGATCCTTTAACAGTTTTGCTTCAAGACGGCACAGTTTTTGCGACGTATAATCGTACTCACCCGCAAACTTATGACCCTAGTACGAATCAATGGACGCCTACAGAATATATGATTAACGATCATGCTTTTGGAACTGCGACACTGTTATCAAACGGGCATGTCTTTTTGGCTGGTGGTGTCAATCACCCTAACACTGAAATATATAACCCTTCAACACGCACGTATTCCTATACTGGGTTTATGACTACAATTCGAGTCGAGCACGGGGCTGCTTTACTACCTAACGGTAAAGTATTACTTGCTGGGGGCCGTGATCTTTCTAACCCCATATCCTCAGCTGAGATATTTGATCCCGTAACACAAAGCTTTACTCCCACTGGAAGCATGAACAGAGTTCGCCAATATCCAGGGATAGCCGCGCTACCAGACGGTCGTATTTTGGTAGCAGGCGGTCTTGGTGCCTCAGGTTCCCCTACAACAGCGGAGATATATGATCTAAATACTGGTATATGGACTTTGACGGGTTCTTTGAATACGGCTAGATATTTTCCCGGCGGGCTTAAATTAGTACCCCTAGCGGATGGTACGATAATTGCAGTTGGTAGTCATTCTAGCGGTACAAGCGAAACGTATGATCCTACTACCGGTTCATGGACTATGCAAGGTAACTTACAGGAGCCACAATGTTTTGGGGCATTAACATCATTACTTGATGGTAAAGTATTATTTGCGGGGGGGTACGATTGTGTTTCCCCAGAGAACAGGCTTTCGATAGCGCAATTATATAGTGCTGTTGGACAACTCACGGAACTTTCTCCTGCCAAAATTTGGGTAGGGCTTAAAAATAGCGATGATGTTGGAACAAGATTTGATTTGAAGGCAGAGGTATATAAAAACAGTACCGAACTTGTTAGCTCAGGACAATTAGATAACGTCTGGGGAGGAAGCAGTGGGTTTAATAATGCTAACCTGCAAACCATTGAATTCAATCCTTTCTCACCGGTAGATTTTCCACAAGGATCAACTCTAAGCATTAAGTTATATGTCAGAAATGCCTGTCAAGGGCCAACTCATAACTCAGGAACTGCCCGCCTGTGGTATGACGATGCCGCGGCTAACAGTAGACTTGATGCAACTATTGAGGGAGCAAATAGCTATTATTACCTTAGGAATAACTTTATTTTATCTACAACAGTGGGTAGTGGACCGAAAAAGAAAATCGATGTCAATTCAGGATCTCCTTGTAGTCCCTACAAGACTTTCGGGACATGGAGTATTACTCCATAAATTTCTTTCTGATAAGCTAAGCTGTATCTTTTCCAGAGGCTATCGGCCCCACAACCCCCACAGCTTTTGGAGAATTATTCATAGTTTATGTCGAGCGGAAACGAGGCGTACCGCGTCAAACGCGGCTACCAAGTTTGACTTGGTGCCGAGAGAGGGAGTCGAATGGTTCGGCTTCGCTCACCACAAGCCCACTGGTGGCCGGGGAGAGACTCGAACTCTCACGAAGCTTGCGCCACACGAGTTTTTGAGACTCGCCTGTCTACCATTCCAGCACCCGGCCATGTTGCGTTTTGTGCCTAAATATTATATACTTTTATCTTCAGCCGATCAAACGAAGAGTAACCTTGATCTAAACTATGACTATTCAACAAATTTATGAACTTGCGATTGAGATGGGGATAAAGGCAGATCCCAGAGGCACTTCTGCTGTAAAAAGGCTGCTTGAGAAGAGGGGAAAAGAATACGAAGAATTATCCTCAAAAAAGAAAAAACTTTTTGATCTTGAATCCCTCAAAAATCCATACTCGGACACACGAATTTTATTCGGAGATGGGAGCATTGAAGTAGATAAAGTAATGGCAGGAATCGACGCGGGAGCACCAGAAGTTCTTTTGGTTGATCGTCTCAACCAGAAAGGCCTCCGGCCCGGCCTCCACCCAGAGGGCTCTGGCCCGGCGGGAGGGGCCTCTGGCCCGGAGGGAGAAGGAATTGACCTTCTGATTTCCCATCACCCCTCAGGTCACGCTTTTGCCGCATTACATGAGGTGATGGATATTCAGGTTGATATGTTTGCAGACGCTGGAGTTCCTGCAAACGTTGCGCATTCGCTTTTTGACGTCAGAATGCAAAAGGTGAAACGCGGGATAAGTCCTTTAAATCACTCGCAGGCTGTTGATGCCGCAAGACTTCTTTTGGTTCCTCTTATGGCAATTCATACTGTTTGGGATAATCTCGGAAACCTCTTTTTAGGAAAATATCTTTCAAAAAGAAAGTTTGAAACGGCCGGTGATGTTCTTGATTATATAAACGAAGTTCCCGAATTTGTTGAGGCAACAAAAGGCAAAGCAGGTCCCTATCTTGCGGCAGGGGTGCCTGATCGACGAGCGGGGAAAGTGGTTTCAAACTTGACAGGAGGCACAAATCCATCAAAAGACCTGTATATGGAACTTGCTAAGGCCGGAGTCGGTACAATAGTTGAGATGCATGTACCGGAAGAAGCGGTAGAAGAATTGAGCAAACGTCATGTTAATGTAATTGACACGGGCCATATGGCGGCTGATTCAATTGGGGCAAACATATTTATCGACGAACTTGAAAGACAGGGAGTTACAGTTGTCCCATCCTCCGGATTAATCCGAGTAAAACGAAAAGGAAAAATCGTTTAGCGTATTAAATCTTCTAAAATTTTGTATAATCTTACTGCCATGGCATTAGCAGAGGTAGAACGCCCAAAAGTTTTATACAGGCGGCCAGTCGATATCCCGCCGCTAGATCCTTCAGAAACTCCATCAAATGTTCGTAGGCTTTCCCAATATGTTTATAACATTGCAATTCCAAATGGCGATTTGCGTCGCGGCCAAGTGGAGGCACTCCGAGAAACAGTAAATGCCTTTCAACAAGGCATAAGAGTAGGATATGTTGAACAGGCATCAGGATATGGAAAGTCCCGCTATATGCAGGAGATAGGGAGAGGATTTGGAGGCAGAATTGTATATGTGACCTCCGGAGAAACAACTTCTACAAATATTTTTGAGAAATATGAAGGTCGGGGCGTCGGAAGAATTGATAAAGACCATAGAGAAGTTGGCTATGAAATTACAGTTATCACAATGCAAAATTTACAATCTTTGCATAGAGCACTAAGATCCGGTAATACATCAAGGATTGATGATGCGCTATTTATCTTTAGAGCAGATCTTATATTCGCAGATGAAGTCCATCATTATTTAACGCCACAGGGCCTTGGCATACTTGCAACTTTTCTATACATAAACCCTCAAAGCTACATGATTGGCGCAAGCGCAACCGAAGGTTATAATTTGGTGAAAAACTCCGAGCAGCAATTTGGAAAATGTCTTCATCGTGTTGGGCTTTCGGAAGCAGTTGAAGAAGAAGTCCTTATCTCTCCTCATGTATTGTTTGTCAAAACAGGTGCATCTTTGGATAGCTCAAGAATAACTCCGTCTGGTGACTTTGTTTTTGATCCCTCAATTCCGCTTCGCGCGCGCGACCAGAAACTTCTTGAGTCCTATCTTAAAGTTTGTGAAAGAGAGGGGAGGAGATTGCGGACGGTCTCTTATCTTTCAAGCATTGACCACGCATATGACTATGCAGAACTTTGTGAGGCAATGAGGATACCGTGCGAAGTGATTATTGATGGAACAAAAAACCGCGATAGAATTTATGAAAGACTAAGACAAGGACAGCTTGGTACAGTAGCAACAGTAAATACCGCAGTTGAAAGCCTTGATTTGCCATGGCTTGACGGAACTCTTCATTCGGCTCAAACGCGATCAATGCGAGTTGCGCGACAAATGTTTCCGCGGTCCATGAGGAATATTCCGGGGAAGAGTGCGCCGTGGATTATCCAGGCGGTTGATGAGAAGACCTCCTGGCACAGAAGGCCTCTTGTAGCACCAGATATTTTGGGACAAACACGATTTGCCAACGGCTCAATTATTGTCCCAAAAAGTGCAGGTGAAGACATCCCGATTTCTCATACCGGGAAGGTATATAGTGTTGGGGTTGATCTTGCGGAAGGGACAGATGTTGATGTTGAAGTTATTGACATACGCTCTTTATTTAAGATGGGCATTTTAGACCGTGCGGTTCTTCTTGGAAAAGGACTATTGCCGCAGGAAGAAGTTGAAAAATTCCGCGCAGAGATAAATGAGTTGCTTACAAGAAAATTTGAAGGAGAATGGCCACCATCTTCATATAGGGTGTATATAGATATAGCAGGAAGGTTTAAATTATTTGACGAGATAACAAATCAAGAAGTATCCCTGGCACATATAGCCGGCCGCGTTTTTGACACAGGAACGCAAGAATTGAGAGCAATTCATTGGCATGCTTTTCAAGATTTTCTTAGAACAGGCAAACTTTCTCAAATTGATAAACAAGAAAATACAGAGAGAAACAACGGTTTAAATGAAAATTTTATTGATCCTGAATTTGCCGAGCTTTGCGATAAATTCAAAACAGGCAAGATATCAGAGAATGAAAAGAGGGTCCTGGCAGCTACCCTTAGAAGCGTCTGGGAAACAAGAAGTGATACAGTATTTGTAAGTAATCTAGGCAATATTTGCTTAGACCACGAAATGTTTAGAGGATCAGCAGGAATCTTAGGAAGGTTATTGGGAATTAATATAGCAAGCAGAGTTGGTAGTTACCAATTTTCATCACAATCAAGAACTCGTCTATTTGAATTCATAAATCAATACAGTGAAGGAGAAGAATTGGGAGCGTCTCAAGATAAAAAGGCAAAAGAGGTTACTTCTGATGGAACCCATCCGGAATTTGGTGATGTAGGGGCCTTTCTTAAAGAGGTTTTTGAAGACGCCCAAAGAAAAGGTATTGATATTAGGGATCTTACCGTAATGACTAGCTATAGAGTTCCGTCCATAGGTAGGCTTTCGACCATTGCCCAAAAATTAGGTATTAGAGATAGAAACAATTACAACTTTATAACTAAACGAGAGTTAAGTGTTCTTCTTATGATGGCGGGAATTGAAGCATAATAATCTGGAATTTTCCTCATGATCCTGATAAAATATCAAGATTAGTGTTTTTTAATTTGACAATTTAGCAATAGAACAATATAACAATATAATTTTATGATTTCGGTGAATGATTTAAGGGCCGGGGCGACTTTTGAGGAAAATGGCGATATTTTTAAAGTTTTGGCATTTGAGCATATTAAGATGGGGCGGGGTTCTGCCAATATTAAGGTAAAGGTAAAAAATCTTAGGAATGGATCAATTATTGAGAAAGGTTACACCAATGGCGCTAACGTTTCAGATATTATTTTAACAAAACGGGAATTCCAATTTCTTTATAAAGACTCTGAAAATGCCTATTTTATGGATCCCCGGACATTTGAACAAAGATCAATTCCTTTAAAAACATTATCAGGAAGCGAATATCTTAAAGAAGGGGAGACTGTAAGTCTTGAATTCTTTGAAGACGAAGCGCTTGATCTTCTTTTGCCACCTAAGATTACTCTCAGGGTTTCCGATACTACACCCGGGGTTCGAGGGGATTCGGCAACCAATATCTATAAAGATGCGATTCTTGAAAATGGAGGTAAAATAAAGGTACCTCTTTTTATCAAGGTTGGGGATAGTATTGTTGTAGATACTAGGGATGGGAGTTATACTAAAAGAGCGTGACCCCATTAGATAACTTCGTATCTAACGGGGTAAACTTCCTAAATGAAAAGCATTTTTGATAAACTTTCCGAGAATCAAATCCTGAGCCTTCTTCTTGATACATCTTATTTACCGTTTGCTCTCTCGGTCTTTTTTTCTCAGATTGCTTTCAATATGTTAACGATTGTCCTGATTTTTTTTGTTTTCTACCTTACTTCTTCAAATTTCTCAGTCTCAATTCTTCTTTTCTGCATTTTAATTCCTCAAATATTTTTAAGTTTCATAGGAGGGATTGTGGCAGATATGTCAAACAAAAAAAAGATAATGGTTCTGGCAAATCTTGCGCGGGCAGGAGTTCTTCTAATTCTATTTTTCAATCTTAAATCGGTATTGATAATTTATATCGTCGCATTAGTGATCTCGATTATATCGCAGTTTTATGTTCCCGCTGAATCGCCTCTTATTCCATCACTTGTTCCGAAAGAAAAGCTGGTGCCCGCAAATTCCATATTTGGGATGGGACTTTTCGGGTCTATATTAATAGGGTATGTTTTGGCAGGTCCTGCAATAAACACAATTGGACGCTCAAGCGTGTTCATCCTTCTTTCCTTTATATTTTTACTCGCCGCTATATTTGCTTTTTTAATTCCGAATTCAAAAATCAAACAAGTTTCAGATAGGGTTCGGGCTGGCAGTCTTAAAAAGTCAATTGGTGAGGAATTAAAAGAAAGCTCTTCAATCCTTATTAAATTCCGGGACGTAGGGGATGCATTTTTCCTTCTTATATTCTCGCAAATGATAATTTTTATTATTGCTACGCTTATTCCGGGATACGCCAAAACAATTCTTGAGGTTCCGGCAGAAGATCTATCAATAATCTTATTCGCGCCCGCAGCTGCAGGAATGTTATTATCAGCTCTTCTTATTGGGAGTTTTTTTGCAAAATCGAACAAAAAAAATCTTATCAACTTTGGGATTTTGCTTTCAGGCATGGTTCTGTTATTGCTTCCTCTCACTTCAAGAATAATCGGCCGAGACATAGTGCAGTTTTTTAATTTACTTCTACCAAGACTAGTTGAATTAAACATTTTTAATTTTGTGCTTGTATTAGCATTTTTTGCCGGTTTTGCAAATGCTCTAATTTTTATCCCAAGTCAGGCTTTGATCCAAGGAAACGTTCCGCAAGATTTCAGGTCAAAAATTTACGGACTACTGTTTGCGCTAATAGGAGTTTTTTCATTAGTTCCTATATTAATAGCAGGAGGAGTTGCGGATCTTCTTGGCGTAGGAGCGGTGCTCGCAATAATTGGGGTAACAATACTGTTCATAGGCCTGTTTAGGATCAGAGAGGGATAAATGGAGCTTGCGTTTCTTATACCAGTTCTTACAGTTTGTTTTTTTCTTCTTTATATTTTATGCCGTCAGGATTTTGTGCTTCTTCGCCAAAATATATCCTTGTCGCAAATTTTAGACATGGCAATCATAACCATTATTTTCGCATTCGTAGCAGGACGGTTATTGTTTTTATTAAACAATTTGGAAGCTACCTTATTACATGCGATTCGTTTTTTTTATTTTATAAAGTTCCCGGGAGTAAGCCCCCTGGGTTTTTTCCTCGGCGGAGCGTTTTCCCTCTGGTTTCTCATGAGGGGGAAAAAGGGAATTTTGCGGATTTCTGATATATTTTCCATTTCCTTTCTCCCTCTTTACCTTCTAAGTCTTCTTTTAAAAAGTTATCCCGGTGCTACCTCTTTTATTTTTCAGATTGCGGCCGTTTTTTTATCTTTAGCGCTTTTCGCCTTTGTTATAAGATCTCATTATAAGTACATTTTGCGAGACGGAAGCATTTCCTTAATACTTTTATTTGTGATATCCATAGATACATTGCTTTATGATTACCTTAATCCGGAAAAATACATTATTTTATTTGATCTTTCCATAAACCAGCTGTTGAGTATTATTCTTGTTTCATCAAGCGTTATTTTTCTGGTTTTAAATCAGAGAAAGCTGAAGATATAAGTCTATGTTAACACCCGATGTTTTGTTCGAGGATTCCGATATTTTAGTAATTGAAAAGCCGGCCGGATTTATTGTCAATCGAGCAGACACCACAGTTAATCAACCAACAGTGCAAGAATGGGCAGAAGAAATATTAAATATTAAATATAAAAGAGCAAATAGGAAGGAGGGTTCGGAATTCGTAAAGAGGGGTGGAGTAGTGCATCGGTTGGATAAGGAGACGTCGGGGATTTTAATTATCGCGAAAAATGAGGAGAGTTTTGAGAATTTACAACGACAATTCAAAGAGAGTAGAGTGAAAAAAACTTACATTGCGCTTTGTCACGGAGAGATAAAACCTCCAGAAGGGGAAGTAAAAATACCGATTGGTCGCCTGCCATGGAATAGGATGAGGTTTGGAGTATTGCCGCAGGGCAGAGAAGCCAGAAGTAAGTACAAAGTATTAAGTATTAAGTATTTACCCCGCACCGATGCGGTGCGGGGTTTAGTATCGAATGGAGAGCGTGAACCTCTTTCGCTGGTCGAAGTTTATCCTGAGACCGGCCGCACGCATCAAATTAGGGTTCACATGCAATACATAGGACATCCGGTATTCGCAGACGAACTATACGCCGGCAGAAAAGTTTCGAAACGTGATAGAAAACTTCTCCCGCGCCACTTCCTACACGCCAGCAAAATCTCTTTCATACATCCAAAAACAGGGCGGAGTATGGAATTCGAATCAACGCTTCCGCCCGACCTCGAGAACTTTCTTTCCTCATTAAAAACAGTACAACAGTAGAACTGTAAAAGAGTGAAACAGTATTCGGTAGGACAGTAATCTTACCGATTTACTGATTACTGATTTACAGCTTTACTGCTTCACCGCTTTACTGATATTGATACTTTTGGTACCCTTAATATATGCCGGGAGTTTTTTTAAGTGAAATTATTCTTATTACTGTTGCCGCGTTTATTGGCGGATTTCTGGCAAGAACAATAAAATTTCCTCCGGTTCTAGGCTACATAGCAAGCGGTATTGTCTTTGGTATTATCGGGAAAAATATTTTTCAAAGCTATGAGTCCTTAGTCGCTCTGTCTGAAATTGGTATTTCCCTTTTTCTGTTCACCTTGGGTTTTGAAATATCACTAGACAAGCTTAAAGCTATCAACAGAAAAATTTTCTTAATAGGAATAGCCCAAATACTACTTATTGCAGCTTTCCTCTTGCCCATATTTTTCATATTTAATCTGGATTTAAAGGTTTCAATTTTATTCTCAATTCTCGCGTCTTTCTCATCAACTGCGGTAGTTGTCAAAATTCTTGAAGAGAAAGGTTTGCTCAATGATTTCCCGGGCAATAACGTCTTTATTCTTCTTCTGATCCAAGATCTTTTTGTGGTGCCTGTCATTTTTCTCCTTCCGGTGATATTCTCAGATGCTGGAATCTCAGGCATGTCAATCGTGGCCTTTATAATCTCTGCAGTAAAAACTATGGGGATATTTATAGGGCTTCTTATCGCTAGCCGGTTTTTACTCTCAAGATTTCTTAATTTTTTGTTTAGATATCCATCAGGCGAACTGACAATTCTTGCGACCATTTTTACTGCCGCTACAGCAATATATCTTTTTTCAAGCGTAGGACTGCCTCAAACAATTGCCGCATTTTTAGCCGGTGTTTTGATTTCGGAGCAGGGGAAAAATTTAGCGCCCTTAACAGAGCTACGCCCGTTTCGCGATCTTTTCTTAGTTCTATTTTTCGTTCTAACAGGAATGCTTTTAAATTTTGGATTCTTCATAGATAACTTTTTCCTAATTGTGGCTATACTTGCGGTAATAATCATTATAAAATTCATGATAATTTATACAAGTCTCCGCGTGTCTCGCTTCTCGCCAACTTCAAGCGTTTTCATATCTTCTCACTTGGCAAATATCGGGGAATTTAGCGTTGTAATAGCCCAAATTGCATTTGTTTCAGGATTTCTGGCTACGAAAGACTATAATCTTATACTTTCATTCTTTATATTATCCTTAATCTCAATTCCTGTTTGGACTAATTACGCAAGGGGCATTGCGGAGAAAATCGCAAGAACAGGAATACTAGCTAGAATACTTCCCAACGAAGATCTTGAACCAGTATCGCCATATAAGTTTTCAAATCACGTTGTCATCTGCGGACACGGCAGAGTAGGGCGCGAAGTAAGAGCTCTTCTTGATCTTTCCAATATTCCTTACGTAGTTGTTGACTTTAACAGGAAGGTAATAAATGATCTTTTGACGGCAGGAAAATATGCAATCTACGGAGATCCAACCGATAGAGAAATTCTTGAAGCAACATTTATAAAAGATGCGCGTGTTCTTGTAATCGCGGTTCCGGACGGGTTCTCTCAAAAACAAATAGTCAATACTGCGTTAAAGTTCAATCCTTCGATCATAATTGTTTGCCGTACCCATGTTGAAGATGACAGATATGACCTAATAAACATGGGCGTAAATACAATTGTTGTGCCAGAGCTTGAAGCGGGTCTTCGAATCGGCCATGAGGTTCTTTCTCTTTTCAACATTCAAGGAGAGGACATAGACGCACATATTAGAAGACTTCGAAGAACCAGCCTTCTCTAAATTCATGAAGAAAAAATTCGACAATACCTCATATATAAAATTATTTATTCTGATAGTGCTTTTTACTGCTTTTGTATCCATCTCGTATAAGGCGTTTCTTCTTGTTAAGAATAGGTCATTTAGAGCAAGCACTTTTAATATTATGCTTGTAGGGCGCGATGTTCACATAGTAGGTTTCAACATTCCAAAAAAACAAATCCATGTTTTAGAATTTTCTCGCGCCCGCGATTTATTTTCAAGGAAGAAGACGCTCTCGGCGAGTCTTGCTTCCGGCGTGCCTCTGGACGGCATGATTATTTCAATACAAGTGGCAAACATTATAGACTCAAAAAATGACATTCCAACGTTTGCTCAAACCTTATCATTCCTTTTAGAAGATGAAAAATATGTATTTTATGGCGTAAACAAGTTTGACTTAATTAAACTTTATATTGTTTCAGAGTTGACGTCATGGGAGGATAAAAGCTTTGATATTATTCAAAATCTCACCCAGGATTTTTCCGAGGACCAAGTTCTTGCTTCAAAAATTGGAGAAAAGTTTCGTGATTCTGAAATCTTTAATGAAAAGACTTCCATTGAGATTGTTAATTCAACTGAGATCGACGGACTAGGGGGAAGATTGGGATTTATACTTTCAAATATTGGTGCAAATGTGATATCCATTAAAGATGGAGAAGAATCTGAAACCAAAATCGAAGCAAAAAAATATGATATTAAAATCCTTAGGCGTATAGAAAGGCTAGTTGAATTAAAAGCTCAAAAAGAAGATAATACGGGTATCGCTGACGTGACTATAAATTTAGGAAAAGATCTTCAACAAATAGTTAAATAGTCGAAATAGTTGAATTGTTGAATGGTTTTAAAACTATGTAGCCATGTAGCCATTTTAGCCATTGAACATTTTTATGATTTGGATTTTTATCATCATTCTATTTGCTATCTCGTTTATCTGGGCGCTTTTCAGCGTTCTCAGAGAAAAGGAATCGCCAAAACAAATTCTTAAGGCAAAGAATGAACTTACAAGGAACAAAATATTGTTCAAAAAATGAGTTCTTATTCTCGAGAACTATGAGGTACCGGTTGTAAAATTGGCGTATGGATAAATGAAGGCTGATCGCGGAACCTTGACATTTTTTTAGTTTCTCTAATAAAAACAGTAACATTCTTATCCCCGACACTTTTAATACACGCAGAGTACTCATTGCCGCCATTAATAAAGGTAATCATCCTCATGCCGATATTGTCCGGAAGCATCCCAATGTACGTCTTATCAGGCATTTGAGCAAAAACTTTGGATCTTTTAACGGCAAGAGACACCGCATCCCCGGGTTGAAGTATTGATATGGTTTTCTTATCCGCAATATTCTTAAGTTCCACGGTTTTGGTCTTCCCAGCTTCCTCAATAAAAACATCTTGAATAGATAATCCTGATGAATTCTGCGAGTTTCCGCCTTTCTTTTTTGATTTTGAGAGAGAGTCAAGCCTTTTTAGATTTTTAAGAGCAATGGGATTTGTTTTGTCGATATTAAGAACCTTTTGATAAAAGGTTTTTGCTTTTCGAAAACGGCCAAGTTTTATTAGTGCGTGAGCAATTCTATTCAATGAATCTATGTCGCCAGGGTTTTCATCAAGTAATTTCAGATTCTCTTTGTATGCTTTTTCCCAATTGTTTGATAACGCATATTTTACGGCCAAATCTTTTGATGGGGAAGGAATAACGTCCATTTATTGCCTTAAGAATGGCAATAATCTTAAACAAATTTATTGGAAAAGTCAAGGCGGAAGAAGTATAATTGGGGGTTAGATCAAAATTATGAGCGGACATTCAAAATGGTCAACAATTAAAAGACAAAAAGGAGCGTCCGATATAAAACGCGGTAATCTTTTCACAAAACTTTCAAACGCAATTACAGTTGCAGTGAGGCAGGGTGGAGGAGTGACGGATCCTGAAAGCAATTTTAAGCTTCGTTTGGTTGTGGATCGCGCGCGTTCTGCCAATATGCCAAAAGATAATATTGAGAGAGCCATTGAACGTGCTCACGGCGGAACAGAAGGAGCGGTCGAAGAGCTTATATATGAAGGATTTGGACCGGGGGGAATAGCAGTGATGGTTGAGGCAATTACCGATAATAAACAGAGGACAGCTTCAGAGATCAAAAATGTTTTTGAGAAAAATGGAGGATCTCTTGCTAATCCCGGTTCGGTTTCATACCTCTTTAAGAAAAAGGGCATAGTTGTGGTTTCAAAGAATGGAGCGTCCTCGGACGAACTTTTATCAAAAGGAATAGAAGCCGGAGTAGAGGATATGGAGGAGGAGTTCGAGCGAGTAATTTACTACATTGACCCGCAAAATTTTTCCCAGGCAAAAACAACACTAGAAGGGGAGGGACTCGCGGTTCTCAGCGCTGAGATTATTTATGAGCCAACAGCATTTGCTGATCAAAATCAAGAAACTCAGGTCCAAATTCTTAAACTGATTGAAAAACTTGAGGAGCTTTCGGATGTTCAAAAGGTTTACACTAATCTGGCCTAGCGCTAGCGCTAGGCCATCCTGACCTCGCACTTGATGCGGGGGAAGGATCTCTTTATGCGAAGTTTAATCCCATCTCTTAACCTTTCTAAAAGACAAAAATTCGTTCTGACAGTTTTGTTCATGTCTATTGGTATTTTTATTTCGACTTATCTTTCGGGAATAAATCTTATTATTACGTCTATCTTTTTAAGCTTTCTGGGAATTATTTTACTTTATTTTACGTTACGTTCTGATATTAGTGGAACATTTTATTACCCAATATTAATCCTACCTTTTTTCTTTACGATCTCTTTCTCACTTTTTTATCCTCTTATACCGGCAAGATTATTAACCCGAATTATAGTCGTTTTGTTATATGCTTTTGGACTCTATTCACTCTTCCTTACTCAGAACATTTTTGCCGTTTCTGCAATTAGAACCATAACTTTATTGCGAAGCGCAAGAATTGTCTCTTTTGTCCTGACTATTGTTGTATTATTTTTACTTACAAATATTATCTTTTCCCTTAGGCTTTCATTCTTTATCACTCCAATTGTTATATCAATACTTACGTTTCTTTTGAATTTTCAGTCTTTGTGGGTATACAGTTTGTCAAGAGAATTCATTCGCGAATCCTTCATATCGTCTCTCTTAGTATCCCTTGCGCTAGGTCAATTAGCTTTTGTTTTAAATCTCTGGCCCGTAACGGCCGCAATATATTCAATTTTTATAACCGGCATATTTTATGCTTATTCGGGCCTTACACACGCATGGATAGAGAAGAGGCTGTTCAAAGGAATACTTTGGGAGTATGTTTGGGTAGGATTCCTAGCAATTCTCATCTTGGTTTTCTTTTCCAATTGGGGTTTCTAATAGGGAAGAGTATCACGAGTACCACGTGTATCACGAGTATCAAAAGCTTTTTTATTAAATCGATAAGACTTGGTCGTTACAGATTCCCCCGTGACACCACCTTTGATACTTTTGATACCCTTGATACCTTTTAGCTAAGTGGAGTAGTGGAGGCTAAAAATAGCAGTTTGAGTTGATTTAGCAATCTAAATTGGTGATAGGGTTTGATACAGTTTAGTATCCTATAATTTTGTGGATAAGTTTTTGCGATCGCAAATTCCAAGCGTTAAGAAGGGATCTCTTCCACTCGTTTCACAGCCTTGAGCCAGCCTCGATACTGTACTCCTTGCGCAGGGCAGACTTTTCACGGTTCGGCTCCCGCAGGCGGGGGCCGCGCTCATTGCAAGCACAGAGAGATGCTTGTACTGAGGGCCAAAGGGCCTAAATGAAAAAAAGTCGAAAGGCCCTTTGGTGAGATTCTCTCTCTTGGAAGCGATCTAAAAATGTTTTACGAACTCTTGTTTTTTGAGGCTAGAAATGAACGTTTGGACCGAAATTACAGTCTAAATTAAAAACATTCTAAGCAGTCGTCCTGAGAGAGCGATAGGCAAATACGACACAGCGTTTAAGCCATAAGAATAATAATGCATTTGGTCCCCATACACAATGATACCCACGTTCCTATAATGCACCTATACTCCACGCGTAAGAGAGAGTACGAATACAGCTTATGTCGTACAATAATACTTTTACGACATGGACGAGTAACCTGAGAGCGAGGCTAAACTTTCCCAATTTAGCCTTAAATCCGAAACAAATTCGTTACTTTACCGTTGCGCTTGTCGAAGGGTTTCTCTATTTTCCTCCCCAAAGAAAATTTATTGCCTCTACCCTACTATAGGCCATTTATGATTTATTATTTACTATTTATTATTTTTACAAAATTGTTTCAGCCAAAAGCGGATGGGTCGTTGGCCCGACTTGAGAAGTACAACTAATGGAAAAGAGCTTATGGGCAACATCAGTATGTGGTAGAAGTTCTTCGCTCAATTGCTGTGACTATTACCTTTTTTGTTTCAATGTAGTAGAAGATTCGATAGTCTCCAACTCGTAGGCGATAGCCATCTGTGAGTTTTTTTATGTGCTTTCCATCCGCGATATGCGGTCTAGTTGTTAGATGTTTTAAAATAGCCTGTTGAACTTTGTTTTGAATTTGTTTGGGGAATTTTCTTAAACTCTTAACTGCCGATTTTTTGACGAAAACCTTAAACTTTTCCACTTAGCAAGTCTTTTAATGGATAAGAAAGCTCCTTAGCCGTTTGTTTCTTGGATTTTGTCATTATCAATTCTTCCCAAAGTGCCTCGTTTTCATCCATAATCGATTGAAAACGATCTGGGGAAATGACTACCGAGAGTTGATCATTATTTTTAACCACTAAAACTACTTCGTTTTTGTTACGGACTTGCTCAAAGACTCGTTTAGCGTCGCGTCTTATATCTGTAATGCTTTTTAAAATAGGAAGTTGCATAGTAAGATTATTATACAAATTTATATACAAATTTGTCAACTACTAATTTCCACCTCGGAGGGGCGGACTGTAGCGCTAGCGAAGGAGCCCGCCTGCAAAGCGATAAGCTTTGACAGGGATGGAGGATTCGTAGCTGCACTTAGGGGGCGATGAGTTTGTAGTCGGCGGAGATGAAGATTTTGTCGATTTTGTTTTCGCTGTTTAAATTGAAGGACACGGCCATGCCGTTTGAAGCTATACCGATTATCTTATTTGCAAAGTTGGCAGGGTCGGCATTTATTAATTTCTGTGCGATTTGGCTGTTCAAAGAAAAATCCCAAGGAGGCGTTCCGCCATTAAGATATGACATTTGCTCGGTTGCTTTTTGCGCTGTTACCAGACCGCAGCATTCTGTTGCGTAAAGTATAACCGAAACCTGACTTGCCATGTAGCCTTCAAGAGCCGCATAGTTTTTAGAAGTAACCGAAGCAATAATATTTTCTGTCACCTGAGATTTACTCATAGTTGGTTGAGGGGTGGTTGTTGGTGCGCCGGTTGGCGAAGACGATACAAAGATAGCGGTCGGAGTCGGCGCGGAAGTAGTAACAGGCTCTTTTTCACTTTGGGCAATGCCGAGCGTGTATGCTACAACACCAACTGCAATAATAATCGCAATAAGAGCCGCCGGGACAGCGAATTTACTCATATAGTCGCGTTATATCACAAAAGTCGTAGTTTGACAAGCAGGATCTTACGTCGCATAATATTAAGGTGGTGCTGTTCCTGTCACGTCCGTTTTACAACATAAATCAAGGATAGTTATCTATGTCGCAAAACGGACTTGGCTGTACTTGTTTGTATGGAAGAAAAACAAGAACCTAAAACTCATCCTCTGATTCAGCAATTCCTTGAGTATCTTGAGATTGAAAGGAATGCTTCGAAATTAACTATTCGAAATTATAGATTTCACCTTGGGAGATTTTATGAATGGTTTTCAAAAAACTATCCCGGGCGCGACATAAAAGATCTAAATTTAGATATAACCCGAAAGTACCGTCTATACTTGTCTAATTATGAATATGATAAAGGAATGACTTTGAAACGAATAACCCAGTCCTACTATATTATTGCTCTCCGCTCTTTTCTTAAATATCTAATCCGGCACGATTATGATACTCTTGCTCCCGATAAAATTGATCTTCCAAAGGTTGAAAGTAAATCACTGAAATTTCTTGAAAAGAATCATCTCGAGGATCTTTTCAATGCGGTTGATGTCTCAAAGAATGATGAAAAATCCCTCCGGGATCGTGCGATTCTTGAGATGCTCTTCTCAACCGGACTTAGAGTTTCGGAACTTGCAAAGCTAAATCGAGATAATATAAATTTCGACACCCGCGAGTTCGGCATAATCGGGAAAGGGGGACGAGCGCGGGTAGTTTTCTTGTCAGATTCTGCGGCGCACTGGCTCGGACAATATTTTGAGAAGCGCGAAGATCCGTGGAAGCCGGCATTTATAAGGTACTCGAAAGAAAAGGTGTTCGAAGATGACGGCGAGGAAATGAGACTCACTACCCGCTCAATAGAAAGAATTGTAGACAAATATGTTCGCGCCGCGCGAATTCCAATTAAAGCAACGCCGCATACTCTTCGTCATTCTTTTGCGACCGATTTACTCTCAAACGGAGCCGACATCCGATCAGTACAAGAGATGCTGGGGCACAAAAATATATCGACAACTCAAATCTACACGCACGTCACAAATCCCCAACTTCGCGAAGTCCACAAAAAATTCCACCAGGGAAACCGCCGCTAATAGTTAAGTTTGTAAGTTTTAAGTTGTAAGGTGTAAGAAATTACTTACATCATAAATCTCACATCTTAGATACTTAATGATTTCTGATACAATATCTGGGTGGATTCGATTGAGGTAAAGGGTCTTAAAAAATATTACAAAGTTCAAAAAAAAGAGGCTGGGCTTGCCGCGTCAATCCTTTCTTTTGTGAATAGAAAATATGAGGAAGTAAAGGCGGTTGATGGCATATCCTTTAAAATTGATGAAGGGGAACTCGTCGGCTTCATTGGCCCTAATGGTGCCGGGAAAACTACAACTTTAAAATGCCTATCAGGGCTTCTTTACCCCACCGCAGGGGAAATAAAAGTTTTAGGATACACGCCTTTTTCGCGAAAGACAAACTTTTTAAAACAGATTGCGCTTGTTATGGGGCAAAGGAATCAACTCTGGTGGGATTTGCCGCCCATCGAAACGTTTATATTAAATAAAGAAATATACGAGATACCGGATGACAAATTTAAAAAAACGCTTGATGCGTTGGTTTCACTTTTGGATGTCACGGATATTCTAAAAACTCCTGTCAAAAAATTGTCTTTGGGACAGCGAATGAAATGCGAGTTTATTGCCTCGGTTCTTCACTCGCCGCGCGTTTTGTTTTTGGACGAGCCAACTCTTGGACTTGATGTTGTAATGCAAAAAACTCTCCGCGAATTTATAAAAGAATACAACAAACAATATAAAGCAACTATACTTTTAACGAGTCACTACATGAGAGATGTTGAGGCGCTATGTAGACGGGTTATTATAATAAATCATGGAAAACTACTTTTTGACGGAAAACTCTCAGATCTTGTTAAGAGACATGCTCCATATAGGATTGTTAAGCTGACCCTGCAAAAAAATATTGATGAGTCGTTAATGAGGGGACTTGGCGAGATAAAATCCTTCACCTACCCACAAGTGGTAATCTCGGTTCCTTACAGGCGAATAAGCGACGTTTCAGCCAAGATTCTTAAGGATCTTGCTGTTCAAGATTTAATAATCGAGGAACCTGAGATTGAAGACATTATACGCGAGATATTTGAGAAGGGAAAATCATGAATATAAAAAAGTATTATCTCGCCGCAAGAAATACATGGGACGAGACTCTTGCCTATAGATTAAATTTTGTAATGTGGAGAGTACGAATGGTACTCACATTATTAACAATGTATTTTTTGTGGTCGGCACTTCTTCTACCGGGGGGGAATATACTGGGTTATACCCGGGAATTTATGCTTACCTATATCCTGGGAACATCTATCATAAACTCCCTTGTTATTTCGAATCGAAGTTATGAAGTTGGAGAAGAAATAAATAACGGTAACCTCTCGAATTTTCTATTGCGACCAATAAATTATTTTCTCTATCAGTTCTCACGCGATCTTGGTGACAAAGCAATGAATATAGTTTTCTCGTTTGTCGAGCTTACCATACTATTTATAATTCTTGCGCCTCCTATTTTTATCCAGACAGATTCAAGTTTACTTGCGCTTACATTTTTCTCCTGTCTTCTTGCACTTACAATGTACTTTTTCTTGAACTTCCTTTTGGGACTTATTGGGTTCTGGAGTCCTGATGTCTGGGCACCTCGATTTGTTTTTATAACAGTTTTAACTTTTTTCTCAGGAGGCCTATTTCCGCTTGATATATTACCAAAACCGATATTTTCGATTCTTGAATTTTTCCCTTTTCCATACCTATTGTTTTTCCCTCTTAAGATTTATCTTGGACAGCTTGTCATGGCCGAAATAATAAAAGGAATAATGATATCTTCTACCTGGATATTCGTGCTTTGGTTTATTGTTAAATTTGCTTGGGCTCGCGGACTTCGTTTGTATACGGCATACGGACGTTAATTTTAGATGTTAGATCATAGGTCTTAGATATTAGAGCATAGATGTAGATTGATATGAAGGAATTTCGAAAATATATAAGAGTTTGGTGGCTTCTTACAATAAAATCTTTTCAGGTGGCTTTTACCTCACGTTTTGGTGTCGCCCTTTTTGTTTTTGGTAAACTCTTTCGCTTAGGATTTTTTCTTCTTTTTCTGGTAATTATAGAGCAGCGAACAAAAGTAATTGTGGGGTATTCCTTATGGGAAATAATTTTATTTTTTGCAACATTTAATCTAATAGATGTATTTTCTCAATTTTTCTTGCGGGAAGTATACAAGTTTAGGTGGTATATAGTAAGCGGCGATTTTGACTTTTTCTTGACTCGCCCACTCTCACCTCTTTTTCGCTCCCTTTTTGGAGGAGGCGATCCGTTGGATATCCCAATTCTTTGTCTTTCGATTGTTTTGGTTGCGATTTCGGTTATTAATATTGGGAATGTTTCTTTTGCGAATGCGATTTTATATTTAGTGCTTGTTGCAAATGGACTTCTAATTGCGCTTGCTTTTCATATTTTTGTCCTGGCCGTGGGTGTTTTAACCACCGAGGTAGATAATACCATTTGGCTCTATAGAGATCTTACTCAGATGGGGAGGCTCCCTGTTGATATATATCAACAGCCGCTTCGGGCACTCATTACCTTCGCAGTACCTGTGGGTATAATGATTACTTATCCTTCAAAAGCAATACTCGGACTACTCTCACCACAAGCGGTTTTAATATCATTTATTGTTGGTGGAGTTTTTCTTTGGGCCTCTATTCTTTTTTGGCGCTACTCTCTCAAAAACTACTCAAGCGCCAGTTCCTAATATGAACTACACTTGAACTGCGGCGGCTTCGATGAGATTCGAAAATAAATATGAGAGGTTGATGGGGCCGACGCCGCCGGGAGTTGGGGTATAAGCACCGGCAATTTTTTCGATATCCTCTATTCTGTAATCTCCTCTCAGTCCTACATCTTCTCCGTGAGTGCCGACACCGATCAATATCGCGCCTTTTTTAATTTGATCGGCGGTAACGGTATTTGGTTTGCCTACGCAAGAAATAATAACATCTGCCTCTTTTAGAATTTCGTCAGGATTTTTTGTTCTACTGTCTATAATTTGAGGCTCGATCCCCATTTTTTTTAGGCCGCGAATTATGGGGCCGCCGGCGGTCTCGCCTTTTCCCAATACAACAAACTTTCGTTTGTTGAAATTTCCAATTTCCAAAACTTCCTCAAGTAATCTTTTGACTGCGAGCCAGACAGGGACTTCAAATTTTGAGTCAGATCGAAATCCGTCTATGTCCTTTTCGGGAGAAATTGATTTGACAACTCTTTCCCGATTGAAACTCGAAGGAATTGGTCTTTGGATTATGATGCCGTTATATTTTGGATCCCTATCTATTTCGTGAACTGTTCGAATAAGCTTTTCTTCATCCGATTCTTCCCCGCCCTTAGGCGAGGTCCAGCCTTCGGCGGAGAGATTTATTAAAACTGCTTTTATTCCAAGCTCCCCTGCAGCTTTTATTTTTTGACGAACATAAGTTTCCCAAGAGACTTCAGGCCCAAGAGTAATTATGGCAATCTTTGGAGTTATGTTTTTAGATTTTAGGTCTTGGATCTTGGATCTTAGATTATTTCGAATTTCTTGCGCAATCTTTTTCCCATCAATCTTCATAGACTTCATTATAACCTAGTAGCTGATATCTAGTCACTAGTTGCTAACCTATGGGGAGACTGTTGTGGCGGCGGCGACTTTATCGGCTTTATTCGAAAATCTCATTAATATTACGCCCTGCGCATTCCGGGATAAAAGAGGCGTTGAGCCAAGCGGAATTTTTACCACTTGGCCTTTTTCTGAGGTTATAATTACTTCTGTTGCGTTAGATTCTAACACTTGCGCGAGAACCAGCTTTCCGGTTTTCGCATTTATATTTGCAATGCGGACTCCCTGTCCTCCTCTTCTTTGATTTCTTACTTCAGAAACCCGAGTTCTCTTCCCAAGACCATTCTCAGCAATAATTAAGAGCTTGGCTTCTTTATTGTTTTTTGAAACTACATCCATACCGACAACTCGATCATCCTTGACAAGTCTTATTCCGCGAACACCCTGACTTGACCTTCCGGTTGCTCTAACATGGCTCTCTGGAAAATTAATGATTTTTCCGCTTTGCGTGATCATGACTATATCGTCATCTCCGCTTGAGGAGTTTACCCACTGGAGAGAATCGCCGCTTTCAAGTTTTATGGCAATTATCCCTCCTCGGCGAATGTTTGCAAACTCGTCAACGCGCGTTTTCTTGATTACGCCTTTTGCTGTTGCCATGACAATATTTTTGAGCTTATCCTTTTCTTTCGGATTGTAAGTTAAGATTGACTGGATTGTTTCTCCTTGTGTAATATCAATTAAATTGACAATTGCGGTTCCCTTTGAAATGCGGCTTACCTCCTCCATTTCAAATACTCTTGTCTGATATACTTTTCCAAGATTTGTGAAGAATAAGATATAGTCATGAGTCTGGGCATATAGAATTTTATCTATCACATCCTCTTCTTTTGTAGTCATTCCCCGTACGCCCTTGCCTCCTCGTGCTTGAGTCCTAAAAGAGGTCATGCTTTGCCGTTTTATATATCCTGTTTGAGTGAGCGTGATTACTGTTGGTTCATTCTGAATTAAGTCCTCCTCTGAAAACTCGTCTACTCGTGATTTATAAACCTTGGTTCTTCTTGGGTCCTCATATTTGTTTTTAATTTTGGTTAGCTCGTCGCCTACTACGGCAAGCATTTTCTTGGGATCGGCTAACAATGCTACAAGATAATCAAGGGTTTCTTTTACTAAGGCGTGCTCGTCCTGAAGTTTCTCGCGTTCTAAAGCCGCAAGGCGGCGTAGCTGCATGTCGAGGATTGCAACGGATTGGATTTCTGTCAGTTTAAATCTTTTCATTAAATTCTGTTTTGCATCTTCGACATCCTTCGATTTTTTAATAGTGCTAATTACTTCATCAATGTTTTTAACGGCAATTAACAACCCGTCTAAAATATGAAGCCTCGCGCGCGATTGTTTTGCCTCAAATTCGGACCTTCGCGTTATAACAGTGAACCTATGGTAAACGTATTCGTCAATTAGTACCTTAAGATTTAAGGTTCTCGGTATTCCGCCAACAAGAGCAACCATATTAGCAGGGAATGTGGTTTGAAGAGCCGTCAATTTAAACAAATTATTTAAAACCTTCCTTGGTGCAGCGTCGCGTTTTAATTCCACAACAATTCTAATGCCGTGCCGGTCCGATTCGTCGCGAAGATCGGTTATGCCCTCAAGTTTCTTGTCTTTCGCAAGTTCTGCGATTTTTGCAACTAACCCTGATTTATTTACTTGATAGGGAATTTCTCGAATGATAATCGCGGACTTACCCTGCCCTACGTCTTCAATCTCGGCAATTCCGCGAATTAAAATTCGGCCGCGGCCTGTCCTATAAACGTTCTTAATTTCATTTATGTCATAGATTGCGCCTCCTGTTGGAAAGTCAGGACCCTTTATGAATTCAAGCAGCTCATCTACCGTAATTCCTGATGAGAGACTAAACGCAGGTTTCAAAGAATTTATCTCTTCATCTGTCAATTCTTGACTGTCTTTTTGCGGAATATAATCCTCCCTTTTTGCGAAGGTTATCTTTTTGATTGTATGACTTATGGCATCAATTACTTCCCCTAAATTATGAGGAGGGATCTTAGTTGCCATTCCAACTGCTATTCCTTCGGACCCCATAAGAAGTAGGTTTGGAAGCTTCGCAGGTAAATATTGGGGTTCGTTGAGTGTGCCGTCAAAATTTGGCAGAAGCTCAACTGTTTGCTTATCGATATCAAAGAGCATCTCCATCGCAATTTGAGTGAGTTTTGCCTCCGTGTACCTCATTGCGGCCGGTGAGTCGCCGTCCATTGAACCAAAGTTTCCCTGTCCGTCAATTAATGGATAGCGCATCGAAAAATCTTGAGCAAGACGGACAAGGGTATCGTAGATTGCCATGTCTCCGTGCGGATGGTATTTTCCCATGGTCTCCCCTACTATTTTTGCCGATTTTGCGTATTTTGCGGTTGGGTAAAGCCCCATTTCATACATCGCGTAGAGAATCCGGCGATGTACAGGTTTTAGCCCATCGCGGACATCGGGAAGGGCCCGCGCGACAATAACAGACATTGCGTAATCAAGATACGCCTTCTTTGCTTCTTCCGAAATGTCAACATATTCAAGTCTGCCGATTTGGTTATCCATGAAGTTAGATTAAAAATGGTGCAATCAAAAGAGCTACTATATTAATTACCTTGATCATTGGATTAATTGCAGGTCCTGCAGTATCCTTATAGGGATCACCAACAGTATCTCCCGTCACCGCAGCTTGATGGGCGAAACTGCCCTTTCCTCCCAAATTGCCTTCCTCTATATATTTTTTGGCATTGTCAAATGCAGCTCCTCCGGTTGTCATTGATATTGCCACGAAAAGGCCTGTAACAATACTTCCCACAAGAAGTCCTCCAAGAGCCTCAGGGCCTAATAAGAAGCCCACTAATATCGGAGCCGCAACAGGAATAAGCGCTGGCAAAATCATCTGACGAATTGCTGCAACCGTTACAATATCAACCGCCTTCCCATAATCAGGTTTTGCCCGGCCCTCCATAATTCCTTCTATTTCCTTGAATTGGCGCCTTACCTCATTTACAACCGATACCGCGGCTTTCCCCACCGCCTCCATTGCAAGCGCACTAAAAAGATAAGACATACTTCCGCCGATAAATAACCCAATCAAGACTTTTGGGTTTGAGAGTGAGAATATCAATTCGCTAGCTTCAGGACCAGAGAGCTCCTGTGTGTAGCTTGCAAATAATACAAGCGCTGCAAGACCTGCAGAGCCGATTGCATAGCCTTTTGTCACCGCTTTTGTTGTATTTCCTACAGCATCAAGCGGGTCCGTTACATTTCTGACTTTGGCCGGCAAATTTGTCATCTCAACAATGCCACCGGCGTTATCGGTTATCGGACCGAAGGCATCAATCGCAACGATTATTCCGGTTAACGAGAGCATCGCCATTGCGGCAATTGCCACTCCATAAAGCCCGGCAAGATTAAAACTTGCAAAAATTGCTGCCGAAATTAAAAGTATCGGTGCAAAAGTCGATTTCATTGAAACAGCGAGCCCTGCGATTACATTTGTACCATGTCCGGTTGTTGAGGCCTCGGCAATTGTTTTCACCGGACCGTAATTTTTGGATGTAAAATATTCTGTTATAACAACCATTCCGATAGTCACTATTATCCCGATTATCGAAGAGTAAAAAATACTAAGCTCCGAAATATCCGCAAGTCCTACCGGGAACAAGCTTTTGGTAACAAAATAGAATCCCGCAATAGCAATGACCGCTGTAGCCCCTAATCCCGTATAAAGCGCGGACATAATTTTTTTGCCCGAGACTCGTACGGTCCACGAGCCTATTATACTTGCAACAACAGATACTGCTCCCAACAATAATGGGTAATAAAGAACCGAAGACGAATTAGGAAATGCCAAGTTTCCTAAAATCATTGAGGCGACTGCCGTTATAACATAAGTTTCAAAAAGATCTGCTGCCATTCCGGCGTCATCTCCTACATTGTCACCTACCAAATCCGCAATTACGCCCGGATTTCTGGGATCATCTTCAGGTATCCCCTTCTCTATTTTTCCAACCATGTCGGTTCCGACATCTGCACCTTTTGTATAAATTCCTCCGCCGAGCCTTGCAAAAACGGATATTAAAGATCCACCAAAACCAAGCGCCACCAGTGCGCGGAGCGCTTGCTCAATTGGTAAGTTTTGTGATTGCAGCATATAAAAGGAGCCGGAGATGGCAAGTAACGCAAGGCCGGCAACCATTAGACCCGTAACCGCTCCGCCAGAAAATGCAATTCCAAAAGCTTGTGCAAGTCCGCTTTTTGCAGCTTGCGCTGTTCGGATGTTACTTCTAACGGCAACGTTCATTCCAATAACTCCGGCAAGAGCAGAAAAGACCGCGCCAACTGCAAAACCTGCCGCAGTGTATATATCGAAGACATAATAAAGAATAGCCAAAATAATAACACCAATTATTGAAACAACAAGGTATTGTCGTTTGAGATACGCTGCTGCTCCTTCTGCAATTGCATCAGCTATCGCATTCATTTTTTCATCTCCCCGAGGTTTTTGGAGTACTCTTGCAGTTAGAAAAAGTCCATATAAAATCGAAAGAAATCCTGCACTTATTGCTACCAAAACCGGATTAGAAAGGAGAAAAGATAAATTCATTTAATAGTTAATTATAAGGGAAAATATGAGGTTTTTCAAGGCAAAATGTTCTTAAATGTCCAAATTGGCCATTTTCGCGTTTTCTTGGATGAAGTGTTTGCGAGGGGGGACCTCCTCACCCATAAGCATTGTGAAGACTCGGTCGGCTTCCTCAGCATCGGATGCTGTAATCTTTTTTAGGATTCGATTCTTTGGGTTCATAGTTGTTTCCCACAATTGCTCCGGATTCATTTCTCCAAGCCCTTTGTATCTTTGGATTGAATAGTGGCCGTTCCCGTGTTCCTTTAAAACCTTATCGCGTTCGGTATCGGAATATGCATAATAAGATTCCTTGCCGATCTGAATCTTGTAAAGAGGGGGCTGGGCTATATATAAATATCCCGCATCAATAATCTCCTTAAGGTGTCGATAAAAAAAGGTTAGAAGCAATGTTTCAATGTGTTCTCCATCAACATCGGCATCAGTCATGATTATAATTCTATGGTAGCGGATTTTTTCCATGTTTGTGGTTTCGCCGATTCCAGCTCCAAGAGCAATAATCATGTCCTTTAGCGATTCAAATTCGACAATTTTATCTAGTCGCGCGCGCTCAGTATTTAAAATCTTTCCTCCAAGAGGTAAAACCGCCTGAAACTTGCGGTCTCTGCCCTGTTTTGCCGAGCCGCCGGCCGAATCTCCTTCCACAATATAAAGCTCTGAAACTTCTGGATCTTTTTCTTGGCAGTCGGCAAGCTTTCCGGGTAAAGAACCCCCTTCAAAAGCACCTTTTCGAAGGATTGCCTCTTTTGCTGCGCGTGCCGCAAGACGCGCTTTTGCCGCAAGATAAGCTTTATTGAGTATTATCCGGGCATCAGAAGGGTTTTCTTCAAACCAGGTTTCAAGACCTTCCTTGACAACTGCTTGGACAAGCGGCTGAACCTCGGAATTTCCAAGTTTTCCCTTTGTTTGTCCCTCAAACTGAATTTTATTCTGCTCCATTCGGATCGCGATCACTGCGGTCAATCCTTCTCGAGTATCGTCGCCCGTGATTGAATCTCCATCGCCCTTAAAGGCCCCAACTTTCTTACCATAGTCATTAATAACGCGTGTTAATGCCATTCTGAATCCGGTTACATGTGTTCCTCCGTTTACAGTATTGATAACATTTACAAAACTTTCAAGATTTTCAATAATGCCTTCGTTATACTGAAGTGCCGCCTCAACCAGTACCCCGTCCTGTTCTTGATTGATATAGATTGGTAAATGGATTGGCCCTTTTCCTTCACTCAGTTTTTTTACCAGTGAAATGATTCCACCTTCAAAATATAGATGTACTTCCTTTTCCTTGCCGGGCCGTTTATCATAAAAATGAAAATAAAGTTTTGAAACAATATACGCCCGTTCACGAATTAGCTTAAGCACCATATGATTGTCAAATTCGGGCTCCGTAAAAATGGAATCGTCAGGATAAAAAGTTGCCGCGGTTCCGCTTTTTACAGTTTTAAGCCGCGAATCGTCTATAATTTCCGGCAGTCTAGATTCGGAAATAGGCATGGATCGAACGTCTGTTTTGGGCGTTCCTTTCTCATATTCTTGGCGGTATAGTTTTCCGTCTCGTCGAATCTCAACCCACATTTTTTTAGATAACGCGTTGACAACAGAGGAGCCTACCCCGTGGAGGCCGCCCGAAACCTTATATGCTCCCCCGCCAAACTTTCCCCCCGCATGAAGTTTGGTCATCACAATTTCAAGTGCACTTTTTCCGTATCCGGGGACTTTATCAACCGGAATTCCTCGGCCATCATCAACGACAGTTGCGGAACCGTCCGCATTTAAAACAACCCATACATTTTGTGCATGGCCTGCTAAAGATTCGTCAACGGCATTATCGATTATTTCTCGAATTGTTTCATGAAGACCAACACTATCTATTGATCCAATGTACATTGCGGGTCTTTTTCTTACAGGTTCAAGCCCTTCAAGAACCTGTATATTTTTGGCTGTATATTCGGAAGTTTTAGAAGATTTTGGCATGAGTTATTGATATATTTTAACAGAAAACGAAGCAGAAATCCAGCTATTGGATTTGCGAGATAAGGCTATAAATTGGCGTTATAACCGACAATATCAAGAATGCTATCGAAACTCCCAAAGCAATTATAAGAATGGGTTCGATAGCAGTCGTTAAGGTTCTGATTCTTAGGTCAAGATCGCGTTCGAAATATTCGGATATTTTAAGCAGGCTTTCATCGATTTTTCCCGTAGACTCGCCAACTCTCGCCATCTGAACAAGCATTGGAGGGAAAATTTTTTCATGCGAAAAAGCATCCGAAAGAGAAACTCCCTTTTCAACCATCTCGGATGCTGAGAGAATAGAACTTTTATACCAATAATTGCCCGCTATGGCGGCTGTGATGTTGAGACCTTCAATAATTGACACACCGGAACTTATAAGTAGAGATAGGGTTCTTGTAGTCTCGTCCAGTATCGCCAAGGTAAAAATATTTCCAATCACAGGGAGTCTAAGTTTTATTCTATCTATGATTTTTACTCCTTCGCTTGTTCTTTTAAATCTTTTATACAAAATAAACGCAGCTATCGGACCAACAATCCAAACAGGCCAAAAAGTAGTGAATGTTCTCGAAATTCCAAGAACTATTTTTGTAGTTAAGGGCAATTCAAGACCTAAATTTTCATATAAGGTTCCAAGCTGGGGTATAACAAAAATGTTCATAATTACAACTACGATGATCATTCCGGTTACTACAATTGCAGGATAAAACATAGCAGATCTTACTCTCTTTTTAAGATCCTCCTCTTTCTCCATATTATCCGCTAGACGCGCCAAAACCTTATCAAGCAACCCGCCCTTTTCTGCCGCTTTTATTAACGCAATGTAAACATCCGAAAAGGCTCCTTTGTGATTTGAGAGCGCATCAGAAAAGGGTTTCCCCTCGGAAATCTGAGAGATAAGATCATTAATAAGTTCCTGCATGCTAGGTTTATTTCCCTGGTCCTTCAAGACCTTTAAAGATTCTATAAGCGTAAGACCTGTTAGGATCATTGAGGCTAGCTGTCTTGTAAACAAAACTATATCCGAGTTTTTAATACCGCGCCCCAATAATAAGACAGCGTGTTTTTCAACTTTCCTAAGAGAAAGCGGTGTTATGCCGTTTGAGCGCAAAAAATCTATAACTTCTTTTTCGTTATTTGCCTCAAGCTTCCCCTTTTGCTTTATGGAGTTTTTGTCAACTCCGGTATATATAAATTCCATGTTTTGCTACATTAATTCGGCCCCCACGCCTGTCCGCTTCGCTTGCAGGCGAGCTCCTTCGCTCTGCTCGGTCCGCTCCCGCGGCGCGGTCTAAGGGATCGTGGGACCTCTTAGCTTATTAGCTGATTAAAGGCTTCTTGTCGCAAGACGTAGGATCTTGCAACTTCAAGAGTGATTACACCCTCTTTTACAAGAGTTGCAAGTGTTGTTTCAAGAGGAATCATTCCTATATCCTGGGAAGTTTCTATTATAGAATCTATTAAATGAGTTTTTGCTTCGCGAATATTTGACTTGATTGCATTATTTGCAATCAATACTTCACATGCAACGATTCTCCCACCACTAATTTTGGGGATTAGCCGTTGAGAAACAATTCCTGCAAGGCTTGCAGAAAGTTGTGCTCTTATTTGGTTTTGTTGTTTTTCGGGAAATGAGTCTATGATTCTGTCTATAGTTTGGGATGCGGAGTTTGTATGAAGCGTTGAAAAAACCAGATGCCCGGTTTCTGCCATTGTTATCGCAGATGCAACGCTTTCAGGATCTCTCATTTCGCCGATAAGAATAACATCGGGGTCTTCTCGGAGGGCGGATCTAAGAGCCTCAGCCCATGATAGCGTATCCTGCCCAATTTCACGCTGGGAGATAATTGATTTCCCTTTTTGATAAACATATTCAATTGGATCCTCGATCGTTATAATATTTGCTTCATTCGCCATGTTTATTTCATTAATTATAGATGCAATAGTTGTAGATTTGCCGTGTCCTGTAGGGCCTGTGACCACGATAAAGCCCTGTTTCAGCTTTGCAAAATAGTGACAAATCTCTGGGAGAGAGAGATCTTCTATAGTTTTAACAGTTGGAGGCAGCAGCCTGAAAGCTGCGGCAATTGTTCCTCTTTGATAATAAATATTTATTCTAAATCTTCCTCTTTCTCCGTAGTCTCCCCCACCAAACCCATAGGAGAAATCAAGAGCCTTATTGTTCAAAAATAATTCCTTTTGTTCGGCAGTCAAAATTGAAAAAACCAAGCTTTCTATATCTTCTCTTGACAGTTCCGGATAGGTTGACATTGGAGATAACTTACCGTCCACTCTGATTGTCGGAACAACGCCCGCAACAAAATGTAAATCAGATGCGCCCGCAGCAATAGTTTTTTCAAATAATTCCGTAATAGTCATATCTAGTGATCAAGACTAAAAGAATTAGTGATAAGTCAAGTTCAAATCTTAATCATTTTAGTCCTTTAGTCCTAAATTCTTAGTGAGTTATTCTTGTGCAACTCTTAATATTTCGTCTATTGTTGAGATGCCTTCTAAGACCTTAAGATATCCATCCTGTTTCATAGTTATCATTCCCTCAGATCTTGCCTGTTTTTCGATTCCCGAGGCATCAGACTTTGTCAATACGAGTTTTGCAACTGATTCGCTTACGGGCAAAACTTCAAAAATTCCTATTCGTCCCGAATACCCTGAATGTCCGCAATAATCACATCCTTCTCCTTTATAGAGCTTAACATCATCATCTGGGGTCGTCATAAGTTCTCCCAAAGTCTTGCGAAGCTCATTTACGAGTTCCCGAGGCGGCTTAGATTCACGCCTGCAGTGATTGCAGATTCTTCTGGCAATTCGCTGGCCAACTATGGCGTTCATTGTTGATGCGAGGAGAAAAGTCTCGGCCCCCATATCAAATAAACGAGGCAATGCTCCCGAGGCACTTGATGTATGAAGCGTTGAGAATACAAGATGCCCTGTAAGGGATGCCTGTATGGCAAGATCCGTAGTTTCTTTGTCCCGAATCTCTCCTACCAATATAATATTTGGATCCTGCCGAAGAAAAGCGCGAAGACCCGTTGCAAAAGTAAGTCCTACATCCGGATTTATTTGTACCTGATTTGTTCCTGCGATTTGATACTCGACAGGATCTTCCAGAGTCAAAATATTGACCCGCGTTGTATTAAGTTTTGAAAGAACCGAGTAAAGCGTGGTTGTTTTCCCTGAACCGGTTGGGCCGCAGACAATAATTATTCCATGGGGACGCAAGATTGATGCCTCAAGATTTCTCAGAGCGGTTCCTCGAAGGCCCAATTCCGGCAAAGTCGGCACTCCGCCCGATTTCTTAAGTAGTCTCATTACTATCTTTTCGCCAAAAGAAGTTGGAAGCGTTGATACACGAAGGTCCACCTCTTCATCTCCAAATTTAAAGTTAAATCTTCCATCCTGAGGAATGCGATGCTCGTCAATTTTCATATCTGACAAAATCTTAATCCTTGAAATTACTGCCTCCCTAACCTGATATGGCAAAGAGAGTCTTTCGTATAAGATTCCATCGATTCTGTATCTTACTCTCACGCGATCTTCCTGAGGTTCAAGATGAACATCTGATGCCTTGCTTTTTATTGCATATTCAAGAATTGTAGAAACAATTTTTGCAATAGGCGCTTCTTTAATAACTTGCGCCAAGCTCCTTTTGTCAAATGTTTTTACTCCTATCTGTTCTGTTTCGGCAAGCGCCTCTTTTACTTCTCCAACCAAACCGAACGTATACTGATTTTGAATGGCGGTTTTTATGTCCGCCGGTATTGCCTGAAAAGTTGAAATTATTGCACCGGTTTTTTGCTTTAGAAAATTAACCGTCTCAAGATCAAGAGGATCAGACATTGCGACCGAAAGGGTATTCCTTTCCTTATCGTATGCAAAGGGTATGATTATAAACCTTTCAGCAACCGCCTTTGGGACAAAACTTAAAGCCTCGGGAGAAAAAGGTAGGGCGGCGATTGAGACATACGGAATGCCTATAAGTTTCGCGCGCGCTTCATAATATCTACCCTCGGTAACTACTTGTGAATCAAGAAGCGCGCGATCAATTGATACATTGCTATTCAAAGATTCTGTTCTAAGTTTATTGTATTGATCTTGCGTTATTAGTTTTTCTTCAAGCAATATTTGCGTAACGCTTCTCTCTTGCACCGACTGACCGTCTGTCGATCCCGCTGTCTGGCCTATTGGCATAGTTTGTCCATCCATACAAATAAATAGCTACATAGCTGAATAGTTACATAGTTCTAAAACCATTTTGACCATTTTAGCTATATAACTATTTCATATTTAATCGTATTAGATTTGTTGATATAATGTCAACCCTGTTGGAGACTTAAGAAAAATAATTTGGTAAAATTATTTTTCTCTTACCGTTATTGCAATTGTGTCTCTAACGGGGTCAATATGACTGGCTATGTTTTAATAGGCGATTTAGAGTCTAAAAATAATTTTGTTGCAAACTTTATTAAAAAGGAAGACATTTCAAGCTACAATTTGTTTGATTATAAAGAGATATTAAAAATCCCAGAGGTGCGCGAAATCAAAAAGCTTCTTTCAAAAAAAGCCTTTTCGGGGAAGAGGCGGCTTTTTATAATTCGAGATGCGACTATTGCCGCGCAGAATGCCCTTCTTAAGACGTTAGAAGAATTACCCGAAGATACATACTTCATTTTTTTAGAAGAGACAATATTAATCCCAACCATACTTTCGAGAGTACGTTTATTAAAGTTTGAGAGGAAAAAACCAAGAATAGATAGGGACCTTGAGACTATATTAGGAAATTTTATTAGCGGGAAAAAAGATCTATCCTCCGCTCTTCTATTGGCAGACAGATTATTCTCCCAAAATCCCAACTTAACACTTAATGATCTTACGCTCTGCTTAAGAGAAATTCTTTTCAAACAAATTAAACAAGGAGATTTAGAAAAAACTAATTTTGTCTTGAGATTTCTTAAGTCTTTATACCAGTACATTCCGCTTACCGATAGCAACAATTTAAATAAAAGACTTGCGCTTGAAAGGATTCTGCTTGAAATTGCCTCTTGACAATGCTTTTGCTTTTTGTTTATGCTTTTAACAGAGTAAATTTATGAAGTTATCTGCCCATCAAGCACTTCGGCGCGGCCTAGCCGTGAGCTTTTCGAAGGGGTTCACCCTCATTGAGCTTCTTGTAGTTATTGCAGTTATTGGAGTCCTAGCAGCAATTGTTCTTCTTGCGGTAAACCCGGGCGAACAACTCTCTCGAGGCCGCGATACCTCAAGAATCGCAGCGGTTACTCAACTTGGCCGTGCTCTTCAAGGCTATTACACGGCAAATAACGGCACTTTTCCAACGCAAGGAACCACATGGATAACTACACTTGTTACCTCGGGCGATGTTAAGGTAGCGCCCGTTAATCCGGCATATTCAATTGCGCCTGTTGCCCCAATTTGTACCTATGCGTCTTATGCACAAGGCGGTACGGTGACAGGTTATTGCTATAGAGCTACGGCCACAGATGCCATTATCTTCGTTAAACTCGAATCGACCCTTTATGATGGAAAATGTGTCGCAGGTGAAGATGTTTTCTACGCCTTCTCAACAGCAGACGCAAGAGCAGGTGGGGTCTGTAGAACTGCTGCAGCCGGAGAGCCTGCTGTCGGTACGCAAACATTTGTCTTCTAAAATCTTTCTCGGCCCAAGTTTACTTTGACTCCCTATTCGTCTAAAATTTTTATATGAGTTTATTTTTCTTGAGCCTTTTTGCTTTTGTTTTTGGTGCCTGCCTTGGGAGTTTTTTGGGTGTTTTAGTAGATCGTGCATCAACTGGGGAACAGGTACTACGCGGTCGGTCGAAATGCGAACATTGCCGTAAGGTTCTCGAAACACGCGATCTTATACCTATAGTTTCCTATGTTTTACTCAAAGGCCGATGTCGCCATTGCAATTCAAAAATACCTCTTCGAGTATTACTGATAGAAGTAACAGGAGGCATGATTGCCTCCGGTCTTTTTTTGTATGCATATTTTACAGGTTTAAATATAATCGAGCTCATATTGCTTCTTGCGGTGTTCTTCTCGCTTGTTGGGATTTTTTTTGCGGATTTTTCTTACGGAATAATTCCGGATGAGTTTGTCGCTACGATTATTCTTTCAAGTCTATTTCTGTTAATTTCTTACCCCCAAAATCTTTTTCAAAACCTTATAGTAAATATTATTACTGGCTTTTTAGTATTTTCCTTTTTCCTTGTGATTTTTCTTTTAACACGCGGGCGCGGAATGGGGTTTGGAGACGTAAAGCTTTCCTTTGCAATAGGATTATTTCTTGGATTTCCTAAAACTATAGTGGCTTTATATGTCGCATTCTTGACAGGAATGTTTATATCCATAATACTAGTATTACTGGGCAAAAAGAAATTAAGAGGTGATTCAATTGCTTTTGGGCCCTTTCTGGTCATAGGAGCCGTAATTGGATATTTTTTCGGAATCCAAATTCTGAACCTATTTTTTAAATGAAGAAAAATTTCTTATTTCTTATTTCTCAATTCTCAATTACCAAAGGTTTTACCCTCATGGAACTTTTAACTGCAATGGGAATCTTGGGAATTTTAGCCTCCGGTCTTATTATTGCTATTAATCCTGTTGAACAGTTTAAAAAAAATCGCGATGCGCAAAGGAAAAATGATTTTGCGCAGCTTCAGCGGGCGCTTGAAACGTATTACAATGATTATGGACGTTATCCTCCAAGTTCCGGCAGTCCAAATTACCGTATCAATGCGTCAGACTGTGGTGGATCACCATGCCAATGGGGAGGAAGCTTTGGTCCCTACATGAACAAACTGCCAAAAGATCCTGTTTCAACGCAGACATATAGGTATGTTGTTTCCGACTCAAATGGACAATCCTATAGAGTATATGCGAGCCTTGAGCGCAAAAACCTTGACCTGCAAGTATGTAATCCTGACGGCAATCCGGCAACTGATGATCCTTGCGCAAATGTTCCGGTCGGCGTTACATGCGGCACTGCCACAAATGTGTGTAATTATGGAGCATCAAGCTCCAACGTGAGTCCCTAATTTGTATAAAGTATAAAGTATTAAGTATTGTGTATATATGAAAAAAGAATCCAGAAAGGGGTTTACCCAGCACCATTTTCGCAATTTGATAGAATACTGTAAAAATGGTGCTGGGTTTACTCTCGTTGAGCTTTTGGTTGTTATCGTAATTATCTCGGTTCTTGCTGGCCTATTAGTGTCGAATTTTATAGGAGTACGCCTGCGTGGCCGCGACGCTCAGAGGAAAAGTGATCTTGCTCAGATACAATCGGCTCTTGAACTCTACCGCGCTGACAACGGCTACTATCCGGCAACGCTCTACTCAACCGCGTGTCCCACTTCAGGATCATTCTCATATAATTCGATCGTATATATGCGAAAAATTCCGTGTGACCCCCTTCAAAAAACAAATTATACATATACGGCCGCTCCGGCTGGTTGTTCGACTGATTGTACAACCTATAGAATCTACGCTTGCCTTGAAAACACCAACGATTCTAACAAAGACGCCAATGACGGACAGGCAGGGGATCTTTGCACAAGTGCAGGAGTCGTATCCTACACGGTAATAAACCCCTGAAAAATGTCAAATGTCAAATGTCAAATGTCAAATGTACGGTCAAGAACAGGATTTACCCAGCACCATTTTCGCAATTTGATAGAATACTGTAAAAATGGTGCTGGGTTTACTCTCGTTGAGCTTTTGGTTGTTTTTTCTCTGATGTCAATCGTCTCAGGTCTTGGATTTGCCTCTTTTATGTCATACTCGAGAAGACAAGTAATTGTCCAGGCGGCTTCAAATTTTAAACAGACAATAGATCTTGCACGTTTTAATGCTCTCTCGCAGGTTAAGCCTGAAACATGTAGTTCAGGCGACGAGCTTTCAAATTTTAAGGTAAATATTTGCCTTAATGCAATTTGTCTAAACTCAGGCGTAGATTATGAAATGAATGTTACGTGCGCAGGGCTTGAGCAAGTATATGTTAAAAAAACATTGCCTCAAGGTGTTACCTTCTCAAACGTTCCCGGGAACCCGGCGTGCGCAACTTTAACGTTTAATGCCCTTACAGGCGTTGCTCAAGGATTACCCTGTGAGATCTATATTAACGGATATGGAAATCAAGTGATATTTTCAGTTGATAGCAATGGTCATGTATCATATTAAAAGCAAAAAGGGATTTCTAAACTCTGCTTGTGGCAAAAAGAGCGGGCAAACACTAGTTGAAGCAACAATTGCTTTGGCGTCAATTCTTCTGACGCTTGCCGCGATTGCAATTGCAATATCAACAAGCGTTAGCAACTCACAATTTATTAAGTTGCAATCACAGGCTGCAAAATACGCACAAGATGGGATGGAGCAGCTTAGATATGAAAGAAATACAAGCCCTGCAAACTTCTTTGCAAGAAATGGGATTTACTGCATGAATGAAGACAGCTCTTTAACTCCCGGATCCTGTACTGCTGTTAATATTGCGAATACTTTTAAGCGCGAGGCGGAATTTACCCAACCCTCAAATGTTGCGTGTGGGAATAATACAAGGGTTGCCGTGAATGTTTATTGGTCGAGTGGAAAATGCGGCACAACAAACACTTTTTGTCATAAATCACAGCTTGCATCATGTTTTGCAAATCAAACTGGAACAAGTGACACTCTATGAAAAACCACTTACGTCTTATGTCTAATAAGGGCTATACAATTATCGAACTTCTAGCTGTGATATCAATCCTGGTAATAGTTGCAGGAATTATTTCAGGAATCATCTATTCGACTCTTCGTGGATCAAGTAAGACAAAAATAACCACGGAAGTTACACAAAACGGAAGCTATGCAATTTCGGTTTTAACAAACCTGATATCCTCGTCAACTTCGGTGACCAAAATTGGAGGCGTAGATATTCAAGATTGTACGGCAAATCCCAACGGAGCATCGATATCTCTTGTGGATATAGATGGGGACGAAAAAATAATTTCATGCAGCGGCAATAATATCCTATCAGGATCAGCATCATTAATAAACACGAGTCAGGTACAAATAAAAACCAATAGCTGCAAGTTTACCTGCAGTCAGAAAGCAGCTGATCCCTATGCCGTGCCGATTGTGAGCGTAGAATTTATAGTTGAAGACAAAAGCACAGGGCTTTTTGAAACAAAATCTTCTTCTCTTTTTAAAACCTCGGTTTCAATGCGCAACTACTCCCCCTAGCCCCGTTAGAAGTGTAATATGGGATCAGCTACGAAAAATAATTCCAGTAGGTATAATTAAACAGGTTTTTTGATATGAAAGACTTTTCTATTGCTTTTGCATGTAATAAACCTACGAATTATTTTTCTCAAACTTCTAACGGGGTTGACAGGCGTCTCGGATTTCTTCTATGATAGATATATGAAAAAGTTTAAGGGAGAAAAAGGGCAAATGCTTTTGGTGGTTGTATTGACTATGATCGTTGCGTTGACTGTTGGTCTTTCTGTTGTCTCGCGGACAATAACTAATCTTAGAATTTCAAGGCAAAGCGAAGAATCTCAGCGCGCGTTCCAAGCGGCGGAGGCAGGAATTGAAAGAACTCTCGAGTCGGGAGCGGGAGTACTAAGTCCCCAATCATTAGGAAACAATGCGGAATTTACAACAGACATTAATAATCTATCCGGAAACGCTTTTGGACTTAATGGAGGTGAGATTATTGAGCAAGATATAGGAATAGATCTTTGGTTGTCAGACTATCCTAATTATTCGAATCAAATCTGTCCATCTTCCTGTACAATCTCTCTTCATTTTAATACTACCGAACAAAGTTGCAGTACAGGCAGCGGAAACAACACGCGGGCGGGCCTTGAGGTGGTTGTTTTGTCAGGTAATCTTTCGAGCCCCACTCTTACTAAATACCTTTTTGATTCCTGCACGAGTAGAACTTTAGGAGCGGGAAATACGGGCAGCGGAACAACAATCGACGGCATAACTTATCAACATGGCGTTAGCATTCCTATTACAAATGGGATAATAGCAAGAGTTATCCCATTTTATAATTCCGTTAAAATCGGAGTGACGTCAAGCGCTGCCATTCCAGTTCAAGGTAGAATAATAGAATCTACTGGTCAATCAGGAGAAACAGTTCGTAAGGTTCAATATTTTTCATCACATGCGCAATTGCCGCTTGAAATTTTTCCCTATTCAATCATTTCACAATGAGTGCACAAGCATTTGGGTTAGATATTGGCACTTCATCTATTAAAGCTGCTCTTGTAAAAAAGGACGGAAATGCATTCCGGCTTGAATCTATAGCCGTCACGCCGTCAACACCAAAAGGCTTACTTTCAGAATCATTGATAGATTTTCAGGCACTTGCCGATGTTATTCGTAAGATGCTTAATGAGGCAAATCTTAAAATAACGAACGTTGTATTTTGCCTTCCCGAAAGCCAAGTTTATACAAAAATTATTGAAATGCCTCAACTGTCAGATCAAGAATTGTCTGCCGCATTAAAATTCGAGATGGAACAATATATCCCGCTTCCGCTTGATCAGGTAAAAACCGATTGGGTGGTTCTTTCTCGATCTGACTCCTCGGGTAAAAAAACAATGGAAGTAATGATTATTGCAGCTCCCTTAAACATTGTTAGTAAATATGAAAAATTGTCGGAAATGCTTAATCTTGTGCCTTCGGCAATTGAAAGCGAGGTTGTCTCAGTGCATCGCGCACTCTTACCGCTTGTAAATAACGCTTCTTCTAATATGATTCTCCATATTGGGGGAACAACTTCAAGTATCTGCATTGTAAAGCAGGGAATTATAAAAACAGTAGTATCTCTGCCTCTTGGAGGAATAGCTATTACACGCGCGGTATCTTTGGACCTTGGGATTGATCAGGCGAGCGCAGAGAACTATAAAAGAGCTTATGGTTTGAGTCGCGACGCATTTGAAGGAAAGATTGGCAAGGCGTTAGCGCCGATACTTGAATCTATAACAGGAGACGTTAAAAAGACGATGCTCTCCTTCCGCGAGAAAAATGCTAACGAAACAATATCGCAAATTGTACTTTCAGGGGGAAGTGCGCTTCTTCCGGGAATCGATGTCTTTTTCACAAACAGCTTGAGTATTCAAGTGGTTTTGGGGAACTGTTTTGCCGCCTACAATATGGGCAATGTGCCACAGGAGCTTTTGGCACAAGCGCCTTCTTTCAATGTTGTAGTGGGTCTTTCTTTAAGAAATCTTTTATGAAAAACGATATAAACTTAATAACCCAAAGAGAGAAACCGCGACGTACCTACGATAAGGTATTTTTAGCCACGTTTTTTCTGTTCGGATTAGTTTTTTTACTTGCGCTACTACTTATCATTTATTCCCTCGCACTTAAAGCACAAGCGGGAAGTCTGTCAAGAAGCGTTGGCGAGGCAAGAAATAGGATTGCCAGTATGGCGGCAGTAAAACAAAAGGCTCTGATCGTTTCGGAAAGACTTAGTACGGCGAGAAATATAATTTCAAAAAGAAACAATCTTGAAACCAGAACATCCCAAATACTTGCGCTGCTCCCCGACAATTTCAACATAAGCTCAATAGTTGGCGAAAAGGATGTGGTTACTGTTACAGTTGGGTCTTCCGATCTTATAACATTTGACAAACTGTTCGAGGTGAATCTTAACGCAATAGCCCGCGATAAAAATTTAGGTTTAAAAAAGATTGAATCGTTAGGATTTACAAGATCCGGAAGTGCTTATGAATTGGCAATAGGTTTTTATTTTAGCGAGGCTAAAAAGAATTAATTCATGAAGCAAAAACTGTCCCAAATTTATACAAAGTATAAAAACCAAATTTTGCAGGCGTTTTTTGTTTTCCTTTCCCTTTTTATTGTGTTTCGTGTAATTCTTCCCCAGATTTCTGTGATTTCTGAAGCCGGACATACAATTGAAGCCAAGAGAGAGGAACTTGAAACGCTCACAAACTCGATAAGAGTTATAGAAAATACCAATGATGATGCAATATCGCAGGATTTGGCTATTTCAACCGATGCCTTGCCCACATCTAAAGATATTGTAAAAATTTTCAGTGCGTTAACCTCAGCGGCACGTGCATCAAATACAGAACTTAGGGAGTTTTCCCTTGTAGTTGGACGTGTTTTTGGAAAAACAGATCTTGATAGCCAATCGTCTGCCATTGGTGTTCCCGAGCTCTCAGTTGTTGCAAGAGTGGTATCTCCTGATGCTTCAGATCTTATTCAGTTCGCACAAAAATTAAACCAAACGCTTCCCCTGGCAGAAATTAAAAAAATAGACGCAGGTAACAACTTGGGAACCTTTAATATAAATTTCTATTACAAACCTCTAGATCTATCTCTCATATCTAAAAATGACAAGGTTTTACCCTTAAGTCAGGCAGATCGCAACCTATTAAATCAATTAGCAGGGTGGAAAAACAATTAGAGGTCAGGTCTCCTCTTGCGAGTTATTTTTTTTGCTTGTTTCTGCCGGTATTTTTCTATCTCGGCAAAATTGCCCGACAACAATACGGGAGGCACCTTTTTACCCCGCCAAAGCCGGGGCCTTGTGTAGTGAGGATATTCAAGCATGCGCTTCCCACCAATTTTTGCGAATGATTCAAAGACGGTCGCGTCACTTTTCTTAAGAACCCCGGGTATAAGCCTTGTGACGGAGTCAACAATTACGATAGCGGGAGCTTCTCCGCCTGAAAGCACGTAGTCTCCGATGGAAATCTCGTAATCTACAAGGTCGCGAACTCTCTCGTCAAACCCCTCATAATGGCCGCAAACTAGTATCAGATGATCAAGATGGCTGAGTTTTTTTGCTAAGACTTGATCATATTTTTTACCTTTTGGATCTAGCAAAATTACACTTTCTCTTTTTATTTTCATTCTTGAAGCTTCAATCGCCCTTGCAACAACATCCACGCGAAGAACCATACCTGTTCCTCCTCCATAAGGTTTATCATCAACTATTTTATGTTTGCCAATACCGAATTCTCTGAGATCAATTAGATTAATCTTTATTTTGCCCTGCTCTTGTGCTCTTTTTATAATAGAAACAGAGAAAATCTCTCTAAAAATCTGAGGAAACAAGGTGATAATTGAAACTTGCATTTAGGCTTCTTCTACCTGTACGTCCACGCGGACGCCATCGCGAATGGCAATTATCTTGAGGATATTTTTAATTGCATTTATGGTTTTGCCTGAGCGACCTATTATTAGTCCAACATCCTCCTGAGGTACATTAAGCTTAAACACAACAAATCCATTAGAATTTTCTTCGGAAATCTCGCATTTTTTTCCGGTTATTCCCTGAATCATGTGTGAGAGAAGTTCGCGCATAGTTTTTTTACCCCGTTGTTTTTACTCAAGCATTTTTTTCACAGAATCTGAAAGTTGCGCACCTTTTGATATCCAATATTTAAGCTTCTCCTGGTCAATTGTTTTTTCCACATTTTCAACACGACGCACTAAAGTTCCGAGCGTATCAACCGCCCGGCCGGAAAGCTTAGACCTTTTCTCCTTAACGACGACTCGAAAGCGAGCCTCGCCCTTTCTCCCAATTCTTGAAAGTCTTATAATAAGCGACATAAGTAGTTATTTTAACATTTTTTGAAGAGCATTGCGAGCCGCGGATTTTTCTGCTTCTTGCTTTGATTTTCCGACCCCTTCTGCCAAAAGCTTTTCATCTATATATACGCCTATTGTATATGATTTATCATGATCTGGTCCTTCTTCTTTGATAACTTTATAAACCGGAGACTCACGATGAGTTTCTTGAATTTTTTCCTGGAGCGAACTTTTAGGATCCTTGAGTCCCTGTGCCTCTATTATTTTCTCGGTACGCGATATTATATTTTCTTCAATAAATTTTTTTGCCGCATCAATCCCCTGGTCCAGATAAATTCCCCCGATTAAAGCCTCAAGCGTATTCGCTAAAATTGTTTTATTGCTTCTTCCGCCTCCTGCCTCTTCTCCCCGGGATAATTTCAAAAGCTCTCCTAATCCAAGCTCTTTAGATATTTCATAAAGGGTTTCAGTATTTGTCAAAACAGATCGAATACTTGTCAACTGTCCTTCTTTTGAGGTTTTGTATTTGTCGAATATATGTGCCGAAACAACAAGCGACAAAATACTATCTCCTAAAAACTCAAGGCGCTCGTTTGATTCAAGCATATCTTTGGTTTCGTTAAGATAGGATCTGTGTATAAATACTTGATCAAATAATTTTTTGTTCTTAAACTCAGGTAGTTTCATCGCTCAAATTTTTTACAAGTTTTCCAAGCGCTCCATTAATAAAACTGGCAGAAGTTTCTCCCCCAAATTCCTTTGCCAACTCTACGGCTTCATCTATTATAACTTTTTTCGGCTGAGTTTTGTCTATTATGAGTTCATATACTCCAAGCCGCAAGATTGCAAGATCGACGCGATTAATCTTTTCAATTGGAAATTCCGGAGCGATTATTTTGATATTTCCGTCTATTGTTGATAGTTTTCCTAAAATCTTTTTTAGGTAAGGGCTCGCGGGGGGTCGTTTTAGGAAGCTTTGCGCGAATAACGCCTTTATAATTTCCTGTCGTCTTTTGTGTCGAGGATCTTTCGGGGTCTTCATAAAAATTAATGGTTAGAATAGTTGAATAGTTAAAATAGTTCAAAGCTATTTAACTATTTATCCATTCCAGCTATTTGATTTAGATTACCTTCCTTCCGTCGTAGTATCCACACGCTTTACATAGTTGATGTGGTACTACGGGAGAACCGCAGTTTTTACAAATTGAAATTGCACCTAACTTAAGGTGAATGCTTGCTCTCCTCTTCCCCTGTCGGGCTCTTGAATGTCTCCTCTTTGGTTCGTGCGGCATAATGGTTAGCAACTAGAAACTAGCTACTAGGTTTCTAATTATAATCGAAATAGGCTCAAACCGCAAGAAATTAATAGTCTTGGGGTAGATCTATCCCACCTCGGGGGGTGTACGCCTATTGACACCTGAGGGTTTTAGTCTTTGGAGATCTTAGGGAGACTTATTTCTTCGACTTTTTGTTTGAGGGTTGGGTATTTGGAGAGTTTGTCAAACAATTGTTCGGCCGAGGTTCGAGCTCGTTCGATTGTGGAAAGGTCGGACAAAGATGCGATTTTAAGATCCGGAATTCCGTGCTGGGCAGTGCCAAACATGTCACCCGGGCCGCGAAGTTTCAAATCAATTTCTGCAAGCTCAGGGCCATTATCAATAGTTTGCAAATATGAAAGTCGCTTGCGAGTTTTATCGCTTGTCGCATCGGTAAACCCAGCACCATGATGGTGCTGGGTAAACAGAAAACAATACGACTCCTTCTCTCCCCTTCCTACTCTACCTCTCAATTGATGAAGCTGTGCAAGGCCGAATCTTTCTGCTGCCTCAACTATCATAATATCTGCAGTCGGAATGTCGATTCCAACCTCAATCACAGGAGTTGCAACCAAGATATTAATCGAACCATCCCTGAATTTTTTGATGACCGAACTTTTTTCGGCCGATTTTAATTTTCCGTGAAGAAGTCCAAGTCTAAAATTTGGGAAGACTTCTTTTTTCAAACGTTCAAATTCTTCTTTTGCAGCTTTTACCGTGGTTAAAGTTTCCGACGGTTCAATAAATGGACATACAATAAATACTTGGCTTTTTTCTTTTCTAATTTTGTCAGAAATCCACCCATAACCCTTTTCTCTTTTTTCTTCAGGGACCACCCATGTTTTAATCTTTTGTCGTCCTTTTGGCATTTCGTCCAAAACCGATAAGGAAAGATCCGAATAAATTGTTAAAAAGATTGTTCGAGGAATTGGCGTTGCGGTCATCGACAATAGATGTGGGTTAGTTCCCTTTTCGCGCAAGATAGCTCGCTGCTCCACTCCGAATCTCTGTTGTTCGTCAATTACTACCAGTCCCAGATTGTCGAATTTTGCTCGATTATGAATTAGAGCATGAGTGCCAATTGCTATATCGAAGTTTGGCTGTTGGCTTTTGGCTTTTGGCTTTTGGCTTGAAGTGAAAAGATCCACCTTAACTCCAAAAGGTTCGAGAATACTTTGAATAGTATCGAAGTGCTGGTTGGCAAGGATTTCTGTCGGCGCCATAAACGCAGTTTGATAGCCGTTTAAAAAAGCAACATATGCCGCAATTGCCGCAACCACAGTTTTCCCCGATCCAACGTCTCCCTCAAGAAGTCTGTTCATGGGAATACTTTTCGAAAGATCCTCGAAAATTTCGTTTGCTGCTCTTTTTTGTGAGGATGTTAATTCGAATGGAAGGCTCTTAATGAGTTCTGCAACTTTTGCGCCGTGCTTTTCAATTTCAAAAGGAATTGCCTTTCCTCTTTTCTCCCACTCTTTTTTTCTGATAAGCGCTGCCGTGTGTTTTATCAACAATTCATCAAATGAAAGCCTGGCTCTTGCATATTCCGCTTCTTCAAAGGTCTTTGGGAAGTGGATGGTTCGAATAGCGGTTGGGAGATCTATTAAATTATTTTCTGACCGAATGTTTTCTGGGAGATATTCGGATATGCGGATATTTTCAAGCAAACTTTTAATTCGGTTCCTGATCCATTTTGAGAAAAGCCCGCGGGTTTCAGAATAAACCGGAACAAGACCGGTTGTATGAATTGCCTCCGCATCTTTATTCGAAAGAACTTCGTAAGAGCGAACACTTAATGTTTTTTTACTGCCGAATTTCTCTACCCTTCCTGCAAAAGAGACAAATTCACCTTTTCGAATATTCGATAAAATGAATTTTTGATTAAAAAAGATCGCATCTATTTTCCCGGTGTCATCTTGGACAGTGATTTTTTGAATTGTAAGGGCTCGCCCTGAGGAGCGAAGTGACGAATGGGTAAAAATATTTGTGGCTGAAACAACCTTGCCTTGAACGGTCACCTGCTCCCCGAATTGAAGGATTCCAATTTTCGAGACATGATAATTCTCATAGCGAAAAGGAATATAGAGCAAAAAATCCTCAACCGTCTCTAGGCCGACTTTTAATAATACCGCCCTCTTCATTCTGAAAGTCGGCCCAAGTAAAGCAAGCGGAGTCTTCAAATCCATGAGTAAGATTATAAGACTAAAGGACTAAAGTGAAAAGTTGATCCTAATCACTTTAATCTTTTAGTCCTAATCATTGGAAGATTATAACGCAAAGAGAAACGGAATGAGAAGACTTACTAATATTGCAAGTGTCGCAATAATCATTATCACTTTATAAATCCACTTGTGCTTCCTCAACGTCTCCATAATTATGATATTTTTATTCGGATGAAATTGCGTTTGCCGCATTTTATGAGCATATTGTCTTCAGGAATTATTTCCTCGGTTGGGGAATCGACGACATCAGAATCTACCTCAACCGCGCCTTGTTCAACTAACCTTTTTGCCTCCGATTTACTTCCCACAAGCCCAGCGCGAACAAGTAGGTCTGTAATTACCAAATGCTCATCAGCTTTCATTTCAAATGTCGGAATATCCTCCGGCAATTCCTTCTTTTGAACAGTTTTCTCGAAATACTCTTGAGCATGTTTAGCGGACTCTTCACCATTCAACTCCTTTACGATTTCAAAAGCCAGTCTTTTTTTAAGCCCTATTGGGTTTGCTCCGCTCTCAAGTTCCCTTGCAATTTCATCAATCTTACTGGTTGGAACATCAGTCAAAAGTGTAAATCCAGAGATAGTTATTTCGTCCGGCCAACTCATTATTTGCCCAAACATGTCTACGGGATTTTCTTCAAGTGCAATAATGTTACCTTCAGTTTTCCCCATTTTCTTCCCAGTTGGATCCGTTAGTAATTTAGTCGTTAAGACAAATTTCTCTTTGTTTTTAAGTTTTCTCATTAGCGTTCTTCCCGCCAACATATTGAAAGTCTGATCATTACCGCCGATTTCCATATCTACATTCATAGTTACTGAGTCATAAGCCTGGAAAATAGGATATAAAAATTCGTGGACATAAATTTCCTTATTTTCTTTAATCCTTTGCTGAAACATATCTCTTTCAAGAAGCTGGGAAACAGTAAAATATGAGGCGAGTTCAAGCATGTCTTCAGGTTTTAACTTATTGCTCCATTCTTCATTATGCAGAAAACGAATGTTGGCTCTTTTCAAATCTAGTACTTTGCCTATTAGTTCTTTGTAATTGGCAGCGTTTTCTTCTATCTGCATTTTTGATAATTTTTTCCGAGTAGCTAGCTTGTCTGTGGGATCCCCAATCCTAGCAGTAAAATCACCAATTAAAATAATAATTTCGTGGCCCAAATCTTGAAACTGACGCAGTTTTCGTAAAACTGATAAGTGTCCAAGGTGCAACTTTCCCGTAGGATCGATTCCATTATAAATTCTAAGTTTTTTATCTGAACGTAAAACTTTTTCAAGGACATCTCGGGAGGGATAAATTGTCTCGACGCCTCTAGTCAATAGTTCAGTTATCTTGTCCATGGTTTTATTATACTTTATATGGGTGGATTCGACAATATAGCCTCATATTGTTATAATATTCGGACATGCAGTATTATAGTTCGGGTCCGCGTTCAAGAAGATTAAGGTTTCAAAGATCCTCCCTTAGACTCCTCATTTTAAGTCGCCTCACAAGGTATATTTTCTTGGGGCTGATTGGAGGAATTGTTTTGTTTTTTCTCTACTTTTTGTGGGCTTCGCGAGATCTCCCCACTCCGGGAAAACTTGCCGGCAGCGATATAAAAGATTCGACCAAAATCCTTGATAGAAACGGCGTTGTGCTCTACTCCATATTCAAGGACTATAATCGTCTATATGTTCCACTAAAAGACGTTCCCACAGATTTGAAAGAAGCGACAATTTCAATTGAGGATAAGGATTTCTATACAAATAAAGGGTTTTCTGTGACTGGATTAATTAGAGGCTTATTGATAGACCCTATTTTAAAAAGTCGAGTTTCAGGTGGTTCAACCATTACCCAGCAGTTGGTCAAAAATGTGCTTTTGACGCCGGAGAGAAGTATCGCAAGAAAAATGAAAGAGCTGATATTGGCGATTCAAGTAGATCAAAGGTTCTCAAAAGACGAGATTCTTGAGATGTACCTGAATAATGTTGCCTACGGAGGAACAGCAGTTGGTGTTGAGGCTGCAGCCAATCTCTACTTTGGCAAACACGCAAAAGAACTTAATCTTGCGCAGTCTGCATTCTTGGCAGGCCTTCCGCAGGCGCCCTCAATCTATTCGCCATTTGTGGGGAAGGATAAGGCATATATTGCGCGAACAAAGGATGTCTTGCGAAGAATGAGAGAGGACGGGAAGATCACCCGAAAAGAGGAACAAGGAGCTTTCAAAGAAGTCGAGAGCTTTACATTCACCCAAAAACAGGGGAATCTTAAGGCGCCTCACTTTGTGCAGTATATTCGCGAACAATTGGTGAAATTGTACGGTGAAGCGGTTGTTGAAAACGGAAACCTAACGGTTGTTACAACACTTGACTATGAGATCCAAAAAAACGCAGAAGATATAGTATTTGAGGAAATTGAAAAAATTGAAAAATATGACGTTGGGAATGGTGCGGCTATTGTGATGGATCCTAAAGCAGGCAGCATTTTGGCTATGGTCGGAAGCCGCGATTATTTTGACACAGAGCATGAAGGGAATTTCAATGCTGCAATAGCTCACCGGCAACCCGGATCGGCATTAAAGCCAATCATGTACGCAACGGCCTTTGAAAAAGGATACACACCGGCAACTCTACTCATGGATCTAAAAACCGAATTTCCGACCAACGTCCCTGGGCAAAAAGACTATATTCCCGTTAATTACGACGGGAAATACCGCGGCCCAATGCAGGTAAGATTTGCTCTGGGAAACTCCGAAAATGTACCTGCGGTCAAAATGCTTGCTCGTGTAGGTATAAAGCCTGTCATGCAAAAGGCATATGATATGGGTATTGAAAACTGGAAGCCGACACAGGAAAATCTTAATAATGTTGGGTTGTCTTTGGTTCTTGGCGGTCGCGAGATAACGCTTGTTGAAATGGCGACTGCTTACTCTACCTTTGCCAACAAGGGGGTAAAAAAAGAAGCTTTTTCAATTGACGAGGTAAAGGATAGAAAAGGAAAAACAATTTACAAGCACAAAGATCAAAAAGGCGTAAAAGTTCTATCGGAAGAAGTTGCATTTTTAATTTCCCATATTCTTTTGGACAATAATGCCCGATCTGAGGTTTTTGGGACGAACTCGTTACTAAATATTGCCGGCCGAACAGTTTCCGTAAAAACCGGAACTACAGATTCAAAGCGAGACAACTGGGCTGTCGGATATACACCATCTTTTGTTGTTGCTTCTTGGGTTGGTAACAATGACAATACTCCCATGCATCCAACAATTGCTTCGGGCGTAACAGGTGCAACACCAATTTGGAGAAGGATTACGCAATTTGTTTTGAAGGGGAAACCTGATGAAAGATTCGGCGAACCGCAAAGTGTTGTCGCCATGCAAATCGATGCTTTTTCAGGAGGACTGCCGCGGGATGGTCAACCAACAAGGAGCGAATATTTCCTAAAAGGGACTGAACCTACAACAAATGCCGTTATTTATAAAAAAGTTAAATTGTCAAAACATCAAGGCGGAAAACTTGCGAATGAAGAGGAGATAAAGCGTGGAGACTATGATGTAAAAGAATATATTGTTTTTGAAGAGCAGGATCCGGTTTCACGAGATGGGCGCAATCGCTGGCAGGACGCAATAAATAATTGGATTAACGAAGCCCACCCTGGAGACGATCTCTACCGCCCTCCAACAGAAGTCTCGGATCACAAATACGAACCTGAAGAAACACCAACGCCAACAATTTCGATTACACCAACTTCGTCTTTAACCCCAACCACGGTCCCATAATAGGTTATCTTAGAACATCTTCTAAAACACCTTCGGGGTGTCTCTCGATGGCACCTGACGTTTTATTTAAACCCAACCACTTTCATAGTCTAATAGGAGATGTTTTATTTGGTCAATTTTTTTTGCGTAATCAATATGATCTAGAACAAACTGTTTATAGCTATTTTTTGTTTCGAATTGATCAAGGATGACTTCCTTTTGACAAACCTCGTTATTAATAGAATTAATATATTCTGGATAGGACGACCATCTATATGTTTCCAAGTTTTTTGTTACAAAACCGATTAACGGATTTAAATGAATGTAACGTCCAAGATGAAGAAGTTGTTCGTTTGATTCGACATGAACTGCTTTAAAATCTCCCTGGAGAATTGGTCCTACTCTATTATTTTTGATATTAAAGTATTTAGTATAGCTATTGCTTATTTTACTGATGAATTCCGAGATTCCCCCATCCGTTACTTGTTTTAATAGGAAATGGAAATGATTTGGCATAAAACAGTAAGAAATAATATCGACAATTTTTTTAGATGAATCTAATTCATAAGTTTCTGATGTAAACTTTGAGAATCGTGGTTTTTGATCATCAATTTGATAATAAAGGACGCATTTAAGAAATCTATTATAATCATAGAAATTATTAAAAATTCTCATCTTTGCGACACCGCGGTTGAATATGTGGTAGTATTCTCCGGTTGCAAGTGGTACTTTTCTTGAGGCCATATTCTAAATAAAGCAAATAATACGCCGGGTGTCAACGGTAAACACCTTCGGGGTGTCTTACGATTGCACCCGCAGATTTTGGATAGAGTTTATATGTTGAGTTTGCTGTAGAATTTAGGTCACAAGAATTTTTGAATAAATTCGATTGTTGCACTGTCTGCTAATTCGGCGTCTTCTTTTCTATTGTGGAGGCCGTGTTCCGCCCCTTTGATAATCACAAGCGAACCATTTTTAACGAGCTTTGAATACTTGACGGAATCTTCATAAGGGACGAAAGTATCCTTGTCTCCATGAATGAAAAGTATCGGTATTTCGACTTTCAAAAGTTCTTGCCACGGCGTAAGGGATTGTATTTTATGCATTAAATTCCTGCCTGCCTTAAACTTTCTCCGTCCAATTTCGGAAAAACCATATTTTTCGGCTCTGTCAAAAGCGAGTTTTCCCCAGTTTTCTTTTCCCCAAGGAGTCGTTACGTTTATGTGTGAGTCATAATCAATCAAAGAATTCCATAAAATGAGCGCTTTTACAACATCCTTGTGCTTTGGAATAAAAAATGAAGCTGCACCACCAGCAAAACTTGCCGCGATTAAACCGAATTTGCTAAATGCTTTCGATTCCAGATATTTTACCGCAAATTCGATATCCTCAGTCTCACCTTTTATCGTTATGTCGACAGAATTCCCTTCGCTTTCTCCGTGCCCACGAAAATCAAATCGAAAAACTGCAAATCCCGCACTTGCTAGCTTTCTAGCTAATCCTGTAAATATTCCACCTTCATCTTTGTCGACAGTTATTCCGTGGCATAAGATTATGCATTTATTTGTTTTTATGCTTGGATAAGTAAAGACCCCACAGAGTTTTAGACCATCCGTAGAATCAAAATAAACTTTCTCTTCCATTATGCCGGTTCTGCCTTAAATTTACTTTTCAAAACTGACGTAATTTTCTCGCGCAAGTTTGTTAGGTCCTCATTAGTTAGATTTTTCTCATAACTCTGGTAGATGATTCTGAAGGTCTTTTTGTTTTGAAAGATATCAAGAAGTGAAACGTCCTTTATCAGATTGCTCTGCTCGCGTATGTTTCTAACGATTTTTTCATATGGAATTGTTTCATCAATTTCAAAACGTAGGTCCTCGATTGATTCCGGGAATTTTGAAATAGGTTTATAAACTTTCTTGAGAGTTGCGTACTTAAGAATTGTTTCGAAATCGAACTCAAAGTCAATTAGGTCTTCCTCAAGTTGCTCAATCTCACCTAAGGAATCCTTGCCAATATATATCGCCGCGCCGAATGCACCACTTTCAGTTGGTTTAAATTCAAAAGCCGAAATTCCAAGATCTTCGAGTAGGGCCTCTATAATGCCTTTGACATCAAGAAAGGAAGCTTTTGGGTTTTTATCCAGTACCAAACTGGTGCTGGATTTATATATTCCTGCAAGCTTCAGCTTTTCATCAGGGAGGTTTTTTTGTTTTTTAATATATACATTTGCCAATTCAAACAACTTTAACTCGATTCGACCTTTATTTTCTCTTACCGCCTCAAGTAAACTTGGGACAAGAGATGTTCTCATGTATACATGATCCGAATCTAAGGGATTTCGAATTGTCACAGCATCGTCAGTTGACACTTCAAGTAAGTCTTCTGAAAACATGGAGTAAGTGTAAACTTCAGTGAATCCAAAAAACTTTAACGCGTCTTTGACTGTTCTCTCCCAATAGAATTGATTCGTAGCCAAGCTAAAAGGCTCACCGGTTTCAAAAGCCGGAATTCTGCTTGGCAATTTTTGATAACCATAAATCCTAACGATCTCCTCTATCAAATCCTCTTCAATTTGTACATCATTTAAGCGCCAGGATGGAACTTTTGCTTTTATATTCGAATCAATTATATTCGTTTGAAAGCCTAAATCTTCCAAAATCTTTTTAGAAGTTTTAAGAGGAATATCAGTGCCAACAATAGCGTTTATTTTTTGTTCCGAAATAGTTACCGAGATAGACTTTGGTTTGTTTGGATAAATATCCAAGACTTCTGAAATCATTTTGCCATCTGCAATCTCCTCCAATAGCTCAACTCCACGAAGAACAGCACCGTATGCTATTTCTGGATCTGCTCCTTTCTCATTTAAGGTTGCAGCCTCGGAACGAATAGCAAGACTCATTGATGTTTTTCTAATTCTCACGGGGTTATTATTATCAACGAACAAAAGCACTCTTTTGGTGTTGTCATCAACTGCCGAGTTTAGCGTCCCCATAACTCCTAGAAGGTCTATAATTCTTCCAGTTCCATCATCAGCAACAATATCTCCTCCCGCAAGCACGTATTCTTTTTCATCAAGGGTTTGTATTTTTTCTCCTTTTTTTGACTCGCGAATTATAAGTTTTCCTGTCTTTGCGAGTTTGTCATAATCAAAAACGTGCACGGGATGGCCGATCTCCCGCATGACATAATTGGTTACGTCAACTGCATTATTCAATGATCTAATATCGGATGATTCAATTCGGCGAGAGACTTTTTGAGGAGATTTTCCTAGATTTATTTCTAGCGCAACAGCGCAAATTCTGTTCACGAGTTTTGAATCGTTTGTAATCTCTATCTTCCCGACGGTAGTTTCCGTTCGAGATCTCGCAGGAATGGAATTCGTCGGGACAAGCTTTTTGTCGACATTTGGTTTTTCGAATTTGGGAGCATTGAATTTTGCTTCGATTCCAAATTGAGGCAAAACCGCTGCTCCTTCCCTTGCGAGTCCTACAACCGACATTAAATCCGGTCTATTTGTGGTAACTTCGATATCATAAATCCAATCTCCACCAGAGGACTCAAGTTTTTCAATTGAAACAGAGGCCAAAGACATACATTCGGCTATTTTCTGCGGAGAAGCCGAGGTTTTTAAATACTCGCGAAGCCAACTGTCTAAAATTCTTATGTTCATACTAAAATTGTTCTAAGAAATCTAATCTATTGGAATAAAGTATCCTAAGATCATCTAACTCAAGTCCTTCCTTCATCATAAGAACCCGCTCTACTCCCCATCCAAAAGCAAAACCTGAATATTTTTTAGGATCTACCCCGCCATTTCGCAAAACCTCTGGATGGATCATTCCTCCGCCACCAAGTTCAAGCCAGCCGCCTTTGCACAAGCGACATCCACGGCCGTTACATACTCCACATGATACATCTATCTCAACAGAGGGCTCGGTAAACTGGAAATGAAAGGGCCTGAGTCTTGATTTTCGGTTTTTCCCAAAGTATGAATGCACGAAAAAATCAAAGGTTCCTTTAAGATCAGCAATGGAAACCCCGTCACCAATAGCCATGCCTTCAAACTGATGGAACATTTGAGTATGTGAAATATCAGATTGGCGCCTATAGCATTTTGCGATATTTAACATTTTGATTGGGGGTTTACGCCTCTCCATCTCGCGCACTTGCCCGGAAGAAGTATGAGGAGTCAATATCATGGGGCCCATGCGAGGATCCGGTTCGGCATCTATAAAAAACGTTTCCCAGTCATCGCGGGCAGGGTGATTTTCAGAGAAATTGAGCGATCCAAATGCGTACCAATCCCACTCCACCTCTGGATATCGAACCCTTGTAAAACCTATGTGTTCAAAAATTTCCGAAATTTCCTCTATTGCCTGAGTTATTAAATGAAGATGTCCTGCCTGCGGCTTTTTGCCGGGTAAGGTTATGTCTAGAATTTGTTTTTTAACAGCTGCTCTTTTCCTTCCCCGGAGTTCATTTAGTTTTGTCTCAACCAAGTCCTCAACCGATGCGAGAATTTCATTAGCTAGTCTTCCAATCTCAGGTCTCCTTTCTTCGGGCACGTTCTTAATTTCTTTTACGAGTTGGGTAAGTTTTCCGCTTTTGCCTAAAAAGTCAAGCTTAATTTGATTAAGCTCCTGTTCATCTTCGGCGGCAATTATAAGGGAACTGGCGTCATTCTTTATTTTCAGCAATTCATGCTCCATAATGCTTAGGATATCATACTCACAATCCTTCGACAATGGTTCGACGAGCTCACCATTCCTCAGGATCATGTTCTTCCCGGCATGAAAAAACCCCGCTTGGCGGGGTCTTCGTTAATGCGTAATGTAGATTATTCTACTTTGCGACACCAACCCATTTGACTCTCTCTGTTCGCTCAGGGCGAGGATATCCTACCTTACCTCACTCACGATCTTTTTAAATGTTTCTTTATCGTTTAAAACAAGGTCTGCAAGGATTTTTCTGTCAATTTTTATATTATTTTTGGCAAGGCCAGCCATAAATCTACTATATGAAGTTCCTTCTTGTTTTGTAGCTTCCGAAATCCGGGTTATCCAAAGACGGCGGAAGTCTCGCTTTTTATTTTTCCTTCCGGCAAACGCGTATTCTCCGGCGTGCAGAGCCGCCTCACGGGCGACCTTAACCAGTCTTCGTTTCGTGCCGCGATAGCCTTTCGTTAAAGCAAGTAATTTCTTGTGTTTTCTGCGGGAAACAACTCCCCTCTTAACACGAGCCATGATTTATTTTCCTCTCTTTATAAATCTCATCCTGTCAAATAATTCTTTTATCCTCCTATTGTAGGCCTTCACTTTGCGATTATAAATCCTATATGAATTGGTTGCGGAACGATCCGACCTTGACTGTTTAAAGTTCAGGTTGATTCGCTTCACAAACCTTTTCAACATATTAGGCAGAAATCATCATTTTTATTTTCTTTGCAAATTTTCCGGTCATTCTGGAAGGAACAGCTTTCCGTCTCAAATTACTTGCGCTCTTTTTTCGGCGTAAATGTCTTGCCATTTGATGGCGAAACATAACTTTACCAGAAGCAGTAATCTTAAATCTCTTGGCAGCCGATTTTCGTGTCTTTAGTTTAGTCATATATTAGAAATTGGTGTTTTTATCTATTTTCTATTTTCATATTTCAATTACTAATTTCCATTTTCCCAGAACCATTTTCTTTAGTTTGCGCTTCGTTTTTTGCTCCTTTAGACATTACCATCACGAGTTGTCTTCCTTCCATGTGCATATCCTTTTCAACCTTGGCAATGTCTTGCATTCTATCTATCACTCTGCCCAAAACCTCTCTCCCTAAATACTGTTTTGTCATCTCGCGACCCCTAAACTTTACAACGACCCTTACCTTATCCCCTTCCTTTATAAACTCGCGTGCTCGCGAAAGTTTAATCTCAAGATCATGGTCATCAATAAACGGCCCAAACTGGACCTGTTTGGTTTCGGAAGGTTTCGCGTGTTTCTTTTCCTCCTGTTTTTTCTTCTTTAACTGATACAAAAATTTATTGTAGTCAATCAGCTTTACAACCGGAGGGCGAGCCTGCGGTGCAAGCTCAACCAAATCCAAAACCTTTTCCTCTGAAAGTGCTCTTGCCTCGGCAATCGGTAAAACTCCTATCTGTTTTCCAGTATCGTCAAGAAGACGGACAGTTGGTGAAGCAATCTCACGATTTATTCGGTACCTTACTTCTCTTTTAAATTTATAGTGCCTTCTCAATATCTTCTTTTAAGCTTTGAATAAAACTATTAACCTTTTGCACTGAAAGATTTTCACCTTCCCTAGTTCGTACTGAAACAACAGCATCTTTCGAAGTCTTCTCTTTCTCCCCTATTATACACATGAAGGGGATTTTTTGCAAAGTCGCCTCCCGAATTTTGGCGCCAATAGGTTTGTTGGACATATCTAATTCGACGCGTATCCCCTCATTCTTAATAGTTTCGAACACTTGCCGCGCATAATCTTCTACTTTTTCAGAAACCGGTAAAACCGCAACCTGGACCGGCGAGAGCCACAAAGGTAGATTTCCCTGGTAATGTTCGAGAAGAATGCCGATAAATCTTTCTATAGAACCCAAGATGGCCCGATGCACGATTACAGGTCTCTTTGGTTTCCCGTCAGCATCAATATACTCAAGTCCCATGCGCTCCGGAATCTGAAAATCCAATTGAATTGTAGCAAGTTGCCAATCCCGATCCTGCGAATCTTTTATGTGAATATCAATTTTAGGACCATAGAATGCTCCGTCCTTCTCCTTAATGTCAAAACTTACTTTCGCACTTCTTAATGCTTTCTCAAGATCTTCTTCTGCCTCTTTCCAAAGTTTTGGATCACCCATTGCCTTGTCCGGCTTTGTTGCAAGGTAAAAATGAGGTTTAAAGTTAAATTTTTTATAGAAATCGGAAGTCAGCGAAAGAAGCTCAAGAATCTCTTGTTGGATTTGATCTGGCCTAATAAAATGATGGGCATCATCAATCGTAAATTGCCTGACCCGAAAAGCGCCTCCTAAAACACCCGAAAGTTCGTTCCTGTGTAAAATGCCAAAATCTGAATATCGAATGGGTAGATCGTTATAGCTTCTAGTCATCGTTTTATAAATGAGGCTTGCTTCGGGGCAATTCATAGGTTTCAGGCTGTACTCTTCTTTGTCAACGAGGAGATTAAACATATGTTCGTTGTAGAATTCCCAATGTCCCGACATCTTGAAAAGCTCGGATTTTACCATTACCGGAGAGCTAATTTCTTGATAGCCACTCTTAAGAAGTATGTTTCTTAGGAATTCGACTAGAGTTTTGTAGATAATATAGCCTTTGTGATGCCAAAAAATGGCACCAGGCGCCACTTCATGAACAGAAAATAAATCAAGCTCCTGCCCAATTTGTCGGTGGTCTTTTAGAGTTTTGTTTTTATCCATTGAGGCAATTGTAGCATTTCGAGGCTATATTGTCGAATATTAATTTCCTTCGAGTTTGCCAATACGCTTTTCGTGATCTTCGAGTTTTTCCTGCATTTCTTCTGATTGTTGCGAAGCAATGGCGCGATCTTCCGCTCTGGTTTCAAGCTCTTGCAGTAGTGGGTCAACTGTTGTTAAAATCAAATCCTTAAACTCTGTAATCTGTTGCTTGATTTCATCTTTGGCAATTCTTATTTCCGCCTCAACTGTTTTCCGTAAACTAGCCTCAACATGAATATTACTTGATAAGATATGTAAATGATCCATCTTTTCTAGAGTATCTATGCGCTTTTCAAGAGACTTATTCTTTTCATCAATGTAAGATATTATTTCACTACGGTTTTTCTTAAGCTCTGTTCGAAGTACCGATATGGTGATCGAAGTATTTCTCTTTTTCATAAGACTAATATATAGAAATTTTGAAAGCAAAACAATAGATCAATTTTTCGAAATTACCTCCCGAATTGAGAGTTGTTTTGTAATCCGGGTTTTAATAGGTCCGCGATAAAAGATCCTACAATCGGTACTAGATTCAATTTATTAATAAAAAGACCAAGTAAAGTTAGGACAACAGCAAGACCAACTGTTGCGCCAAGGCCCCATGCGATTCCTCCTAGGAAATTTGTAGCAAAAATGTTTTTAATGTTAATTCTATTTTTCTTTGCCATCTAGAGTAAGTATAGAGTATTTAGTATTAAGTATAAAGTATTATTAGGAATTCCGAAGGTATCAACGGCAAACACCTTCGGGGTGTCTTACGATTGCACCTGAGTTTTTATACTTGCACTTTATAAGCCCAAGGTATCTTAGCAAGCCTGAAGAATTTGATAAGCCCCTATTCTATTCACCTAATTTAGTATAGCAAGATTTTATCCCCAATCGGAGGTGTCAATCATATAAGTTCGTCTACCCGTGTGATCGGTAAAAGGGAAAATCCTAGTTCTTGGCCTTCGGGTTTTAGGCAGATAAAATCTCTGACCTGAAGTGTCCAATTTGTTATCTTTCAGCCCTTGGGTAAACTCCTTAGGACCAAGAGCCGGTATTCGCGAAGCCATCCCTAATTTCTTTTTATCTTTGCGCCGCAGCTCTTCCAGTGCGAATATAGGTAAATGACACATTGTAGTCGCAACAGTAATTTCCCACCTTACAGTATTTCCAATGTAGCCTTTAGGGTTGTATAGATATAGCACATCAGCATTGCTTACTGCTTCAAGAAATCTTCCTTCAAGCTCCATTTCTGCAACTGACTCATCGACTTCTTCATCTCCGTCAAGAAGCTTAAAGCCCTCACTTATTAGTCTGACAACTCTACCTTTAGGCGGTGCAAGAACCCTGATCTCTTCTTCAGTAAACAAATCAATTAGCGCGTCAATTTGCGCTTTGTACCTAAAACTTCCGGCTATTACTACTTTTGGTTTTCCGTCCTGCGGCACCTCATGTGTTTCTTCATATTTTTTCCTCTTCATGGATTCCCCATAGCCTATAATTGCTCCAGGTGTTAGCAGCTGCTCGACTGGTTTATCTGCAGCAAGGAAGTGTCTCTTTCCAGGCTCTAAATATGCTAAGTATTTATTACTGCCTAGAAATGGTTCTTTAGACATAAAGCGAAGAATTGGATTGCGTTTATCCGTGTGGGCTCAAGAGGAGTCGAACCTCTGACCTTTACAATGTCAATGTAACGCTCTAACCAACTGAGCTATGAGCCCTTCGAATACCTCAGGGTAAACCCCGAAGTTTTATAATTCTATCAGGCTCGAGCCCGATTGTAAATAATACGGCCGTTAAAGTTGATAAAGGGAAAAAGGTTATCCGGTTTGAGTAGCGGTTGTGCGTTCGCCTGAGAGGCCGAATTGTGTGCCGTGCTTTTTGTAAGAGTTCCAATATTTACTTTGCTGTTTTTTGCTTGTAAAGACTGCGCCAAAATGAACAGTATCCTCAAGTTTTCGAGTTGCATCACGAATCACGCCCAAAACAAATTCAAAGAAAGAAAGGTGATATTTCCCGGGTTTGACAGGAGCTTTTTCAGCAGTCGCGTCTTTGACTGTTCTCTCAACAAGCTTTGATGTTTTAACAAGTTTTTGAATTTCTGCACGAATCTCTTCTACTCCTCGTTTTACTTCCATCTCGACTTTTGTTTCACCACTTCTTTCAACATTCATGACATCCCGTCCTACGTATTCCATGTGTTCTGCTGTGGTTTGTATTTTCTCCTGATTTTTCTTTGTTTCGAGAAATAATTCCTGCCCTTCAATCAGTTGCTGTTCGCCTGATTCAGGGAGTCCAAGGAGTTGTTCAGAAACCGAGCCTAATGATCCGCCCACAATATCTTGATTGGTGCTTTTAAGCATGTCATTCCATAATTTTTTAGCCTCATCCGTGAAAGTTGTAGGCTCAGATACTGCGTTGCGAGGTTTGGATTCAATTGATTCCTCTCCGAATTGCTGCTTTCTTTTTAGCTTGGTTTGCATAACAGCCGTATTATACCACTTTTATCAAATTTTCGAAAGGTGGTCGAGAGTTTTTTGCTGGCGGATGATTGATGCGACTAAATAGGGGTTTTGGGCTATATCGTTTCTTTGTTTTTCATCTTTTATTGCGGCAAGGGCCTCGTCTATCTCTTTCTGCTCTACGGTTATCTTCTCCTCGTCTGCGATTTTTCGAAGCAGAAACTCAAGTTTTAAGTCCTTTTCTGCCCTTTCTTCATGCTCTTTTCGAAGGTCAGCTTCAGACTTACCTCTTGAAGATAAATATTGGTCGAGGCTTACACCGAGTCTTTTGATTTCGTCAATGAGCTGAGATAGAAGTCGATTTGTTTCCTGATCGATTAAGATTCGTGGGATTTGAATTTGGGCAACATTTAATACTGCCGCGAGTATTTCATCCATTTTTTTGCCCGCTTCTTCCTTCGGCTCTTCTTTTCCTGGAATTACTATTTTAGGAGTTGGTTTTATTTTTCTAACCTCTTCCTTGTAATTCTTAAGATTAACCTCCGGTGCCTCGCAGGTTTCAGCCTCGAATATCAAGTCTGTACCCTCTGCAAACTGCTCAACATGAATTCGGGGATTCACAATGGGATTAATGTTCGAATTTTTTACCGCCGCGATATACTCATCTGTTAAGACTTTTTTCAAAACTTCTTCTCGTACAGTTTCTTGATTCAGCTTCTCTTCCGCAAGCTTTCTTGGGGCCGCTCCCTTTCTGAAGCCTGGGAGTTCAATTGACTTAACAAGCTCACCGACTATTTCTTCCCGAACGCGTTCAACTTCTTTCGCTGGAACAACAATTTTAATTGCAATTGTCCCATCAGGTTTTCTATCAAGAGTGTACTTTTGGGCGGTTTGGTCTGTTGGGGGTTGGGTCGAACTTTTTGCCATGGCTGATATTATATATGATTTTGGGTTCGGTTTCTAGTATAATTAAGGCTGACTCGCGGACGTGGTGGAACGGTAGACCTTTCGACTACGCTCAAGGCAGGCACGCATAGGGCTCGGGTGGCGGAATGGTAGACGCGCTGGCTTTAGGAGCCAGTGTCCGTAAGGATATGGGAGTTCGACTCTCCCCTCGAGCACTTCGACTTGCTTGCGCTCGCTCAGTGCAGGCACAGGTTCGTTTACCCTGAGCTTGCCAAAGAAATTCCTCTCTCCGGCACAAAATCGTCTCTTGGATCAGCCTGATTCTGAACAAGTCCTTATTAGCGGGCTTTTGAATTTTCTTGACAACGTTACATCCACAACATGCGCGTATCTTTTAGTGGGATTTACGAACTCTCTGGAGGAAGATCTGTACTCATCCCAGAACTTGTTGAATTCATCTTCTGAATAGTTTCTTTCATTAAGACAAGTTTGTCTTAATAATTCGAGCAAAACATCTGGTTGCGCAGAGAGAAAAATGCGAAAATCCACAAAGCTACTTATGTTTGGATGAAGGGATGATGTCCCGTCAAGAATAATAAATCTAGATGGTACCAAACGTGTGAGGTTTAAGTGTTGTCCTGTTGAATGGTCGTATGGTCTTATAAAAGCATATTTTCCCTCTTGAAGCTTTTGCAATGCATCAGTTAAGCCATCTGTATCGAGTGTAGCAGGATCATCATCCGGGAGTCCAAGCTCTCGGCGAGTTTTTCTATCTGGTAAAAAGGAGTCTGTCGGTAGGATTGTTGCCTCCCCTAATTGAGCACTTAATTCAACTGCAAGGGCAGATTTTCCAAGCGCATTATACCCTCCTATGGCCACAACCCTCACTCGTTTCTGGGAGGGGTTCTTTAAAATTCCATTCTTGATATTAGAAGCTAAGCACCCAAGAGTATGCTCGGTGAATGAATGTAGTCTTTCAGTGTTTCCAAGGTCCGATTCTATGCCGTGTTTCATAGTAGGTGTAATTATAAAGGATTTTAGATATTTAGCGCCATTTTGAAGGTCGAGAGACTTTGGTATTCTGCTTCGATTTCCTGCATGAACCTATTGACCCTGACTGACCATGTGGGCGATTCGGCATAGATTGGGCCGATTGACCAAACATCTGTTGCGCCCCAACGATCCATATAATTCTCGCGTATAGATTTAGTAATTATTCTAATCCCGTCTTCCCAAGATTCAAAATATATTCGTCCTCCGCCCCACCCATAGGCATTGTAAGATCCGGGCATAAGGAATCGTCCGAATGTAGATTCAAGACCCGAAATTGCAGGTAAAAGCTTCCAGTCTACGCCGAATTCATCAGCATATTTAACATAGAAAGCCGCTTGGTCAACAAGAGGCGAATTATATCTTTTGAAAACATTTCGAACAGCTACCGTTCTTGTATCAAGAGAATAATCTTTTTGCACGCTAATTACAGGATCAAGTTTTGCAGAATCTGAACGTACTTCTTGCGCATAAACATCATGCGAGGTAAGAATCGCAGCAAAAATTAGAGCAATGAGTGTAAATATTTGTTTCATGTTAGTTTCCGTAATTGTTCAAGTCGGGCAAAAAATTTTTGCCGGAACTTGATGATTACAAAAACAGAAGGATAAATTCTTGAGGTTTTTAGATTTGGGTTCACCGCTATCTCGCTACCGCTCGCAGCGTTATCTCCTTCGCTTGCGCTCAGTCCGACCCATCAAAAAATCCTAAAGTAGTTTTGGGCTACCTTAGGATCTAGAGCGCATTATAACAAAAACTATAGGTTCTGTCAAGTCTTTACTACAGGCCTATTTGATGCTAATTCGTGGCTAAAGTGAGGCTGATATTCTTTCCATCACAAACGAGACATTCTCTGCCCATTCTCCCGTGTTTGAAGGGGTGTACCGTGACATTATATCGACAGGCTCAATTAAGCCTTGCGCATGATAGTTTTGGGACAATGTTCTGGCAATTGTTTCTATGGCTTGTTCGAAACTTTCAAATCTGGTTACCTTACCCCCGTATATTCCAAATCCCCAACAATTATAGGAATTGGCTGGTGCTTTTTCGCAAAGCGTGCTCTCCTGCATCGCAATTGCTGGCAGAAGTCTATAGTCAAGATTGTATTTGTCCGAAGCTTGAACAATGAATTCGGAATAGTCTTCAAGGGGCGAGTTATATCTTCCAAAGAATTGCTTAAGTACGTCTACTCGAGCTTCACTTGCCGAGACTTTAATTTCCGTTGCGGAGCTTCTTTCGGGAATTGCCTGATAGTCTACCTTCTGTGTTGAAGCGCCAAGAACTTTCCCCGAGACGTTACTATGTTGGTGGAGAAGGAAGAGCTGATAAAAAATCAGCACAAAAATAAATAGCGGAGTCATTGTAAAATAGACTCCAAGCAGGAAGAGCCGCTTCATTTATCAATTAATAATGGCACATCCGGCAAGTATTGTCAATCCTTCGACTCGTTTAGGCTCGCTCAGGACAAGGAGGCAGTGCCGAGAAGAGGAATCGAACCTCCACGTCCTTGCGGACACAGCGTTCTGAACGCTGCGCGTATACCGTTTCGCCATCCCGGCCTTTATATATTTTATCACAGGCAAGATATAGGTCTGTAAAAAAACGCGTTCCAACCTAAGCAACCCGGAGGGTTGTCTAGCTGTCTAGCTTTACGCCTTTTCTTCAACCTCATCTTAAATCGGGGAAATGGCATAGATTGGCTTTTCGGGTAGCCGTGTTCTATATCCTGCTTTTATTTTTTCGTTAGGGAAATTAATCCACGAATCCATCCATTTATTGCTTGTTCGAACTAAATAATGGCCATAAGGATATTTTTTCGATCTTCGCAAAAAGACAATGGTATTTGATTGATAGATCTTATTTCTAATTGCACTTTTTATATATTTATATTCGAATTTAAAACCAGCTAAGTTTAAGGCAGTTACTATTTCTTTACAAATGAACCCGATAGTATTTGCCTTCTCATGGCCATTAGTGAACATGCTTAGTGTTTCAATGTAGGTTGTCCGAAGTATAAAGGCCCCGCACGCGACAGCGCATCCAAGAGGATTTTCTTGTTTGACTGGCTTCACATTTCTTACTTTAGCATTTTTAATATTTATATATATTTAGCATCAGTTTTAGCTTCAAAAATGGGATAATTTGGCTATTGACAAGAGGTTAAAAAAGCTCTACTTTCGAATTAGGTTCGATTTTTCGGCCGGATAGGGGTGATATGAATGTTTGAAAATATAAACTATATCGAGCTTATTGTGGCGGGAGTTGCAGCTTTAGTTCTTGGATTTGTTTGGTACTCTATGACTCTTTTTGGAAAGCCATGGTTAAAATCTGTGGGGTTTTCTGAAAGCGAGATGAAAGAAGACACAAAGAAGAACGCGCCAAAAATGTTTGGTTTGATGTTTGTAGGAGCGGTTGTTCAGGCATATGTACTTTCTATTTTGCTCGGTGTTTTTGGAGCGGGAGATTATACTTCAGGAGCTACAGTGGCGTTTTGGGCATGGCTTGGATTTATAGCCCCTGTAGTTCTGGGTGCGGTATTATTTGAGAAGAGGCCATGGAATTACTGGAGCATAACCGCTGGTTATCAGTTGGTAAACATGATTGTGATGAGCGCAGTCATAGTCAGCCTTTAAGTTTCAGACGTAAGTAAGATTTAAGATTAAGAATCGCGTCGTGGTTCAAGAGCTTTTTCGAGGTCGCGTAGCTCGATTCGAGATTTATAAAAGAAATATCCTACTGTTCCAAACGTAATTATTGGAGTAACATAAGGGGGGATATGGTAGCCAAAACTATCTAATACCATTATTATTCCCAAGAACAAAATAGAATACATTGCGCCATTCTTAAGATATTTGTACTTTTTGATTCGCTCAATGTTTGAGATAGTAAGCTGTCTTAAGACTATCGCGCCTAGGCCGTTTCCAAGAAGAATTATAGGGACAGATAGGGTGAACGCGAATGCTCCTATTACTCCGTCTATCGAAAAAGTTGAATCCAAAACCTCAAGATAGGCCACCTTTGATACATCGGACATCCCTCCCGATAATAGTCTTTTCTCCTCTTGTTCTGCGTATTGTCTGAATCCATGGACTATAAAGAACGCTGTTGATCCAAGAACCGCCCCAAAAGCCATCATTGGGTTTTTTTCCAATGCAAACCAAACAATGATTGAGAGCAAAATCGAAACAATGGCAAAGAACCACGCCCCCTGACGTTCAAAAAAGTACTCACCCCGTAGTCCATAATGTTTAGGTTCAAGAAAAAGCCAATTAAAGAACAAAAACAAGAGAAAAGTCCCGCCGCCGATTAAAAGAACAGGGGAAGATTCTTCTATTGCCTGAGTAGTTTCAAGATTTCCTGAAAATGTTGCAGTGAAAGCACCAATCAAGCCAAGAGACGGATTTGCAAGAAACACTATTAAAAGAGGTAGAAGTCCACGAATAACAAACACCGCGAATAAAATTCCCCAGGTAAGAAAAAACCGTCGGGCGCGTTTGCCCATTCCGGAGAGAACCTCGGCGTTTATAATTGCATTATCAACCGATGTGATTATTTCAAATAAAGTTAGTCCGAGGATCGTTAAAAGAATAAAACCTAATTCCATTAATGAATTATTATACCAGGATTTAATTGGATTTTCGCAGATTTACGGCAGATTCTCGCTGACCATTTTGAGGTTGTAATGCGGCCGAATTCTGATAAAATATAGTCAGTTTTGGGCTTGTGCTGAAATTGGTATACAGGCATGCTTGAGGTGCATGTGCCAGTAATGGCGTGGAGGTTCGAGTCCTCTCAGGCCCACACTTCATGGACGATTAGCTCAGTTGGTAGAGCGCTTCGTTTACACCGAAGATGTCGGGGGTTCAAGTCCCTCATCGTCCACAAGCTATATAATATTTTTCTGCCGAAGTTGCCAATGTGGTCAAGGCGCATGTCTGAAGAACATGTTATCGGTGTTCGATTCACCGCTTCGGCACAATTTGAAATTTGTTTAGTGCGGGGGTAGTTCAGTAGTAGAACGCTTCCTTGCCAAGGAAGAGGTCGCGGGTGCGATGCCCGTTCCCCGCTCACGCTTACAATAAGGAAAATTATTTCGGGATCGTCTAATGGTAGGACAACAGACTTTGGATCTGTTTATCTAGGTTCGAATCCTAGTCCCGAAGCCAGTTGATCAGATTAACTCGACACCTATGACTTGCTGCAAACCTTACAGTCATTCATATGGGTTGCAATAATATAAACGGTTGCAACACCAACCAACACGTAAACCAATTTTTCTATAGCCGGAGCCGAGCCTAGTAATGAATTCACAAGATTAAAATCAAAAAGTCCAACCAAGCCCCAGTTAAGACCGCCAACCCAAAGCAAAGTGTAGGCTGCTAAATGTAGTGCTTTCAAATTTATCACCTCCTTTAGAAGCTCTTAGCGAATTTATGAGCTTTAGAGATTCTTAAGCCCGCTGCTCAAGCGCAACATGAGGCGTGAATAATACTGAAAAGCCGAACGTTAAGCTTAGGCGGACCTCTACTCAACTTAAGCATATGCATAATTTTGATTTGCTGTCAATATACCAGATTACAAAATTACAACCCCGTGAGATAACTTCGTATCTCACGGGGTAAAATGATAAAATTAGAAGATGATTCGCAAAATTAAGAATTTTTTGCATGGGTGGCAGGCTACTCTTGCTAGCTCTTTGTATGGTAGACCCGGAGAAAAGATTTTTACGATCGGAGTCACGGGCACCGATGGTAAGACAACAACGGCAAGTCTTATATTCCACATTTTAAGGACTGCCGGATTAAATCCTGCTATGATTACAACCGTAGTGGCCCAGATAGGAGAGGAAGTTTTCGATACGGGTCTTCACATCACTACGCCATCCACGTTTTGGATGCAGCGATACATTAAAAAAGCAATTAAAAATAATTGTGATTATTTGGTTCTTGAGGTTACTTCTCATGCTCTTGATCAAAATAGAGTCCATGGAATAGATTTTAAAATTGGAGTTATTACTAATGTATCACCTGAGCATCTAGATTACCACGGAACTTATGAGAATTATCTTAAAACAAAAAGCAAACTCTTAAGACAGGCAAAGATTGCGATTCTAAACAAAAATGACGAATCGTACGAACCATTGAAGGCTATTCTTAAGGGCAAGGATGTTCGAACATACTCCATAAATAATAAGAATGGTTTTAAATTTCCAAATCACACTCAATTTAATATTTCAAATTTCCTTGCCGCTGTTTCTGTAGCTAAAATTATCGGCATTGACAAAAAAGTTATAGAAAAAGCAATTTCGACATTCAAAATGCCTGAAGGAAGACAGGAGGTAGTTTATGATAAGCAATTTCGAGTGATTATTGATTTTGCTCACACACCAAACGCATTCGGAAATGTACTTCCCGAGGTCAAAAAAACAACACGCGGGAGGTTAATTCACGTGTTTGGAGCGGCTGGGCAAAGAGATAAATCTAAGAGGCCGTTGATGGGAGAAATCTCTTCTAAACATTCGGATGTTATAATTTTAACAGCCGAAGACCCTCGTTCAGAAAAAATAGAAGATATAAACGCTCAAATAAAACTGGGGATTAAAAACTTTGAGGGCGAATTGTTCGAACTGTCCGATCGTCAAGAGGCAATTAGTAAAGCTGTTCGAATTGCTCAAAAGGGCGATACTATTATTATTACAGGCAAAGGCCACGAAAAATCAATGAATTTAGGGCGTGGCGAAGAACCGTGGAGCGACCACGCCGCAGTGAAACATGCGCTCACGCGCGACATTTAACAACTGACAACTGACAACTAACGACTGACAACTGACCTATACCCTTCGGAGGAATCTTCGGGATTTTTCAATAAGGTAGTTAATTAAATACCGAGATCTGTTGAAGACTAGGTCTTGGGCAGGGAGATAAGCAAAATCCGTACATCCGAAACCTCGTTTGAAAAGTGAAAGTCCAGCAAATCTATGGTCGTTTGAGTCGAGCGGTGAGACACCCCATAGATTGTATCGAATCATGCCTCGTTTTTTTGCCTCACGGATTGCCTCCCATTGAATTAAATATGCACCAGGGAACTTTCGACCCTCTTTCGTCGAAGCACCGTAATGATACACAGCTTCTTGGCCGTAGAGAATAATGAATGCTTGTGCCAAAGTTTTATTCTTATATTTTGCGGTATAGAGAATTGCTTCATTGTTTTTAATGAAGATGTCGAATTGACTCTCGAGGAAATTCTTTGAAAAGGGCACAAATTTTTGCCTTTTTGCCGTATCAATCTGGAGTTTGTAAAAGTCAATGATGTTTTTGTCCCCATCCTTTTCAAGTTTAATTCCAAGAGATAAGGCTTTCTTGATTTCATATCGAGTTGCCTTCCGCATGTTTCTTAAGAGTTCATCTTCACTTTTCGTTATATCTAATTGAGAGGTAAGTTCCGCGTGTAAATACATAGGAGCATTAGAAAAACCAAGCTTGCGAAAGGTCTTACGCGAGAAGTCATTATCTTCAAGTTGGGGCCTGACGCGCGCGAATACGCAATTATGGATCTTTCCCAAGTTCCAAAGTTCCTTGCCAAAAGAAGTGATTAATTCTTTGTTGTTCCAGTCAATAATGGGTCCTCCCGGTACAATTAAATATCTTGCTCTTTTTGCAGGTTCGACAATTGCAAGCATTACGCCCGCAAGTTTTGTGTTCGAATAAAAACCTACGCGGATGACCTCCCTTTCTATTTGCTTCTGGAATTCTCCCCAATACCAGGAATGTAAAAAATTTGCTTCGGGATGTTTAGCAATAAAGCCCTCCCACTCACTCTTTTTGTCTATTATTTTTGTATCCATTGGTTTATTAAATCGGATATTCTTTTGGCATTTTGTTCCGAAACATTAATGTGTGTTGGGAGATTAAGGATTATCTTTGAGTCAGCAACTGCGTTAGGGCATTCCGGCGCAACATCGGTATACCAAATGTCGGATAGGTAAATACCATGTTTCTTAAGTTTTTTAATAAGCCCAAGCCTATTGTCGAGAAAAACAGGGAAACGAAGATTTGAAGATAAAGATACAGCTTTTTTGGTTTTTTCGCGATCAAACATGAGTACCTTATTAGGTAGTTTCGAAGCATAAATATTCGCGATCTTTTTTCTATGCGCAAGTTGTTCATTAAGTCGTGAGAATTCGTATAAAACCATCTTGCAATACCATTTGGGCAGTGAATGATAGTCGTAGAATGATTCGTTTAAAACGTTTGGCATAAGGTTCAGGCGTTTAAGAAGAAAGTGATAGGGTTTACCCAAGCCCAAGCTATACGAGAGGCGAATCCTGTAGGTAAATCGTGGGTAGAATCTGTCTTTCCACTGATTTATGGGAGTCTTAAACTTAGGTTCAGGAACTCTATATTTTTCATTACGAACAATAAGTGCCCCTCCTGAAACAGCATCAATCATTTTGTCTTGACTGAAAGACAGAACTACAAGATCACCTACAGTTCCTGCCTCGCGTCCATCTTTATAGACAGTTCCTACGCAATGCGCCAGATCCTCTATTAGAATAAGCTTATGTTTGCGGCATAGTTTTTCGATTTTTTCTATATCGCAGGGGTAACCAAGCGTATTTTGAACAATAACAACCTTTATGTTTTTGTTAGATTTTAATGAATTCTCAAGAGTTTTTGCCGTAAAATTCAAGCCGCCAGTTTCATCAAGGTCAAGACAAAGAGCTTCAAATCCTGCGTATCTAATCGCATTAAAGACTGCGACACATGTAAATCCATTGATGGCTACCTCACTCTTCTTTGGCAGATTAAGTATTTTGAGCGCGAATGTTAAGGCTTCCCGCCCTTTGTAAAAGAGGATCGCCTTGCCGTGGTATTTCTCTTCATGCAAATTTCTCAAATCTTTAATATCTTTTCTTGAGCCAACTGAGAAAAGCGCTTTTAATACGTAGCGTGCGTCGTAATTTGATCCAAGAGAATTAAAAATATTCATAAATTGGCTATTAGCGATTAGCTATTGGCTATTAGCTAAAAATTTGGTTATGATTTCGGATACTTCTTTTGGGTGCGTGAACTGAGGAGAGTGACTTGCATTCTCTATAATTTTTAATTTCGAATCTTGAATAAGACTATGTATCTTTTCCCCGTCTGAAACAGGCGTGATTGTATCATTTTGCCCCCAAATAATTAATGTGGGCGCTTTAACCTTGGAAAATACTGGTTCCAAATCCTGTGAGATTAAGTTAAGCATAGTCTTTTTCAGAATAGGATCCGCTTTATTATAGTCTTGTTCTCCGACCGCTTTATAAAAAAGATTTCGAATTGAGTCAGATTTCGTTACTTTCCTGCCTATTTTCGCAGCCGTCGCGAAGACATGTTTCTTCAGCAAGCTTTTAAAATCACGACGAATAATTCCTGTACCATCAATTAATATTAAATTCGAAATCTTTTCAGGGAATCTTGCAGCAAATGCGGCTGCAATTCGTCCACCGTTTGAATGACCTAGGATAAATATTGGGTGCTCGATATTGGATATTTGATGGTTAAGCCAGTCAACATAATCATCTAAACTCCACACTTGGCTTAAGGGGACTGTTAAGCCCGGAATTTTAAGCACCCTATACTCCACCCCGCTTTCCTCAAATAGCCTTAGAAATGGTTTCCATTTCTCAATCGAATATGTCCATCCGTGAAGTATAATTAAAGGTCCCATTTTCTCCTTCTTATCTCCCATACCTTCTCCCTTCTTGCAAGTTTTGCCGCATCTTCTTTATTCTCGAGCAGGTTTTCAATTACGCCCTCAAGAAAACGTGCTCCCTTAAATAGAATCATTTCTCCGCCCGCAAGATTATCTTTAAGATAATCCAATACCTCCCCTGGAAACATAAACGCAACAACATTATCACCGTAGTGTTTTTTAAGTATCTCAAGCCCATGCCCTATAATTCTTGGCCCAAGCAAAACAACCCTTTCATAATTTGAAGCGACAATTAAATTTGCTAGTTTCTTATGTTCTTCTTCCTCTTCCTTTCCTTGTTCAAGCATATCGCCCGCAACAGCCCATTTTTTACCCGCGCCTATCTTGTTAAACATATTAATTATTTCCGACGCAGACTCAAAATTCGAGTTGTAAGAACTGTCAACAATTATTGTATTTTTTATTCCTTTGAATATGCTGCTCCTACCAGGTGGCATTTTGAATTTTTGGAATGAAGTATCGGGTGGTAAATTGACATATTCTGTTAAGGTTAAAGCTGCTAAAATTGAATATGACGTAGCCTCGGGAAGTAAAAATTTAAACTTATAGGCATTGTTATTAATTTTGAATGTCGAACCACCTTTTGAGACTTCATATTTTTGAAGGCTTTTGTTCGAAATTTCGATTTTTTTAGCTTGATATCTGGGAAGCTGCTTATTAATTAGCTCCGAATCGGAATTTACAATAGCGAGCTTCCCTGTTGCTTCAAGGAAGTATCCGTATTCATTAGTAATAGCTTCTTCTACATTTTTAAATTTCCCCTGGTCAATAAGTTTATCAAAGTTCATGCTGTGAGTGCGGGATGAAGAAAGCCAGATAGTCACCTCTGGCGCAAGTAAAGTTGATAAAAATTTACCTTCGCCCGGCCTATCACAATCCGCCTCAACAATATAAATTTTTTGTTTTGGGACTTTGGAGAAGGTAAGGAATGGTGTTTTTAGAAAAAGCGCGAACCATTCGTAAAACATTAACGTTCTTCTCGAGTGACCTAAGATATCAAACGGGATTCCATAAGAACTGTTTGCGTGGTGACTATAGCAAGCCTTTTCTCCGAGCTGAGCTTCAAGAAGGTGTAGTAGGGTTGTTTTGCCACTTGACCCTGTCACCACAATTATCCGGGGTTTCCAGCGTGCAAGTTTATTTTTGGCAAAGAAACGAAAGTAGTGCGCCAACGGAAAATATAAAAAATTCTTTATTTTTTGGAACATACATGGATATTATACAAGAATAGGCCGTTATTTTCGGGTAAGGATTATAGTCCAGGGGAAAGGGTGTCGGACGCAGGATATTTTAAGGCCATTCTCCCGAATAAATCTTTTGAAAGATTGTGACGTCCAGTGATTTACATGCTCAGGGTGGTTACCGAAAGTTTTTAGGTATTTCCCTCGAAGTAGGTTCGCAAGTATGAAAAAGGGCTCATTGGGAACAGAAAGCACAATATACTTACTTGACACTCTTTTAAGTTCAGACAAAGCTTTTTCGGGATCTTTTATATGCTCAAGCACTTCCGTACAGATCGCAAGATCAAAAGAATTGTCTTTGTATGGCAGCTTATAAATATTGCCCTTATTGATATTAAGCTTAGGATAAAGTTTCTTGCCAAGCGTTAGCGCTTCGTCCGAGTTGTCAACGCCTTCAAATTTCTCTCCAACTTTCTCGTGCTTTAGCTTAATTAAAGTGAAACCCTCACCACATCCAACATCCAGAATTTTCTTTGGCTTAAGAGGTTTGATTGTACGAAAAAGCTCTCTATAAAAATTATCTATCAAAAAACGCTGCAAAGGATTTGCGCTTACGTGTTTTTGGTAATTGGTTGTTCTAGCCATAAGAACGAATCATAGCATAACTGGTATAATTTATCCATATGAGGCTTTCGAGCCTGGTTTTTCTCGTCGCGGTTTTTGTTCTAGTTTCAGTTGGCTATCCGCTTTTAAATTCGAATTTTCTTGAAAAGGATGGGTTGTCTATAAAATCCCCTTTGCCTGCGTTTTTGACCAAGGTTTTCCCAAGCGTTTTGGGAAATAACACTTTTTGGAGACCAAAAGATGAATTTGTCGTATCAAATGAGAAAAAACCGGTGATTACGGCACAAGCTGCTATATCTTATGATTTGACCACTAATAAATTCCTATATCAAAAAAATCTCAAGCAAAAATTACCAATGGCATCTTTGACCAAAATCATGACGGCAATTGTTGCACTTGAAAATGATGATATAACAAAGGAATATACCGTATCGCAGAAGGCAGCTCAGGTAGGCGAAAACTCAATGGGTCTATCAGAAGGTGAAGTATACACACTTAAGGATCTTTTATACGGCCTGATTTTGCATTCCGGTAATGATGCCGCGGAAACTATTACGCAAGGAAGCCGTTTCGGTAGGGAAAATTTTATTTATTTAATGAATAAAAAAGTTGAAGATTTAGGTCTGTCCGATACGCATTTCACTAACCCATCAGGTCTTGAGGGGGACGGATATCAATACTCTACAACATACGATCTTCTTGTTATGACAAAATACGCACTTGAAAATCCCACTTTTGCAAAAGTTGTTTCTACCGTTGAATATGAAATCCCCTATACCGACAAGCATAAATATATCTATCTTTTTAACGAAACAAATCTCTTAACATCCTATCCCGGGGTCAAAGGAATTAAAACCGGGTATACCGATGAGGCGGGACTTTGCCTCATAACGTATCTAGAATATGGCGGGCACAAAATAATCGCAGTGCTTTTAAATTCGCAAAGCAGACGTGGGGAAATGAAGGATCTCCTTGACTATTCCCTCCGAACCTTTGGAGTTAAACCACCACCCCACAATTAAATTTCAAATTTCCAATTTCAAATTTCAAATGTGTTGAAGCGGAGTTCGAATTCAAGTAAAATACATAGGTTACTTGCCGCGGTGGTGGAATGGTAGACACGAGGGCCTTAAGAGCCCTTGTCCGCAAGGGCGTGGGAGTTCGACTCTCCCCCGCGGCACAACCTGGGCCTATAGGTAAGTGGCATACCGTATCCATGGGTCGGACTGAGCGTGAGCGAGGGAGACCGGCTGCGAGCGGTAGCGAGACAGCGGTGGTGGAATTACATTGGGCCGTTAGCTCAGTTGGTAGAGTGCTTCGATGGCATCGAAGAGGTCACCAGTCCGAATCTGGTACGGTCCACAATTCCGAATTTGAAGAAAGATTGACCTCGCCCGCGCCTTTGGAGCGGGCTCGGACTGGTATTTCCGCCAAGTCCCGCCAAGGCATTTTG